>CALKYH010000001.1 GCA_938003595.1 uncultured bacterium
CGCGGAACCGGCGCACCACGAGCGTGTCGTTCTGACCGCCGAAGCCGAAGGAATTGCTCAGGCACACCTCGACGCCCTGCTGGCTGAGGTCGCGCGCGGCGTTGGGGATGTAGTCCAGGTCGCACACCGGGTCGGGCGAGCGGAGGTTCATCGTCGGCGGCAGCCAGCCGGTGCGGATCGCCTGCACGCAGGTGATCAGCTCCACCGCGCCCGCGGCGGCGATGAGGTGTCCGAACATGGACTTGACCGACGACACCGGGACCTTCGGCGCGTTGTCGCCGAACACGGCGCGGATGCCGCGCGTCTCGATGGAGTCGTTCTCTTTCGTGCCCGTGCCGTGCGCCGAGATGTAATGGACCTGGGGTCGGCCGTCGGGGCCCTGGGCGCGCGGGTCGATGCCGGCCTGCTCCAGCGCCTCGTGCATCGCCGCCTGGGCGCCGAGGCCATCGGGCTGGATGTCGGTGATGCGGAAGGCGTCGGCGGAGGAGCCGTAGCCGACGATCTCGGCCAGCGGCGTGGCGCCGCGGGCGCGGGCGTGGTCGAGGGTCTCGATGATGAGCATGCCCGAGCCCTCGCCCATGACGAAGCCGTCGCGGGTGGAGTCGAAGGGCCGGCTGGCGTGCTGGGGATCGTCGCGCCGGCTGGACAGCGCCGTGAGCCGGATGAACCCGGTGACGCCCAGCGGATGGATCATGGTGTGCGCGCCGCCGGCGATCATGACATCGGCGTCGCCGCGCCGGAGGATCTCGAACGCCTCGCCGATGGCCTGGGTGCTGGCGGCGCACGCGGTGAGGCAGTTGTAGGAGGGCCCGCGAGCGCCGAACTCCCCCGCGATGTGCGCGAGGGGCATGTTGGGCTCCTGCTCGATCTCGCGGTCGCGGTCCATGCGTTCGTACGCGGCGCGCGCCCAGGCCGCGGCGTCCACGCGACGCTCGTCGGCCTTCCAGCCGGCGAGGTTGGAGGCGATGAAGTTGTCGAAGTCCAGCGAGCCTTCGCCGGAGCCGAGGTAGACGCCCATGCGGCGCGGGTTGACCGAGCCGGGCTTGTCGAGCCCGGCCTGGCGCCACGCCTGGGCCGCGGCGCACAGGCCGTAGCGGGTGTTGAGCCCCGCGTGCTTGTGCGCCGAGGGGTCGTCGAAGAAGTCCTCGAGGCGGAGGTCGCGGACCTCGGCGGCGAAGTTGGTGGTGAAGGTGGCGGCGTCGAAGCGCGTGATGGGCCCGACGCCGGTCTCGCCGCGCATGAGGCGGGCCCACACGCCCTCGATGTCGTGTCCGAGGGGTGTGACCCAGCCGGTTCCGGTGATGACGATGCGGGGCGCGGTCACGGCGTCAGTGGTCGTCCTGATGGTCGTAGTCGTCGTCATGGCCGCCGCTGTGGCCGCGCATGGCGTTGAGCTTGTCGGGGTTCAGCACGCGGACGAGGCCGTCCTTGAGGCGGCGCTCGCCGAAGTTGATGATGAGGCCGAGCTCGAGGTCCGCGGCCCGGAGCTGGGCGCGCAGGCGGGTGCGGTCGAGCCCGTCGATCTCGCGGGGCACGGCCATGACCTCGACGACGAAGCGGTCCTCGACATAGAGGCCGAGCTTGTGGGCGCCGACCTCCTTGTCCTTGTACTTGATCGGCACCAGGTGATGGAGCTTGTAGGAGATCCCCGCGTCGTCCAGCTCGCTGGTGAGGGCCTTCTCGTAGACGCTCTGATCGAACCCCGGCCCGAGGGACTTGTGCACCTCGATCGCGAACCCGATCACGCGCCGGCTCACATCGGTCAGCTGGGGGTCGAGGTCTTCGGTCGGGACGGGAGGGCGTCGTTCGTATGCCACGGTTGTTCTCCTGGTTGGAGGTGGTAGAGAGAAGGGTCGATTCCCGACGAGAGACTACACCGCTCGCAGCACCAAGGCCGCGTTCTGACCGCCCATCGCGTTCATGCACACCAGAACATGGCGCAGGCGGGCGTCCCGCTGCTCTGCGGCGCCGGCCTGCAGGTCCGCCGGGGTGGTCCCTGCGTGCAGGCGGGCCGGCAGCGCCTGGCGCGACAGGCACATGGCGCCCACGCAGGCGTTGAGCCCGCCCGAGCCGGCCATGGTGTCGCCGATGTTCGGCGTGACGGTGATGAGAGGGATGTCCTTGAGCTTCGCGCCGAACACTCGACGCAGCGCCGCGGCCTCTTCGGCGTCCACCTCGCGGATGCCGGAGCCGTGCGGCACGATCGCATCGATGTCCTGGGCGCGGACGCCGGCGTCTTCAAGAGCGCCCTCGATGGCGCCGATCAGGCCCTCGGCGCGGGCCTCGGGGTCGTTGGACCAGGGCGACTGCCCGGCGCCGAAGCCCACGAACTCCGCGTACGCCTTGGCGCCGCGCTGCTTGGCGGTGTCCGCGGCCTCGAGCATGACGATGGCGCCGGCCTCGCCCAGCGCGCCGCCGGGCGCGGCCTTGTCGTAGGGGCGGATGACCCTGGCGCCGTCCTGCTCGTCGCCGGTGGCGGCCAGGCGACCGGCCAGGTCCATGCGCAGGACGCCCATGAGGTTGATCTTGGACTCGGCGCCGCCGGAGAAGCACAGGTCCGCGTCGCCGCGCTCGATGACGCGCATCGACTCGCCGATGCTCAGCCCGCCGGAGGCCTCGGCGCAGGTGATGGTGTTCGAGGGGCCCTGCGCATCGTGGATGATGGTCACATGGCAGGCGAGCATGTTGGGCAGGTACTTCAGCAGCCACAGGGGCTGGAGGTTGTTCACGCCGCTCTCGCCCCAGGTGCGCAGGTCGAAGGCGCCGTCGGCGGTGCGGGCGGTGGCCAGGGCGCCGGTCAACTCGTCGGTCTCGGCGGCGATGAGGCCCGCCCCGATGTGGCACCCCACGCGGTTGGGGGCGTAGGTCGGGGCGTCGGTCGAGCCCTCGGGCAGGATGCCCTTGGTCAGGATGCCGGCGTGCTCGACGGCGTTCTTCGCGGCGCCGACGGCCAGCTCGATGTCCCGGGCCATGACCTTGACCGCCTTGCGGTAGGCCTTGGGGACATGGTCCTTGGCGGCGAAATCCCGGACCTCGCCGGCCAGGCGGCAGCGGAAGCCGGAAGGGTCGAACCGCTCGATGGGCCGCACGCGGGACTCACCGGCCAGAAGGCCCTCCCAGAGGGCGTCCACGCCCACGCCGAAGGGCGAGACGACGCCGAGGCCCGTGATGAGGATGCTGCGGGACATGGAGCCCGGAAGTGTAGCGGGGCAGGGAGCGAAAGCCGGGCGGGGAGGGGGCTGCGCAGAGGGCATCGGGGCCCCCGGGGCCGGGATCCGGGGCGCGCCGATGTTTCACGTGAAACATTCGGAGAGTCGGGGCCGGCGGGCGCGCTGGTTCAGTGGCCGGCGGGGGCCGCGGCGGCTTCGAGGAGCGCGGCCTGCTCGGGGTGCTCGCCGATCCAGACGACCTCGCCGGTGGCGATGTCGTACAGGGCCCCCACCATGCGGACCTGGCCCTGCTCGATGAGCCCGGCGATCACCTCGCTGTGCGTGAGGATGTCCTCCATGCTCTGGAGCACATTGGCGTGGATGGCCAGGGGGATCAGCGTGGCGTTGTCCGCGTCGGGATGGGCGGCGCGCGTCGCCTCGACGGCGGGGACGATCGTGCTCACCAGGGCCGGGATGTTGCCGTGGACCTCGGCGCCTTCGACCACGGCCGACACGGCGCCGCACTTGGTGTGCCCCAGCACGACGATCAGCGGCGTGCCCAGGTGGGCCGTGCCGTACTCGGCGGTGCCGATCTCGTTCACGGCGGCGACATTGCCCGCCACGCGGATCACGAAGACATCGCCGATGCCCTGATCGAAGATCCGCTCCACCGGGGCCCGCGAATCGGCGCAGCCCAGCACGGTGACGAACGGATGCTGGCCCGCGGCGGTCTCGGAGACGCGCTCCAGCCCCGAGTTCGGGTTCGTGGGCGCGCCGGCGACGAACCGGGCGTTGCCCTCGATGAGCGCCCGGAGCGCCTCGTCCGCGGGCGCGGCCCCGGTCGAGGCGCCGAACCAGATCGAGGCGGCGGCGCAGGCGAGCACGGCGTTCGAGAGGCGCATGGGGTGGCTCCGTTGGGGGTGGGGAACAGCGCAGCATACGGCGGAGCCGGCGAAGGAGCGCCGAGAGGGGCCGGAACACACGGTTGCGTGAGGCCCTGATCAGCAGCCGGAGTTGAACGCCGCGAGGATGAGGTTGAGGTCGGCGAAGCTCACCTGCCCGTCGCCGTCGATGTCGGCGGGGAGCATGCCGGGGCTATCGATGTCGTTGAAGGCGTCGAGCAGCGCGGAGAGGTCCGCGAAGCCGATGAAGCCGTCGCCGGTCATGTCCTC
>CALKYH010000002.1 GCA_938003595.1 uncultured bacterium
GCTGTAGAGCTTGCCGTCCTCGGTGCCGATGGCCTTGGCGAAGCCGGGGTCGCGCTTGGCGATGGCCTTCCAGCCCTGGTTGGCAATCTTCACCGCCCACGGCAGCGTGGCGTTGGTCAGGCCCTGGGTGCTGGTGCGGGGCACGGCGCCGGGCATGTTGGCCACGCAGTAGTGGATGACGCCGTCGATGGTGTAGATGGGGTTGCTGTGCGTGGTCGCGCGGCTGGTCTCGAAGCAGCCGCCCTGGTCGATGGCGACATCCACCATCACCGCGCCGGGCTTCATCATCGAGAGGTCTTCGCGGGTGACCAGGCGGGGGGCCTTGGCGGCGACGATGAGCACGGCGCCGATCACCAGGTCCGCGTCGTGGACATGGTGGCGGATCGCGTGGGGCTCGGAGAAGACCGTGCGGATGTTCGGGGGCATCGTCATGTCGAGGAAGCGCAGGCGCTCGATGTCGACATCCATGATGATGACATTGGCGCCCAGGCCCGCGGCCATGCGGGCGGCGCAGGTGCCGACGATGCCGGCGCCGAGCACCACGACCTTGGCGGGGGAGACGCCGGGGATGCCGCCGAGCAGGATGCCGCGCCCGCCCTGGGGGCGCTCGAGGAACTTGGCGCCTTCCTGCACGGACATCTTGCCGGCGACCTCGCTCATGGGGGTGAGCAGGGGCAGGGTGGGTCGGCCGGTGGGGCCGGGCTGCTCGAGGGTCTCGTAGACGATCGAGGTGACGCCCTTGTCGAGGCAGCCGCGGGTCATGTCTTCGTCCGCGGCGAAATGGAAGTAAGTGAAGACCACCTGGCCGCGTCGCATCTTGGCGATCTCCTGCGGCTGGGGCTCCTTCACCTTGATGATCATCTCGGCCTTGGACCAGACATCGGCGGCGGAGTCCACCATGGTGGCGCCGGACTCGATGTACAGCTCGTCGGGGAAGCCCGCGCCCTCGCCGGCGCCGCGCTGCACGAACACCTGGTGGCCGTCGCGCGTCAGCAGCTCGGCTCCGACTGGGAGCAGGCCAACGCGGGACTCGTCCGACTTCACTTCGGCAGGGACACCGACGATCATCGCTCGTACCTCCACCCGGTGGCCGCGGCTTGGCGGGATGCTCCGGGGCAGCTTGCTGGTTGTGTCGCGGGTTGGGGTTCGACGCCCGTTGGTCGCCCTCCGCGGGGCGGAGAGTGTAGGTCCGGGAGCGTGGGCGTGCGGGGCGTCGAGGGGAGCGCCGGTCGGGGGATCAGGGTGGGCGGAGAGGGGCGGCTATAGTGGCTTGGCGGGGCCCGGAGACGAGGCCCGCAGGGCTCGGATTGGCATCAGCAAGGAGCGCAGCATGGCGCAGGGTCGAATGGTTCGGGGGCTGGGCGGATTCGCGGCGACGGCGGCGTTGGCGGCGGGGCTGGCCCTGTCGGGCGTCGCGGCGGCGGACCCGGCGGCGTGGGTCGCCAAGGTGAACGACATCTACCGCGGTCGCGACCGGATGCTCCCGGACGACCAGCGATCGGAGAAGATCCTGCTGCCGGCCCTGGGCGCGATGGACGCGCCGCCGGCCGAGCTGGCGACGCCGCTCCGCGCGGCGCTGATCGCCCCGGGCGATGCGCTGTGGTCCCAGGCGGACGCCTGGGCGCAGGGCGCGCCCCAGCGTGCGGCGATCGACGCCCTGCAGAAAATCGGCGAGAGCGACAAGACGATGGCGTTCCTGCTGCTCTACGGCGCCGATCAGGTTCCCGCGGAGTGGAAGAGCGCGGGGATGTATGTGGACCTGGGAACGCCCCCGCTGCTCGCGGCGGCGCAGTTCCACTACCTGCGCGGGCTGGACAATCTGGCGGCGCTGACGCAGGTCGAGGCCACGCGCCTGGGCGAGTCGGGACAGCCGGCGGAGGCGCTGGGTCTGCTCGCGGACCTGGTGCAGCTGGGGCGGCAGATGGCGGACCGCGAGTATGCGGCGGAGAGCGCGTGGGGCCTGGCCACGATGGCGCACGGGCTGGAGCGCATCCGCGATGTCGCGTGGACCTACCGCGACCACCTGACCGACACGCAGATCAAGGAGGTCATCGACCGGGCCGAGGCGGCGCAGATCCGGCTGGATCGGCTCGTGCTGCCCAAGGCGGACCACCTGGCGGCCGAGCAGATCGTGGAGCAGGCGTACATCGATCGGCAGGGCCCGAACCCCGATGTGTTCGGCGCGACCATGGCGCGGCTGAGCGCGAAGGATCGTCCGCTGGCGTTGTTCGGCGAGTCGGCGCGCTGGCAGGCGCTGGCGCCGGCGCAGGCGGGGACCTTCGACACGATCGACGCGGTGGCCGATGTCTTCGGCGGCTGGCAGTACCGCTGGAACCTGCCGGCGTTCGACCGGGCGCTGGATGCGCCGTCGGACTACGACCGTCTGGAGAAGGGCAAGTTCGCCATGGTCGAGGCGGTGATGGGCCCGACCGACGCGCTGTTCGCCGAGCGCCAGGCGCTGCGAGCCGAGCTCGCGGCGACGCGCGCTGGCCTGGCGGCGCTGGCGTTCGAACGCCGGAACAACACCTTCCCGTCGGAGCTGGCGCTGACGAGGCCGACCTACATCAAGGAGCTGGAGCGCGACCCCTGGAGCAAGGACGGGAACACCTTCGAGTTCTTCGTGCCGATCCGCGACCAGCCGCGGGGCGAGCGGGAGCTGCCCAAGCCGCATGTCATCGCGGTGCTGGGCGCCGGCGGCCCGCCGGAAGGGATGCCGGAAGAGGAGATCACGCTCGACAAGGTTCGGCTGCTGCTCGGCTCTGCGTTGGTGGAGTACCAGGAAGATCCGCGAGGGATCGATCTGCCGGAGAACTCTCCGGAGCTTGAGAAATACTTCACCGAGTACATGGGCAAGACCGTGGTCGAGCTGCGCGCGACGCTGAGCGAATGGCGCAGCTTCGAGGCCGCGGCTGATCGGGCGGAGAAGAGCAACGACACCGCGGCGTACACGAGCGCGCTGTACGAGATGGGCGCGAAGATCGCCGAGATCGCCCAGGCGCGCGGCAAGCTGCAGCAGGTCTTCGAAGAGGTCACGGCGGCGCGGGCGGCGCGTCGGGCGAAGGGTCTGGCGGCGTCCACGGAGGGCCGGTCGCCGCTGGGCGGCGCGCCGTCGTTCTCGGTCCCGCTCGACGACACCACCTTCGTGCTCTATTCGGCGGGCACGGACCAGGTGGGCGAGTGGGCGAAGAGCGTCGGCGAGGGCGGGTCGGACATCCTCTACTGGCCCCCGCTGCTGTCGCTGGTCCGGGCGGAGCTGAAGACCGCGGGCGTCGCGCCGACCTCGCTGTCCGCGAACTGGATCGACTACGAGCCGCTGATGCTGGCGCCGGTGTCGAAGGTCATTGTCGAGACCAAGGGCGCCAGCGACAGCGCCGGCAATAACGCCCCGAGCAACAACCCGCGCCGGCGGATCGACTGAGCCATCGGCGGAAGGACCATCACCACAGCATGCAAGCACACAAGGTCGTGATCATCGGTTCGGGGCCCGCGGGCTGGACCGCCGCCCTGTACGCGGCGCGGGCGAATCTCGCGCCCGTCGTCTATACGGGCACGCCCAAGCAGGATCCCTCGATCACGCTGCCGGGCGGGCAGCTCATGCTCACGACGGATGTCGAGAACTACCCCGGGTTCCCCGAGGGCGTGACCGGCCCGGCGATGATGGAGCTGTTCCAGAAGCAGGCCGAGCGCTTCGGCACGGTGGTGGTGGCGGAGGACATCGCCTCGTGCGATTTCTCGAAGCGGCCCTTCAAGCTGACGACCGAGGAGGGCAAGGAGGTCCTCGCGCACGCGGTCATCATCGCGACGGGCGCGACGGCCAACTGGCTGGGGCTGCCCAACGAGATGCG
>CALKYH010000003.1 GCA_938003595.1 uncultured bacterium
GGATGGCCAGTTCGGTCTTGCCGTAGCCGACATCGCCGCAGAGCAGGCGGTCCATCGGGCGCGGGGACTGCATGTCCTTCTTGATCTCGGCCAGCGACGCGAGCTGGTCGTCGGTCTCCTGGTAGGGGAACTCGGCCTCGAACTCCTTCTGCCAGGCGGTGTCGGCGGGGTAGCGGACTCCCGGAAGGGCGGCCCGCGCGGCCTGGACGCGGAGCATCTCGGCGGCCAGGTCGCGCACGGCTTCGCCGGTGCGGTCCATCTGGCTCTGCCACTTCTTGCCGCCGATGGTGGACAGCGGCGGCGCGCCCTTGAAGCCGCCGACATACTTCTGCACCATCTCGATCTTCGAGGCGGGGACA
Source organism: uncultured bacterium (assembly GCA_938003595.1). Taxonomy (GTDB): domain Bacteria; phylum Planctomycetota; class Phycisphaerae; order Phycisphaerales; family UBA1924; genus JACVCK01. Next base: position 360 of record CALKYH010000003.1, read on the forward strand.
TTGAGCTTGGCGCGCCCGGCGAACTCCAGGACGAGGTACTCCTCGGCGGGGTTGTCGCTGCGGTCCTGGAGCTTCTCGGCGGTGAGCTTGGCGGGCTTGATGGTGCGCAGGCCGACGAACTTGGCGACGCCGTGATCGGCGTGGACGACGAAGTCGCCGGGCTGGAGGTCGAGGAAAACATCCGCGGGGCGGCCGGTCTTGAGGCGGCGCAGGCGCCGGCGCGTGTGGTAGCGGTGCAGCAGCTCGTGCGTGGGAACGAGGGCGAGCGGGGGGGCGCCGTCGCGCTCCCAGACGAAGCCGCGGTGGAGGAAGCGGACCTGGCGTTGGATCTTCGCGGCGGCGGAGGGGGCGAACTCGTCGATCAGCTCGCCCAGGCGCTGGTGTTCGCCGTCGTTCTGCGAGAGGGCGTGGACCTGGTGGTCGGCGGCCATGGCGCCGAGTTCCGCCGCGGCCTCGGAGGCGTTCTGCGAGAAGCCGGGCAGGGCGCGGACGGGCAACTCGAGGCGCTGGTCGGCGCTGGCGGCGCCGGCGGAGAACTGGTTGATCTCGGCGAAGCCGCGGAATCGGTCGTGGAGTTTCTTGAGGACGGCGGGGGGCCCGAAGAGGCCGCGGGCGTCGGAGACACGCTCGAAGTAGCCGCGGGCCTGCTCGGAGACTTCGAGGGTTTCGTGGAGCAGCGCGGCGCTGTCGGCGGGGAGAAGATCGAGCAGCGAGAGGGCGTTGTCGTCGTTGAGGATGGCGTCGAGGTTGGCGCCGACGAGTTCGAGTTCGTCGAGCCTGGCGCCGGAGCCCATGGTGTCGGCGTCGAAGAGGGCGATGGTCTCGAGGTCGTCGCCGAAGAAGTCGAGGCGCACGGGGGAGGAGGACTGGTCGCCGGCGGCGCGGCTCTCGGCGCGGACGGCGGCGCCGGCGGGGAAGACATCGATGATGCCTCCTCGCACCGCGAACTGGCCGGGCTCCTCGACGGCGTCGGAGCGCTCGTAGCCGGCCTGGTCGAGCCAGCGGGTGACGGCGTCGGGCGAGATGGACTGGCCCTTGCGCAGGCGGAGGGTGAGGGCGTCCAGCCGCTTGGGCGCGGGGACGGCCTGCATCAGCGCCTGAACGGGGCAGACCAGGACGCGCGGCGTGCGGCCCTCGATGATGGCGCGCTGCACAGCGGCGCGTTCGGCGAAGAGCTCGAGCGAGGCGCGGGTCTCACCGGGGAGGACTTCGAGCGCGGGAAACCTGAGCGCGGCGGGGGAGCCGTCAGCAGGGAGAAAGTCGTTGATCTCGTCGGCGGTGTCGTCGGCCTCGTCGAGGTGGGCGACGACGAGGATGATGGGGCGATCGAAGCGGAGCGCGAGCGCCGCGGCGACGAGCGCGGTGGAGGAGCCTGAGGAACCGATCGCGACGACGCGTCGGGACTGGTTGAGCGCATCGGCGAGGGCCCGCATGGACGGGTGCTGGGCGAGGGCGTCGAGGATGGCGGGGGGTTCGGGGCGCATGCGCGTGCGGCCCGGGCGGCGCGAGGGGGGCCTTCCGGGCGGGTCGGGGAACGGTTGATCCGGGCCCAGTGTAGAGCGGTGCGCCCGGGAGGTTGTCTGGCGGGCTCTGCGGGCTCTCGGCGCCGGGAAATCGGGCATCAGCGGCGGAACGCTGACAGGTAGTCGTCATCGACGCCGACGATGTTTCGCCCGTTGTTCACCGGCCACGCGGGGCCCCAGGGGCCGCGCGAGGTCCGCGGAGCGGGGCGCGTGTGGCGCTTGCTCGTGGACCGCGGCGCCGACTGGGGAGGCCTGGGCAGGTCATGTTGGAATCATCGGCTTTACTGGCCCGGCGAGGCCGGGCGGGCGTCATCGTTGCGGCGTTGGCTGCGTCGTGGTCGGCGGGTGCGTCTCTGGAGTTCGTGAGCGCGGACGCATCGGTGCGCGTGCCTTCGGCGGGTGCGTGGGCGGCGGCCTCGGGCTCGTCCTTTACGGCGCTGGCATGGGTTCTACCGGCCTCGATAGACGGCGAGGCGTGCGCGATTGCGGAAGTGGAGGGGCTCCTGCGCATCTGGATGGAGCGGGACGGGAGAATCTCCGCGGAGATCATGTCCGATGGGCCGGATCGCGCGGCGATGGCCGTCACTTCGACTCGTCCGTTGGAGGCGGGGCGCTGGGCGTTGGTGGGCGTGTCGTTCGATGCGTCGAGCGGCGCGCTGGGGCTCTGGCGCTGCACCGAGGGCGACGGCGCGGACTCGGTCGAGGTGGTTGACGCTTCGTTCGTGCCCGGCAACACGGCGTCGGGTGTGACGATCGGCGGGTTCGGCGGCGCACCGGCGATGGCGGGCGTGGTCGGGGCGCTGGCCCTGCGGACCGAGGCGCTGTCGGGCTCGGACATGGCGGCGGTGTGGGCCACGCGGGAGTTCAATGCGCTGCAAACGCTCTCGACGCTGGGCGGCGGCGGGTCGATGTCCGGTGAGGCGGGGTGTTCATGGATGATTGGGCACGCGATGGCGACCGAGCCGGCCGACGGACTTCTGGAGGAGACGCCGAGCGAGGCGCGGGCGTCGTGGCCGGGCAGCGAAGCCACAGAGTGGAACACCATCGTGATGGATCGGACCGAGGTGTACCTGGGGTTCCGCGATGATGTCGTCCGACCGACGGAGGTCGCGGGCTTGGTGCGGCATGTGTCGCCGTACGACACGGGCTCCGGGGAGTTTCTCGTGCGGGCGGTCGTGCCGACCACGACCCTGCCGGCCTGGAGCGAGGTCGAGGGCCCTGCGGGCGAGATCCGGCGCCTGCTGTCGGGGCCGCTGGGCCTGGTGCGTGTGGTCACGAGCGCGAACAGCCGCGCCGTGCGATCGAACGACGGCACTGGACAGTCGCCGGGCAACTACGCGCACGGCTTCATCGCTTTGCTCGAGCCGCGGATCGCGGGGGTGATCAACCGGCCCGCGTCCACGGGGACTGGTCCGTGGTTCGGGCTCGACTGCGGCCATGCGGCGCCGTTCCTTTCAGGGCAGGTCGACGACATTGCGCAGATGGACTTCTCGCGGTTCTGGACGGGCTCGGTGAAGGCCGGGAGCATCGGCCCCGGGCGGGGGCTGCGACTGTCGGAGGGCGCTTCGTACATCCTGCGGGCCGGGCCCGCGGGGATGATGACTGCGGATGCGCCGCTGGAGCTGCGAGCCCATGTGCTGCGTCGCCCCGGGGCGGGGCGGCTGCGCTGGACGCCGAGCGCCGCGGCGGAGCAGGGGATGGAGGGCTTCGGCGTGGGCGCGCCGGAGGAGCTGGATCTGAGCACGACGGTGTGGTCGCGCGCGATGGGGGCGGGCGACAGCTACTCGGGCACACAGCGCACGCTGACGCTGGCGGGCGATCTGACCGGGGTGATCGAGGCCGGCTGGGCGGTGTTCGCTGGCGGCGGGCGAATCTCCGTGGTGAGCGAGATCGACCTGCTCGATGGTCCAGTGCGGACGCAACTGACGCTGGAGCACCGGTTCGTGTCCGCGCCGAACGCGGGGGCGACGCTGGAGTTCGGGCCGTGGTCGTACGAGGCCATCGGCGCCGAGGCTCCGGCGGTCGGCGCAGGCGACCCGGCGGTGTGGCGCGGTCTGAGGCTGGACTCCGTCGGGCCGGGGCGCACGGTGGAGGTCTTCTCGCTGAGCGCGTGGCGGGAGGGCGTGGACGGGTTCGTGATCGGGACCTTCGGCTGGGGCGGGAACGGCTACGACACGCAGCAGGAGGAGACCTTCTCGGGGTCTATTCCGGCTGTGGTTCGGGAGTTGGCCCCGGACATCTGGCTGCAGATGTTCGCGCAGCAGGCGAGCAGCACGCCGTCGATGTCGGCGATCGCGGCGCTGGTGCGCAGCGGGGCGCCGGGCGTGTCTCTGGCGTGGCTCGGCGACATGACGCACTCGGTCGCGTCGGAGGTCTGGCACTGGTACATCCTGGAGAACGCGGCGATCGAGGGCCTGCCGGCGGTGAGCCTGCTGCGCGACCCGCGGATCGGGACGCTCGCGAACCAGTTCGCGGACGGCTTGCGATCGGACCCGAACCACATCAGCCAGCGCGGGAATGAGCTGCTGGCCGGCGCGTGGCTCGAGGCGCTGGGGCGCGTGGCGCTGGTGAGCACGCCCGCGGCGGACCTCGACGGCGACGGCGAGGTGGCGTTCGCGGACCTGAACCTGCTGCTGGATCGCTGGGGCCAGACCGGGCCGCTGAATCCGGCCGATCTGGATGGCGACGAGCAGGTTGGCTTCGCGGACCTCAACCTCCTGCTCGGGCACTATCACCAGTAGACCGGGCGCGGGCCGGGCGCATGGGCGTAGTCGCCGGGCTCGTCAGCTGGGCTTGGGGCCGATGTCGAAGCGTCGGCTCAGCGTGGTGCAGACCGGCGGGTAGGCCATTTCGAAGCGGCTGCCGATGAAGTCGTCCACGCTCTGGTCCAGGCGCGTGGCGATGTCCTGCACGAGCGAGGAGTACCACGGCAGGACGGGGTGGAGCGCGCCGGAGACGCCGCGGGGCAGGAGGTCGGGGGT
>CALKYH010000004.1 GCA_938003595.1 uncultured bacterium
AACAAGTTCGCCTGGGGCGAGAACATCGGCTGGACGAACTGGAGGGACGCGAACGGCGGCGCGAGCGGCGTCCGCGTCGAGTCCACCTACCTCGTCGGGTTCGTCTGGGGCGAGAACATCGGCTGGATCCATCTGGGGCAGGGGCCGACGAATTGCTCGTCTTACGCCAACGCGAACGCCGCGGACTTTGGCGTGAACATCCTGCCCGGCGGCGACCTGTCCGGCTACGGCTGGGGCGAGAACATCGGCTGGATCAACTTCGACACCCGCGCCTCGCTCTCGGGGTTCGGGGAGCAGGCCCGCTTCGACTTCGCGGCCGGGAGGTTCCGGGGCTACGCCTGGGGCTCCAATGTCGGCTGGATCAACCTGCACGACGCGTCGCACTTCGTCGGCTCCGACTTGCCCTGCGGCCTGGATCTCAATGGCGACTCGGTGATCAGCTTCGGCGACCTGAATGTGCTCCTCTCCTCGTTCAACCTGACCGGCCCGTGTCTCGTCGGCGATGTGAACGGGGACCAGGTGGTCAACTTCGCCGACCTGAACCTCCTCCTGTCGTCGTATAACCAGCCCTGCCCCTAGCCCGGGCTCCGCTAGAAGGCGGTCGAAAAGCCGGGGTCGCCTATTGACCCCGGGGGCAATGTCCGGACAATGGCGGTCATGATCTGCCTCCGCATCGCAGCAGCGGCGCTTGCCTGCGCCTCCGGCGCCTTCGCCGCGTCCACCATCGACCCCGCGCACAAGTTCGCCTGGGGCGAGAACATCGGCTGGACGAACTGGCGCGACGCGAACGGCGGCGTCTCCGGCGTCGAGGTGCACGACAACTTCCTGCGCGGCTTCATCTGGGGGGAGAATGTCGGCTGGATCAATGTCGGGCAGGGGCCGGCCAACTGCGGCATGTACGCCAACACCTCCGGCGCGGACTTCGGTGTGAACATCCTGCCCAGCGGCGAACTCACCGGTTTCGCCTGGGGCGAGAACATCGGGTGGATCAACTTCGACACCCGTGCCTCGCTCTCGGGCTTCGGCCAGCAGGCCAGGTTCATCGCCTCGGCGGGGCGTTTCCGCGGCTATGTCTGGGGCGAGAATGTCGGGTGGATCAACCTCGAGGACCCGACGCACTTCGTCGGATCCTCCATCCCCTGCGGCCTGGACATCAACGGCGACGACCTGATCGGCTTCGCCGACCTGAACATCGTTATCTCGGCGTTCAATACGAGCGGCCCGTGCCTGGTCGGCGATGTGAACGGCGACGGCGCGGTCAACTTCTCCGACCTGAACCTGATCATCTCGTCGTTCAACGAGGCCTGCCCCTGAGGAATCAGCGCTGTGGCGGCGCGCTCTCGGGCGGGCTGCCGATCGGCTCGGTCACCGGCTCCAGCGCCGGCGGGTTCTCCTCGCCGCCGATGGGCGGGAAGGACTCGGCCTCGGATTCCGGGGCCGGGGCCGGGGCCGGCGTCGGCGCGACATCGATCTCGACCTCGGCCTCGGATCCCGCGTCGGCGGGCGCCTGCTCGACGACCTGCGCCGCCATCATCGCGCGGAGGTCGCGGCCGCGGGCGATGGCGTCGGCGGGGTCGGTGGACTGCGGCTCCAACGCGAAGTGCCAGCGGACCTCGTTCTTGAACTTCATCGGCAGCGCCATCGTCACCAGGTCGATGCCGGGCCATTCCTGGACGGGCATGTCGGCCTCGGCGCTGGTGGCCAGTGGCTCGTAGCCGTCCAGCTCCAGGCGGACGTCGTAGGTCCCGTACCACTCGAAATCGACCTCGAGCGGTGTGCGCCCCATGTCCACATCGTTCAGGCGGACCAGGGCGCCCGGCGGGTCGGAGGTGATGTAGAGCCGGCGCTCCAGGCAGCCGGCGAGCGCGCCCAGCGCCGCGGCGGGGAGGGCGAGTCGCAGGAGCAGCTGGGCGGCGCGGCGCATGGCGTGCAGATTACCTCGGGGCGTCGGCGCCCGCGGGGGAGATGATGGGCCGATCGTCGAACTCGTCCCCCCGGAACATCGAGCCGATGTAGTGGCGCTTGACCAGGTCGTCGTTGATGAGCGCCCGGGGCGTGCCCTCGGTGAGGACCTTGCCCTCGTTGATGATGTACGCCCGGTCGCAGACGCGCAGGGTCTGCTGGACATTGTGGTCGGTGATGAGGACGGCGATGCCCATGTCCACCAGGCGCCGGATCTCGCGCTGCAGGTCCTCGACGGCGAGGGGGTCCACGCCGCTGAACGGCTCGTCCAGCAGGACCAGCCGGGGCTCGGTGACCAGGGCGCGGGCGATCTCCAGCTTGCGGCGCTCGCCGCCGGAGCAGGTGCGGGCCTGGTCGTGGGCCTTGTGGGTCAGGCCGAACTGTTCGAGCAGCTCGACGCAGCGCCGGCGCTGGTCGCGCCGGCTGAGCCGGGTGACCTCGAGGATGGCCAGGAGGTTCTCCTCGACGCTGAGCCGGGTGAAGCAGGAGGGCTCCTGGCTGAGGTAGCCCATGCCGCGCCGGGCCCGGCGGTACATGGGGAGGCTGGAGATGTCCCGCCCGTCGAAGACGACCTTGCCGCCGTCGGCGTCGATCATGCCGATCGTGATACGGAAGGAGGTGGTCTTGCCGGCGCCGTTGCGGCCCAGCAGGCCCACGATCTCGGCCCGGTCCACATGGAACGAGACGCCGTCCACGACGGTGCGGCCGGAGTAGCGCTTGACCAGCTTGGTCGCTTCGAGCAGGGGCACGGGGATCAGTGTAGATAGTGGGGCGGGGCGTGAGGCTCGGCGGGCGGGAAGGGCGTGGTTGAACGCCGCCGTCCGGGCCTCCTACCCTTGCCCCCCAGCCCGCCTCGTTCGCACCTGTTCGGAGGGTTCCCACTCATGGCCATCCGCATCGGCATCAACGGTTTCGGTCGCATCGGTCGCCTCGTCTGCCGCATGGGCTTCGACCAGGGGGTCGAGGTCGCGGCCGTCAACGACCTGGTCCCCGCGGACAACCTCGCGTACCTGCTGAAGTACGACACGATGCACGGCCAGTTCCGTCGCGCGATCTCCGCGACGGACAACTCCTTCACGGTGGACGGGCGCACGACCAAGACCTTCGCCGAGAAGGACCCGGGCAAGATCCCCTGGAAGGACATGGGCGTGCAGTATGTCCTGGAGTCCACCGGGCTCTTCACGGACCACGACAACGCCAGCAAGCACCTGGCGGCGGGCGCAAAGCGCGTGCTCATCTCCGCGCCCACCAAGACCACCGACACCGTGCCGACCATGTGCTACAAGGTCAACCACGAGATCTACGACCCCGCCAAGCACCTGATCGTCTCCAACGCCTCCTGCACCACCAACTGCCTGGCGCCCATCGCCAAGGTCGTGCACGATTCGTTCGGCCTCGAAGAGGGCCTGATGACGACCATCCACGCCGTCACCGCGACGCAGCCGACGCAGGACGGGCCCAGCAAGAAGGACTGGCGCGGCGGGCGGAATGGCTACATGAACATCATCCCCGCCAGCACCGGCGCCGCGAAGGCCGTCGCCCTGTGCATCCCGGCGCTCAAGGGCAAGCTCACCGGCATGTCCTTCCGCGTGCCCACGGCGGATGTCTCCTGCGTGGACCTGACCTTCCGCACGAGCAAGTCCACGACGCTCGCGGAGATCAACGCGGCGATGAAGGCGGCCAGCGAGGGCTCCATGCTCGGCGTGCTGGGCTACACCGACGAGGAGGTCGTCAGCAGCGACTTCATCGGCGACCGGCGCTCTTCGATCTTCGACGCCCTGGCGGGCATCGAGCTGAACAAGAACTTCTTCAAGATCGTGTCCTGGTACGACAACGAGGCCGGCTACGCCGCCCGCTGCGTGGACATGATCAAGATGATGGCCCAGAAGGACGGCATCGGCTAAGGCCGGGCTCCCTGTCTGACGGAGCCCCAAGCGCAAGCGCGGGGCCTCGTGCGCGTCCTGCCGAACTGCGAGTCATCACATGCCCGCGCCCGGGGCCCGTCGCTCGCGCTCCGGGTTCTGCAGGAGCGGTGGAGCCGGGGTCCTCCTGAAATCCGCGCCCCCGGTTCCGGTATAACTGTGCGTCAGGTGGTCTTCCCCGGAGCCGTTCTGCGCGGCCCTCGGGGTCTTTCTCGGGAGGTGGAACAATGCTGCAGATCGTCCTTCTCATCGTGGCGCTCGCCATCGTCGCGGGCGTCGCCGTCATCGTCAGCCGTCATCCCGCCGGCGGGCCGCGCGCCGGCGGCGTGGTCGCGGCGGGCGCCGTGACCATCTTCGCCGTGATCATGCTCTCGTCGCTGCGCCATGTCGGCGCCGACCAGGTGGGCGTGGTGACGAAGAATGTCGGCGCCAAGCCGCTGCCGGAGGGCGCGATCCTCGCGACCGGAGGCGAAACGGGGCCGCAGGCCAAAGTGCTCGGCCCCGGCTGGCACCTGTGGCTCTGGCCCGTGGTGTACGACGTCACGATCTTCCCGGTGGTCGAGATCCAGGACGACGAGGTCGGCCTGCTCACCACCGCCGACGGCAAGCCCCTGCCGACCGGCTCGGTCTTCGCGCCGGAATGGCCCGAGCAGGACCTGGCCCGGATGCTCGACGCCGCGGAGTTCCTGCGCAGCGGCGAGGGCTACAAGGGCCCGCAGACGACGGTGCTCACGCCCGGTCGCTACCGCCTGAACCCGCGCCTCTACACCGTGGACAAGGTCCCGGTGACGAACATCGCGCCGGCGACCGTCGCCGTCATCAAGAGCAATGTGGGCGACCTGCCCGTGGGCGTCGAGGACCTGGAGCGGCGCGGCAAGGTCGTGGACATCGGCCAGCGCGGCATCTGGCGCGAGCCCTTCGGCCCCCAGAAGCTGTACCTGAACACCAAGGCCTACGAGGTCACGGCGATCTCCACCGCCAAGCGCGTGCTCGACTTCGCCGCGAGCGCCGGCGCCACCAAGGAGGCCATGGAGCGCGACATCACGGTCCGCTCGTCCGACGGCTTCACCTTCCCGGTGGATGTCCGCGTCGAGTACCAGATCCTCCCGTCCGACGCGCCGGTGGTCGTCGCGCAGCTGGGCAACGACAACGAGGCCCTGCGCGGCCCGCTGAACTCCGCCGTCCGCGCCATCTTCCGCAACAACGCCGAGCGCGTGAAGGCGCTGGACTATGTCCGTGAGCGCTCCCAGCAGGAGGCCCAGTCCCTCCAGGCGCTGGTGGGGGAGATGCGCAAGCTCGGCGTGACCATCACCGCCGTGCGCATCGGCAGCGTCGGCGACCAGGCGAGCCTGGGCCAGCTGCTCAAGACCCAGACTGACCGCGAGATCGCCCTGCAGGAGCAGGTGACCTTCCAGGAGCAGCAGCGCGCCGCCGAGCAGAAAAAGGCCCTGTCCCGCACCGAGCAGGAGGCCGAGGAAGAGCGCCGACTGGCGACCTCCCAGTACGAGGTGAAGATCGCCGAGCAGGACAAGCAGCAGCGCATCATCGGCGCCGAGGCCGAGGCGGAGACCATCCGCATCAAGGCCGACGCCCAGGCCCGCGCGTTCGAGGCCATCGCGGCCCAGATCGGCTCGCGCAACGCCGCCATGCTGGAGATGCTCCGCATCGTCGGCATGGAGGACATCCTCATCACCCCGCGCGTCATGATGTCCGGCCACTCCGCCGAGGCCGGCGGCGACAGCGCCGCGCTCGTCGGCACCATGCTGGACCTGATGATCAGCCGCGAGGAGAACGCGCCGGTCCAGGCCGCAAGCCCGGCCTCGGCGAAGGCCAAGCCCTAGTCCTTCGTGCGCACCGCCTCGATCAGGTTCGTCATGTGCCCGCGCAGCCCCGCGTCGCCCCGGCTCTGCTCGACGCCCAGCGCCTTGCGCGTCGAGGCCTTGTCGAACATGTTCTTGGCCGGCGGGCCGGTGTCGGGCTCGACCATGCTCGTGGGCAGGCCGAGCAGGTCGGCCGCGTGCTCAGCGAAGCGCGTGTGCTTCGCGTAGCAGTCGGCCAGGTGGAAGGCGTGGCCGGAGACATCGGGCGCGTCGGCGCGCTCCACAGCGCGGCAGATCGCCAGCGCGACATCGTCCACATGCACGAACTTCCCCCCGCCGGGGAAGTCCTGCGCCGTCACGCGCTGGCCATCGAGCAGCCGGAGGAGCGGCTTGTAGCCGTGGCTGCGTTCGAGGCGCGTGGGCTCGACGCCGTAGACCGCCGCGGGCCGGAGCGCGACGGTGTGCATGCCGAGGCGGAACTTGGCGTCCCAGAGGTGGGCCTCGACCGCGGCCTTGAGGGCGCCGTAGAGCGACCCCGGGCGGAGCGGATGCTCCTCGTCGACCAGGCCCCCCCAGTTCGGGCTGATGTCGTGATGAACGGCGACGGAGGAGAGGTAGACGAAGCGGCGGATCCCAGCCGCGTGGGCGGCGTGGAGGAACCGGATGGACCCCTCCAGGTTGGTCCGCAGGTGCGTCTGGAGGTCCCCACCCCCGGATGCGGACCGGACGGCGTCCCAATCCACGGAATTATGGACCACCGCGTCAGCCCCGGCGAGCAGGTCCGGCCAGATGGAGGCATCCGCCTGGTCCCCCCGGGCGTATCGACTGATGTGGGGCTCGATGTGGTCGACCCGAGAGCCCTCCCGGACGAGGGCCACGACCTCGTGTCCATGATGGCGCAGAACCCGCGCCGAGAAGCTGCCGATGAAGCCCGAGGCGCCCGTTAACACGATCCGCATGAACGCGCCCTCGAATCCCGCTCCCGGCGCCAACGGCTCTCCGAAGACCAACGGAGCCGTCTCGTTGACACCCTCTCAGGGCGCCCATAGTTTACGCGATTCGGCCCGACCCGCGTCTCCGACGCGGGAAACGCCACCCATGAGCGGACCGTCCAATCATTTCGGATCCAACGACCCCGACCGGCTGAAGCTGCCGGACGATGAGCCGCGCCGCGCCGCCAACGGCGCCCGCGCCGGCGACACCAACGCGGGGACCAAGTCCGGCTCGCGCCGCCCGGCGGACATCGACGCGATCCTCGCGCGCGTGGTCGTCGAGCACGGCCTGGCGACGATGGACGATGTGCAGACCTGCCTCCGGCTGCGCAACGAGGCGTCCCGCGCCGGCGACTCGACGCGGCCGGGCGACCCCGGGCAGTCGTCGCTCGCGCAGCTGCTGGTTGACAACGAGCTGGTCACCAAGCGCCAGCTCGAGCGGCTCAAGAGCGCCGTCGAGGCCGAGCGCACCGGCCAGCACATCCCCGGCTACACGGTCCTCGGCAAGCTCGGCGCCGGCGCGATGGCGACGGTCTTCAAGGCCCGCCAGGTCTCGCTGGACCGGCTGGTGGCCATCAAGATCCTGCCCCGCAAGTTCACCAGCGACCCGCAGTTCATCGAGCGTTTCTACGCCGAGGGACGGGCCGCCGCCCAGCTGAATCACCCGCACATCGTGCAGGCGTACGATGTCGGCAAGGCCGGCGAGTTCCACTACTTCGTGATGGAGTATGTCGAGGGCTCGACGGTCTACGACCAGATCATCGCGAAGAAGCGCTACAACGAGGCCGAGGCGCTGGAGGTCATCCTGCAGGTCGCCCAGGCGCTCGAGCACGCCCACGACAAGGGCCTCATCCACCGCGATGTGAAGCCCAAGAACATCATGATCTCGAAAGAGGGCGTGGTGAAGCTGGCCGACATGGGCCTGGCCCGCGCCGTCTCCGACCGCGAGGCCGCGGAGGCCGAGGCCGGCAAGGCGTTCGGCACGCCGTACTACATCAGCCCGGAGCAGATCCGCGGCGAGCGCGACATCGCGCCCTCGGCGGACATCTACTCGCTCGGCTGCACGCTGTACCACATGGTCACCGGGCGCGTGCCGTTCGAGGGCAAGGACCCGTCGGAGGTGATGAAGAAGCACCTCAAG
>CALKYH010000005.1 GCA_938003595.1 uncultured bacterium
AAGGTTCGGCCGGTAGATCCGATTTGTCCTCTCCAAGGGGCGCCGCGACCGCGGCGCCCCTTTTTCGTTTTGCGCTGCGCGGTACCCTGTGCCCGTCCCGCCCCCTGGAAGGAGATGGCTCGATGGGTTTGTCGCTGCGGATGTCGTGCACGGTGGACGCGCCCGTCGAGGTCGTCTTCGCGCAGTTCTCCGATCTCCGGCGCGCCGCGGAGCGGATCTCGGGGATCACGCGGATGGAGGTCCTGACGGAAGGGCCCGTAGGCGTCGGCACGATCTTCCGCGAGACACGCATCATGTTCGGACGCGAGGCGACCGAGCAGATGGAGGTCACCGAGTTCGAGCCCAACTCCATGTACGCCGTGGAGTGCACCTCCTGCGGCGTGCACTATCGCTCGGAGCTGGAGTTCCGCGCCAGAGGCGACTCGACGGAGGTCGCGATGTCGTTCGACGGCCAACCCCGCACCAAGACCGCGAAGATCCTGGGGGCGTTCATGGGGATGCTCATGAAGGGCGCCTGCCGGAAGGCGATGGAGCAGGACCTGGCGGACATGAAACGCGCCGTGGAGGCGTCGGTCCGATGAGCCGGCGCGGGCTGGTTGCGGAAACAGGACCGAAATGAAAGACGCGGCGACCGGGGCGTCCGGTCGCCGCGTTGCGGCCCCCACGAGGCCTGGTGCGTCGGAAGTGAGGGGATCAGCGTTCCGACGAAGGCCATGGGGCCGATGAGCCAGCGGCTGCGCGCGGCGTCAGTCGCACGGCGCGGGTTCCATTCGGGAGCCTCTCGCCGCGTCGGGGCGGATGGGGCTGAGCGAGCAGGTGATGGGGCGCCGCGTCCTGGCGGCGGGCGTGGCCCCGGCCCGGGGAAGACCCCGGGGCCGAGAACTGGATTGTGGGATCCGGAAGGGCGACGGGCAAGGCGGGATCGCGACGATCTCATCGATTCGTCGTAGGCGGGGTCGGTTCGGGGCCGCGGGGCGCGGTCAGCGGCAGGGTTTTCCGGCTCCAGGAGCGGCTGGCGGCGGGGGATCTCGGATTCTGTGGGTGGCGCTGACAGCCCTATGTCAGCGCCCCATCCGATGGGTGATGTGAATCTGGGTAAGGGTAGAAACCCGCGGGAATCTGCCGGGAATTGGGGATTGGGGCTTTGCAGGGAGGTCGGCTTGTGCTAGAGTTGTGGCGCACAGTTAGACATCCTGCGCCCAGGGCCGCACACCCAGGGTTCAGGTCGAGAGTTCTCAGGGAATCCCGGTCTGCACGGCCGGAGGAGTAGAGCGATGAAGACCTTGTTCGCCATTGGCGCCCTTGCCGCGCTGTCCGGTCTCGCCCAGGGCGGGATCTTCTTCGAGTTCGAGAGCAACGACACGATCGCCACGGCTAATGACCTGGGCTCGATCACCGACCCGGGCGGCAGCATCCTGGTCGATGGCACGATCACGCCCGGCGATCCCGCCAGCGACGCCGCGGGCGATGTCGACTGGTTCGCGATCTCGTTCAACGGCACGACCGACCTGGTGGTGTCGATCTTCTCGCTGACCGACCCCGCCAACGACGACAGCATGCTCATGCTGGTCGACGGCGACGGCACGACGATCCTCGCGTTCGACGACGATGACGGCATCGAGTACATGTCCTCGTTCCAGGTGTTCGACCTGAGCGCCGGCACGTACTACATCGGCGTTTCGGGCTACCCGGACTCTGACGGCACGACGCTGTTCGACGGCTATAGCCAATTCGATGGTTCGCCGATCACCGAGAACTTCGCCTACAAGCTGCTCATCGGCGCGAATGTCGTCCCGGCCCCGGCCGGCGTGGCGATGTTCGGCCTCGCGGGCCTGGCCGGCCTGCGTCGTCGGCGCTGATCGAGCCGATCGATTCCTTGCCTTGAGAACCTGAGCGACTCACGGGCGGCGCAGCGATGCGCCGCCCGTTCTATTTTTGGAATCCCATGAAGCCCCTGCGCACCTCGAGCGTGGACGAGCTGGCCGGCGCCTGCGCGGCGCTTGTCGGCGCGCGCGAGGCCGGGTCGGCGCCGGTCGTCGCCGTCAGCGGGATCGATGGCGCGGGCAAGGGCTGGTTGTGCGATCAACTCGTGGCGGCGCCCGCGCTCGCCGCGGCTCGGATCACCGTCGTGCGGGTGGACGACTGGCGCACCGAGCCCGCCGAGCGGTTCGCCGGGCCGGACTGGGGGCGGCGCTTCTACGAGAGGTCCTATCGCTGGGACGAGATGCGGGCGAACGCGCTCGAACCGGCGCGGCGGGGCGCCGACCTGGTGCTGTTCGACGGGATCTTCGCCCTGACGAACGAGCGGCGGGGCTGGTTCGATCTGTCGGTGTGGGTGGAGCGCTCCTTCGAGACGGCGCTGTCGCGCGCCCTGCAACGCAACCAGGAGGGCCTGTCGCCCGAGGCGCTGCGCGACGAATACGAGCGTGTCTATTGGCCCGCGCAGCGCCTGCACATGGAACGCGACCGGCCGGCGGAGCACGCCGACTGGGTGTTCGAGAACGATCGCTGAAGGATCGTCCTCAGGGGACGAGCAGCACAATCTTGCCGTGGTCCACGCCCTCTTCGCTGGCGCGGTGGGCGTCGGCGGCCTTCTCGAGCGGGAAGGTTGCGCTGACATCCGGGCGGACGGCGCCGGCTTCGATGAGGTCGGTGAGCGCCGCGAGCTCGGCGCCGGAGGGCGCGACCAGGAACACCGTCCCGCGGATCTTGTGCTCTTCGAGCTTCGCCGCGTCCGGCGGCTGCACGATGGAGACGAGGATGCCGCCGGGCTTGATGACGCCGAAGGACCGCGCCTGCGTCTCGCCGCCGATCGGGTCCAGCACGATGTCGACATCCCTGGCGAAGTCTTCGAAGCGCTGGACGCGGTAGTCCACGACGACATCGGCGCCGAGGCCCTTGACGAACGGGATGTTGCGCTCGGAGGCGGTGGCGATGACGGTGGCGCCCCTGGCCTTGGCGATCTGCACGGCGAAGTGGCCCACGCCGCCCGCGGCGCCGTGGATGAGGACCGTGTCGCCGGCCTTGATCTGGGCCTTGTCCACCAGGGCCTGCCAGGCGGTCAGCGCCGCGAGGGGCACGGCGGCGGCGTGCGCGTGGTCCAGCGAGGCCGGCTTGAGCGCGGCGTCGGCCTCGGGGACCGCGGCGTACTGGGCGTAGGCGCCGCCGCCTCGCGGCACGCCGAGGTAGGCGTAGACCTCGTCGCCGGCCTTGAACTTCGTGACCGCGGGTCCGACCTGCTCGACGACGCCGCTGATGTCGAAACCGGGGATCGCCGGGAGCGCGGCGCCGGGGAGCTTGATCATGCCCGAGCGGAGCTTCCAGTCCACCGGGTTCACGCCCGCGGCGTGGATTCGGACGAGGATCTGGTTGTCGCCGACCTCCGGGCGGGGCGCATCTTCGTAGACGAGAACGGAGGCGTCGCCGTAGTCGTGCATGCGGACGGCCTTCATGGTTGCCTCGTCCGGCGACGCGTGGAGGGTCGGCGCGAGACCGAGCAGGGCGATGGCCGCGATCAGAGCGCGGCGGGGCATGCGGCGGCGTGTCGGGGTCATGCGGGTCCTCGTATTCGCGGGCAAGGGGTGACGGCGGATCGCTGGAGTACGGACGAGTGCGCCGATCGTTCTGCATACCGGCTCGATTCTTGGGGGCTGCAGCGTCGGTCCCGGGCGGTCCGAGGCTGGAGGCGCACTCAGCGGCGCTTAATCGATGATGCGCTCGCCGCTGCGGGCGGTCAGGTCGCGGAACAGGGCGATCAGGCGTTCCGTGACGGGGCCGCGCCGGCCGGGGCCGATGACGCGTCCGTCCACGCGACCGACCCAGGCCAGCTCGCCCATGGTGCCGGTCGTGAAGCACTCGTCCGCGTTGTAGAGGCGCGAGAGCGGCAGATCGCGCTCGGCGCAGGGGATGTCGTGCTCAAGGCACAGCGCCAGCACGGCGTCGCGGGTGATCCCCTCCGGGCAGGCCACGGCGCGGGGCGTCTCGACCAGGCCGTCGGTCACGATGAAGACATGGGTGGCGTTGGTCTCGGCGACGAAGCCGCGGGCGTCCAGCATGAGGGCGTCGTCGGCGCCGGCGTTGTTGGCCTCGATCTTGGCGAGGATGGATTGCAGCAGGTTGTTGTGGTGGATGTTGGGGTCGAGCGTGTCGGGGGAGAAGCGGCGGACGCTGGAGGTGATGAGCGTGAGGCCCTTGTCGCCCACGGCGCTCGCGTAGACGGGGGCCTTGTGCTCCGCGAGGACGATGAGGGTGGGGCCGTGGGTGTTCAGGCGCGGATCCATGCCGCTGGTCACCTTGACGCCGCGGGTCAGCGTGAGGCGGATGTGGACGCCGTCGCGCATCGAGTTCGCGGCGAGCGTCCTGCGGATCTCGTCGATGATGTGCTCGTCGGTCGGGATGTCGGTGAAGGCGAGCGCGTGGGCGGGCTCCAACGCCGGAATGATGCCTTCTTGCTTGGCGCAGAGCCGGAAGGCGTCGAGCGCTTCCTCGTCGGTCGCGGAGACGTAGTTCACGCGCTTCATGTCGTGCAGCCAGGCGTGCTCGGGGCCGATGCCCGGGTAGTCGAGGCCGGCCGAAATCGAATGCGCTTCGATGATCTGCCCGTCGTCATCTTGCAGCAGATAGGTGCGGTTGCCGTGGAGCACGCCCGGGCGGCCGCCCGCGAGCGAGGCCGCGTGCTGGCCGGTTTCGATGCCGTGGCCGGCCGCTTCGACGCCGTAGAGCGCGACGTCGGGGTCGTCGAGGAAGGGATAGAAGAGACCCATCGCGTTGGAGCCGCCGCCGATGCA
>CALKYH010000006.1 GCA_938003595.1 uncultured bacterium
GCGGCGTATGACCCCACCCGCGCCGCCGACACGCCCCGTCCGCGCAGCAGCACGCTCGTGCTCGTATTCGCAGCGCTGTCGCTGCTCGCCGCCCCGGCGCTCGGCATGCTCCTGACCTCGAACCTGCTGCCCCGGCTCGGCGGCGTCTCCTTTCGGATCATGACTCGAACCGTGATCTACATCGCGCCCCTGCTGCTCGGCGCGGCCCAGATCTGGGCCGGGTCGCGCCTCCTGGCTCGGTACGACTCGCCCCGCCCCAAGCGCGCCCGCCGCACGAACCGACCGGACCTCCCCGCCCTCCGGCGCTCGGCGATGCTGACGCTCGTGCTGACCGCTGCGATGACGACCGTCTCCTGCGCGGCGTTCTACTCCTCCGCCGCCCCGACGCCCGCCGCCGCCGCGCTCCCGCTGCCGCTCGCGGTGTATTCGGTCGCGTCCACCTACCTCTTCTTCGGCATGGGCCTCTGCTCCCTCGTCACCGCCGTCAACCTCTTCATCGCCCTCCTCGCCGCCCGCGCCCGGACTCGCGAAGCCCTCCGCGACCGGCGCCTGCTCGCGGCGGTCGCTCAGGAACTTGCAACAAGGCGCACCCCATGACCGCCGCGCCCCCCGCCCAGCCCGCCGCCGACCCCGCGCTCGCCTGCGTGCGCTGCGGCTACTGCCTGACCGGCCTCGCCGACGACGGCGCGTGCCCCGAGTGCGCCGTCCCGATCGCCGCGTCCTATCGGGCGGTCACCTGCGCCTTCGCCTCGCCCGCCCGACTCCGGGCGACGCGCCGGGCGACGACCGTCCTTGGGATCACACTCGTGCTCGGCTACGCCGGGAATGCCTGGTCGATGCTGCAGTGGGTTCCTTCGTGGCTGCTCTCGCTCATGTCCTCCGATCCAGTGGCATATGCATCGATCATGGCCCTCATGTTTAGCGGCGTGCAGTTCCTGATGCTCTGGGGCTGGTGGTCGGTGGCCAGCCATGATCCCACAGTGAACAAGCGAGCGTCGGCGCCGTGGCCGAATCGCCTGCTTCGCTGGACGGTCCCGACCTCGCTCGCTGCGACGCTGTTCCTCCTGTTCTGGACATTCTGGAGCGCCGGCTCGACGCGCGCACCAACGAAGTTCGACAACATTCTGGCGATTGCCTGGATCGTGGCCATTGCGATCACGAGCCTGCTGGGGGCGCTGCAGCTCTGGATGGGGGCGACGATCCTGTTCCACATCCGTCGGACTTGGAAGTCCGATCCTCTCGCATCTCTCAAGCGTGCGGGACCTCGCGGTCGCTGGATGCACCTTGTGTTCGGCGCAGCGTTCCTGACCGTCCTCATTGACGACAGCAACTCAATCGTGCAATACACTCAGCTATTCCTGTACGGGTCGCTCGCTGGATTCGCACGCGAACTCAGGATTGTCGCCGGCGCCCGCACCGCCGCCGACCTCCTCACACCCCCCCTCTTCCTCGTGATCCTCCTCCTCGCCCGCCGCACCCTCACCACCGCGCTGCGCGACCTCCGCACGCAGCTCGCCCCCGCCACCACCCCCGCAGGGTCCACGCCATGAACGACCTCTGCCCACACTGCAAATACTCCCTCTCCGGCCTGCCCGCCAACGCCCGCTGCCCGGAGTGCGGCAAGTCGCGCTACCACACCGCCGACAAGCCCCCCCTCAAGGACACGCCCACCGCCCCGCGCCGCTCCGCAACTATCCGCATGCCCGGCGAGCCGCCCCCGCCCGACCGCGTGCTCACGCGCAACGGCGTCCGCATCGACACCCCCGCCCCACCGCCACACCCCACCGCCGCGCAGCCCCAGAACACCCGCTACGACGCCCAGTTCATCTCGGAGCACACCAAGTGCGGCGGCTGCGGCTACGACCTCTACGGCCTGCGCGTCGGCAACGCCTGCCCGGAGTGCGGGCGCGTCATCCTCCCCTCCATCCAGCGCGCCGGCTCCTCCAACCTCGTCGAGGCGCCGATCCCCTACATCTCCAAGCTCGGCGCCGGCTTCGCGCTCATGGCCGGCGGCGTCACCACGCTCGCCGTGTGCCTGGCGCTGCTCGCCGGACCTCGCCCCGCGACCATCGGCCTCCAAGGTCAGGTGGTCACGATGAACATCCCGATCCTGCGCTTCCAGTCCTTCATCGCCCCCGTCGTCGGCGGCGCCCTCATCCTCGCCGCGGCCGCGCTGTGGTTCCTCGGCGTCCTGGTCATCTCCGGCCCGCGCCCGCGCACCGAGAAATCCAGCCCCGCGCTCGAGGCGCTCTGGCGCCGGCTCGCGCTCTGGTCCCGCGTCACGCAGGCCTGCCTCGTCGCGGCGCCGCTGCTGGCCCTGGCCACGGCCCTCGCGCCGGGCATCCCCGCGATCGTCCACGCCGTCGCCTTCTGGACCACCGTCGGCCTGCTCGCCATCGGCCTGATCGGCTGGTGGCCCACCGGCTGGCTCACCTCCGAGGTCGCCGACTGGGCCGCGGACACTGATCTGGCGCGACAGATCAAGTACGCCGTCTTCGGCATGGGCGCGACCTCGCTGCTGCTGATCATGGGGAACATGCTGCCGATGCGCTTCGGCGGCACGGTCTTCGCGCTGTGGAGCTGGATCCTCTACGGCTTCGCGTTCCTGTCGCTGCTGACCTTCCTGGTGTCCACCTTCCGCCTCGCGCGCCTCATGGCCGACGCCGCGTGGATCGCCAGGGGCATGCAGGGCCGCGACCAGCGCCTGGTCGAGAAGATGAACAAGGAGCGCCAGGCCCACCTCGAACAGATGCGCCGCGCCCCGGCGGAGCCCGACCACTCCGCCGACCTCACCCGCAAGGTCGGCACCGTGCCGCAGCAGAACCAGCGACCGAGGTAGGCCCTCCCCCGCCGACCCAACCCCTACCATCCCCCCTATGACCAGCCCCGCCCCCGCCAACACCGACCGCCCCCTCCGCTGCGCCGTCGTCGGCGTCGGCCGCATGGGCCAGCACCACGCCCGCGTGTACGCCTCCACCCCCGGCGTCACGCTCGTCGGCGTGGTGGACGCCTCCGAGGACCGGCGCAACGAGATCGCCGCGAAGCACGAGACCCGCGCCTTCGCCACCGTCTCCGACCTGCTCGCCGCCGGCGTGGACGCCGTGACCGTCGCCGTGCCCACCGTGGCGCATGTGCACGAGACCGCGCCCCTGCTCGAAGCCAAGGTCGCGTGCCTCATCGAAAAGCCTCTGGCCGCCACCCCCGCCGAGGCCGAGCGCCTGCGCGACATCGCCCGGCGCGCCGGCGCCGTGCTGCAGGTCGGGCACATCGAGCGCTTCAACCCCGCGGTCCTCGCCCTCTCGCGCGAGCAGGCGCGCCTCGGCCCCGGCGCCCTGGCCCCCCGTTTCATCGAGATCCACCGCGTCTCGCCCCTGACCTTCCGCTCCGTCGATGTCGGCGTGGTGCTCGACATGATGATCCACGACCTGGATGTCGTCCTCATGCTCATGGGCGGCGCCGAGCCCGTGGAGATCCAGGCCAGCGCCGTCGCCGTCATCGGCAAGCACGAGGATGTCTGCAACGCGCGCCTGGTCTTCGACCGCCCCCAGGGCCGCTGCGTCGTGAACATCACCGCCTCGCGCCTGGCGATGAAGACCGAGCGCAAGATGCGCATCGTCTGCGAAGACGCCTATGTCTCCATCGACTACGCCAAGAAGAACGGCATGCTCATCCGCAAGACCGCCAACGAGGCCCAGCTCGCCGAGGTCCGTCGCCAGATCGCCGCGGGCGCCGACATGTCCTCCCTCAACTACTCCGAACTGGTCGAGATGGAGCCCCTCCAGGTCGACGACGCCGACCAGCTCCGCATGCAGATCGCCGACTTCCTCGGCGCCGTCCGCAGCGGGCGGGCCCCGTCCGTGGACGCCCAGGCCGGCTTCGTGAATGTCCGCACGGCCGACCGCATCGTCGAGGCCGCCCGATCGGGCTCCTGAGGCCCCCGGAAGCCGCCTCTGAGGCGTCTTCGCCGAAGAGGCGGATCCGCCGAAAGCCCCCGAAAGCCCCCGACCGGCTATATTTCCTCCCCCCGAAGAGCCCCCCAGACCACCGAGCATCCCTCCCCATGGCCAAGCCCTTCCACTGCAGCGTCACCACCCCCGAGGCCCGCATCCTCTCCGAGGAGGTCGTCTCCGCCATCGTCCCCATGCACGACGGCCAGATGGGCTTCCTCGGCGACCGCGCCCCGATCGTCGGCAAGCTCGGCCTCGGCGAACTCCGCCTGACCTTCACCAAGGGCGGCATGCGCTCCTACCTCGTGGAGAAGGGCTTCGCCAACATGGTCGGCGACAAGCTCACCATCCTCGCCGAACGCGCTACCCCCGCCGAGAACCTCAACGAGGCCGAGGCTCAGGCCGAACTCGCCGAGGCGCAGAACCGCGTCCCCAAGGACGCCGAGGACCGCCAGCGCATCTCCGATGACCTGGCCCGCGCCCGCGCCAAGCTGTCCGTCGCGAAGTCCTTCAAGTCCCGCGGCGGCGGCATCTAAGCGCCCGCCTCAGCCGTCCGCCGTCTCGCGCAGCAGCCGCGACGGCAGCCGCATCGACAGCAGCCCGTTGAGCGCCAGGAAGCCCGCGAGCAGCCAATAGCCGGCGCTCAGGCCGCCGTACCCCATCGCCCAGTTGGTCAGGTACGGGAACACCGCGCTCACCGCCCACGCGCCGCCCATCATCAGCGACGACGCCATCCCCGTGGAGCCCGGCATCAGCCGCTGCGCCACCGAGATCGCCAGCGGCGCCGCGCTCGCGTAGCCCGCCGCCGTCGCGAACGCCAGCGCCCCCATCAGCCATATCGCGTTCGCCCCGCCGGGATCAACCATCCCCATCAGCCCGATCAGCGGCGCCATGATCAGCGGCAGCGCCACCATCACGCCCTTCTCGTGGCCCGTGCGCACCTTCCGCCCCGCCGCCATCGCCGCCACGCCCATCCCCAGCGACATCGTCGCGAACAGCACGCCCGTCAGGCTCGCCGCCCGCGTCGCGTCGCCCGTGATCCGCGCCTTGCACCACAGCGCCAGCAGGAAGAACAGCGCGTTGTTCACGCCGAACCGCAGCACCGCCGCGACGAACAGCGTCCACACCGCGCCCACGCGCAGCCGGCGCTCGGCCGCCGTCTCCGGCGCCTTCTCCGTCACCAGCGCGTGCCGGTGCGCCACCCGCCGGCTCGCCAGGTGCACCACGACCGCGAACGCCGCCGCGGGCAGTACGAGCCACACCAGCGACTCCATCCCGAACCACGCGTTCATCCGCGTCGCCACCACCGGCCCGATCACGCTGCCGACCATGCCCGCCGTGAAGAACAGCGTCACCGCCATCGAGCGGCCCATCGACATCCCGCGACCCAGCTGCCCCGTCAGCGCGGCGCCGATCGGATGGAACATCCCCACGCCCACCGTGCCCACCACATGCAGCGTCACCAGCTGCGCGAATGTGTCGGCGTACCCGATCGAGCACAACGCCGCCGCCGCGATGAACAGCCCCGCCGGCCCGCACAAGCGCGTGTCCAACCGGTCCGTCAGCCACGCGAACACCGGCTGGCTGAACCCGCTCACAGCGCCGTTGATGACGAACAGCGTCGTCAGCTGCAGCTCCGACAGGCTCAGCCGCGCCTGCAGCGCCACCGCCAGCGCCAGCACGAACGCCGCGTACAGGTCCACCCCCGTGTGGCACGCGACCATCACCCAGAACCGCTGCGCCCGGCGCGACACCGACGCCGCCGGGACCACGCGCTCCGAGGCGAAGGTCGTCGCCTCCTCGGCCGCCGTCGCCGCCATCGCCGGATCCAGCGCCGCCGCGGCGCTCGCCATCACCGGCCCGGGCCCTTCCTGCTCCACCCCAGGCGCCGGCGCGCCCATCGCCCCGAGGTCCTCGGCCATTACGCCAAGCCCGCTGGGCGGCTCCCGAACGGCGTCGGGCTCGCTCTCAAGGCCTGGATGGGGGCTGGTCATGGGGGGCGAAACTGTACGCCCCGAATCCGGTACTTCCATGACAGGAACGCCGCCCCGGCGCGTCCATGCGGAGGACCCCCCCTCAGGTCCCGGCGAAAGGAGACCCCCCAATGGCAGCGCTCGCCAACCTCATCCTCGCCATCGCGATCGCGATCCTCCTGCCGCTGCTCCAATACATCGCGCCGGCGGCCGCCGCGAACGACGCCGCCCCCGGCGCCGTCGCCGCCGCAGAGATCCCCGCGGCGCCCGAGGCCGCCGACGCCCCGACGCCCGCCGCAGCCGATCGCAAGGTCTGCGTGTGGACGACCACCTGCCCCGAGAACCCCGCCGAGGCTCGCTCGGTGCAGATCCTCATCGAGAAGGTCCGCGCCGAGAGCCCCTGCAAGTCCCGCGTCCTCGAACTCGCCGAGCCGGCCGCACCCACGCGATTCGTCTTCACGACGACCTGAGCAACCGCCGCGAATCCCCATGCGCCAACGAGAAAGGGCCGCCCCATGTGGGACGGCCCTTCGTATGCATTGAGATCCGGGGGTCAGGCCAGCTCGGGGAACAGCTTCCGCACCACGGTGACCAGGTCCTTCACATGGCTGACGGACTCGTCCATCAGCTTCTGCTCGTCGGGCTCGAGCTTCATGCTGATGATCTTCTCCACGCCCTTGCTGCCCAGCAGCGCCGGCACGCCCACGAAGTAGCCCTTGCCCTTCTGGCCCGGCGCCACGCCGAACTCATCCTCGCAGTACGCCGCGGACGGGATGATCCGCTTCTTATCCTTCACGATGGCCTCGACCATCTGGACCGTGCCCGACGCCGGCGCGTAATACGCGCTGGTGCCCATGAGCTTGACGATCTCGCCGCCGCCGACCTTGGCGCGCTCCACGCACGCGTCGATCTTCTCCTTGCTCAGCAGGTTCATGACGGGGATGCCGTGCACGCTCGTCATGCGGGGCAGCGGCACCATGTCGTCGCCGTGCCCGCCCAGCAGCAGGGCGCTGATGTCCTCCACCGAGCAGCCGATCTCCATCGCCAGGAAGGCGCGGAACCGCGCCACGTCCAGCGAGCCGGCCTGGCCCATGATCCGGTGCGTCGGGAAGCCCGTCGCCTTCCACGCGGTGTACACCATCGCGTCCAGCGGGTTGCTCACCACGATCACGATCGATTCCGGCGCGAACTCGCGGATCTTCTCGCTCACCGACTTGACGATCTGCACGTTGGTCTGGATCAGGTCGTCGCGGCTCATGCCCGGCTTGCGCGGGATGCCCGCCGTCACCACCACCACATCCGAGCCCGCGATGTCGCGGTAGTCGCTGGTGCCGGTCACCTTCGAGTCGAAGCGCTCGATCGGGCCGCAGCACTGCAGGTCCAGCGCCTTGCCCTTCGCCACGCCCTCCTTGTCCGGGATGTCCAGCAGGACGATGTCCCCCAGCTCCTTCGCCGCCGCCCAGTGCGCACAGGTGGCGCCCACATTGCCCGCTCCGATGACGCTGATCTTGGCACGACGCATGGACCGTCTAGCTCCTCTCGAGGGTGGCTCGAGCGTCTCCTGACGCCCGCAGATCCCCTTCGGCGTCGCGGCCCGCCGCGGGCCGCGCCAAGGGGGGAGGGGATGGTAGCGACCGCCCCGCCCGGGACCACATCCTCAATTCATTCCCGGGCCCGGAACCACGAACTCGCCGCCCCCCGGCCCCGCGCCGCCCCTCCCGGCGCCCTCCGCGCAGAAAGAAACCCCGCCCGAACCCGGGCGGGGCTTGAAACCGTCAACCAGTCAACCGTCCCGTCCCTCAGGCCGCGCGGCGCCGGCGAATCCCGGCCAGGCCCGCGACGCCCAGCAGCGCCGCGCCCGCAGGAGCGGGGATCGGCGTCTGCTTCATCATGAATCCGAAGTTCCCGTCGATCGTGAAGCTGAACCCCAGCGAGGTGCTCTCGCCCTGGCCGACGCCCGTTCCGGCGCCCTGGTCCCAGGTGAGGACCCACGAGCCGTTCTGGCCCGCCATGACATTCGTCATGCTGAACGCGCTGTTCGCCGAGTTCATCACGCCGCTGATCGTGGAGTTCGCGTCGGGCGACAGCACGATCTGGAACGACGACCAGAAGAACCCGGTGTTGTTCGTCAGCGACTTCATGAAGGTGATCTGCGTGCCGACCGTCCGGTCGCCGTTCAAGGACAGGCCGATGTCGAAGATGACATCGCGGCTTCCGCCGCCGACCCAGTTCTCGAACATCTGGACCTCGTACTCGCCGTAGGCGTAGTCGTCGCCCTCGGTCCAGGCGCCGTCCGTGCCCAGATCCAGAGCCTCGATATCCACCGCCGTCCAGCTCACAGAGTCGATGCCCGCCTGTGCAGCTCCGGCCAGCGCGAACGCGGCCGCAGCGCGCAATGCCCACGATACAGACATGTTTCTTCTCCTCGAGGTTGACGTGTTTCTACCCGATCCTGATCGCCCGGCGCAAACCGGGACTTTCACGCGCACAGTTTGCCCGATAAGTGGAAAAATGCAATAGGCTTGGCTCCGGATCCTGCGCGAGATCGCGGCTCATCGCGCGGAAACCGGCCCGCCATCGGACTTCCCGCCACGAAAAAAAAGAAACGGCTCCCGCTGCCGGGAGCCGCCCTTGTTGCGATGAGATGCCTGCGCCCGAGCCGAGTTCGGCCGAGCTTTCATTTCGATTCAGGAACGGATCAACGATCCGCTCAGCTGGCCCGACGGCGACGCACGCCGCACAGCCCGGCCACGCCCAGGAGCGCGGCGCCGGCGGGCGCGGGGATCGGCGTCTGCTTCATCATGAACCCGAGGTTGCCGGTCACGACGAAGCTGAAGCTCAGCTTCGTGCCCTCGCCGATGCCGACGCCGGTGCCGTTGAACTGCTCCCACAGAATGATCCACGAGCCGTTCGCGCCCGCGGTGACATTCACATCGCCGAACTCGCTGTTCGGATCCGCGGTCACGCCGGCGATCGAGGAGTTCGCGTCAGGAGAGAGCACGATCTCGAACGACGACCAGAAGAAGTTCGTGTTGTTCGTGAGCATCTTGCTGAAGTCGATGCCCGTGCCCGGCGTGCGCTCGTCGATGGCCAGGCCGATGTCGAAGCGCACATCGCGCCCGAAGCCGCCGACCCAGGTCTCGAAGATGTGCACGCTCTGCGAGGTGTAGGTGTAATCGTCGCCCTCGGTCCACTCGCCGTCCGGCGCCAGATCGAGTGCGCTCAGGTCGTCCGACGACCAATCCATACCCACGAGCCCCGCGTTCGCGCCGGCCGCGAACACGAGCGCCGTCAGGGCGCTCCACGCAGTCTTGGAAAACATGTTTCTTCCTCTCGCAACAAAGTGACAGAGTTCTTCCCAAGGCCCTCTCCCCGGCGTCGCGGCCGGACAGACGGCACAGTGCCTCTAGTGTGACACCACAACCGGGCCGCGCCAAGGCATTTCTTCACACATTCCCCACCCATTCCGGGTCCGAGAACCCT
>CALKYH010000007.1 GCA_938003595.1 uncultured bacterium
GAGGCGATTGCGTCTTCGGCCGGCGGTTCTGAAAATGGAGGCGCTCGAGCGCCGAGCCCGGCTTCGCCGGGTTGCGCCCGTGGGACTGGTTCGGAAGGAGAACATCGATGAGACACCTGTGCGCATTCGTTGCGTTCGCGGTCGCCGCGTGTGCGGCTTGGGGCCAGCAGCGTGAGAGCCGCGGGCCAGCGTCGTCGCTGGAAGACGCGGGCCTTGCGGGCGCCGATCGAGGCGTGCTGGTTCCCGGGAATGGGTCGGACGCGTGCGCGGGGGCGGTGGGGATCTCGGGGTACAGCAGCTGGGCGTTCGACCTGGCGGGCGCCACGACGGACGGTCTCGGGCACGGGCAGTGCTTACTGGCGAGCAGCGATCAGTTGTGGCGGGATCGTTGGTGGGATTGGACGGCGCCGGCGAGCGGAATTGTCCGGGTGGAGACCTGCGGCCAGACCACGCTGGACACGCGCATCGCCGTGTACGCCCCGGCGTCGCCCTGCCCGCCGACGGATGAGTACCTCGTGATCTGTAATGACGACTCCTGCGGCCTGCAGTCGAGTCTCACCTTCGTCGCCCGGGCGGGGCAGACCTACCGCATCCGCATTGGCCGGTACGGCCTCACAGAGCCTGCGGCGGCCGGGAGCGGCACGTTCACGATCTTCTCGAACAACGCCCCGGACATCTGCCCGGACGACGCGGGGCCGTGCCAGAACCCGATCCCGAACGGCATCGCGTACACGAGCAACGCGTCGTTCCGCGTGGCGGACAATTTCTCGCCGAGCAGCTCGGGCGCGATGGAGGGCCTTTGCTGGTGGGGCAGCTACATCGGCCTGGCACCTGGGGCCGACAGCTTCGTGGTCACTTACTGGACGAGCAGCGGCGGTTTGCCGGCGCTGCCGATCGCGAGCTTCTCGCAGGGCGCCGGGTTGGCGGTGCAGCGTGTGGACTCGACTCTGGCGAACAATGTGGGCGACACGATGTTCCTGTACTCCGCGACGCACGCGCAGGTCCCGCTCGCCAGTGGCGTGAACTACTGGGTGGAGGTCCGCAACATGTTCGGCGGGACCTGGTACTGGCAGGAGAGCCAGCAGGGCGATGGCTCGATCCAGGACTTCTCGCCTCCGAGCAACTGGGCGGGCGCCACAGCGCGGCCCAATGTGGCGTGGTGCGCTCAATTCCAATCCGGTTGCGCGTTCGATACGAACGGCGACGGCGTGCTGAACTTCGCCGACCTGAACAACATCATCTCGAGCTTCAACACGAACTGTCCGTAACCGCCGATCAACTGACCTGGACGAACGACAACGCCCGGACCGCGCGGTCCGGGCGTTGTTCATTGGTCGTTGAATGACGCGATCAGTTCGCGGCGATGTCCTTCATGCCGGGGACTTTGAGGCTCTCCGGGGCGAAGGTGCCGCCGATGTAGATCCCGCCCTTCATGGGCGTGTAGAGCTCGATGGAGATCTGGGCGATGGGCGCCGCGGCGGGGGAGCCGTCGGGCGGGGGGCCGGGCGTGACGGAGGCGATGGCCATGATGGGGACATCGTCGGCGATGCCTTCCATGGGGGTCCCGGCGTCCTCGAAGTCGGGGAAGACGGACTGCATGGCCCCCTGGTGGACGGGGCTCCTGTACCAAGCCATGGCGGCGGCCTTGTTCTCGAACCAGGCGAAGATGACATTCTTGCCGGACTGCATGCGCCCGGCGTCGACGCCGAGGCAGCCGGGGGTCTCGCGCAGGCCCTTCATGAGCGCGGCGCCGTCGAAGGCGCCGAGGCCCGCGGCGTTCTGCTGGGCCTGGGCCCGGGGCGCGCCGGTGAGGACGACGCCGCCGACGCCGGCGGTGGCGAGGATGGCGGCGAGGGCCGAGCCGCGCACCATGCCGCGGCGGAAGCGGCGGGGGGTGGGGTCGGTGTTCTTCTGGTCGGGTCTGCGCATGGGGTGGCTCTCCGTGGGAGGCAGCGGATCGCGGCGGCGATCGCGCGGTCTCCCAGTGGTTGGGGATCCATGCGCGGGATTTCGGCGGATCGCGCGGGGCGGTCAGGCGGCGATGTTGGTCGTCTGCTCGATGGCCTGGATGACCTGGCGGACCTGGAAGGGCTTCTTGAGGAAGCCGTCGAAGCCCTGGGGCTTGAGCTGCAGGGCCTGGGCGTCGGTGAGCTTGCCGCTCATGGCGACGATGCGGGTCATCTGGAGGTCGTCGCTGTTGCGGACCAGGTTCGCCACGGCGCGGGCGTCGCCCTCGCCGAGGTGGATGTCCAGGAGCAGGACATGCGGCTTGAAGCGCTCGCACTCCATGCCGGCCTCGAAGCCGTTGAGGGCGGTGCGGACGTCGTAGTGGGCCTGCTCGGAGAGGACCTTGCGGAGGGCGTCCACGATGTCGCGCTCGTCGTCGACGACCAGGACGCGGGTCTGGCCGGTGTTGAGGCCGTCCAGGGGGATGCCGTGATCCTTCATGAACTTCACGAGCTGGTTCAGGGGGATGCGCCGGTCCTTGGAGCCGGGGATCCGGTAGCCCTTGAGCTGGCCGGAGTCGAACCACTTGGAGACGGTGCGCGGCGCGACATTGCAGATCTTGGCGACTTCGCCGGTCGTCAGGACATCCTTGGTCACGCGCATCGGGCACCTCTCAGGTGTTCTGCCGCCGGGGAGGGCTCCGTCCCTGCCGGTTGAGCCGTCGGCGCTGACTTGATCGGCGAGGCGTGTAGGCGTCTTGACGGCTGCGCGGGCTGGACGGCGCAATTCCGGCTATCGGGACCTTGGCCAGAGGCCTCCCGGGGCCGGCGCCGGGAGGGCGCGGGGTGGGCGGTTGACGGCCCGCACAGGCCCCGTATCTTCTTACGCCCCGGACCCCCGAGGGTCCCCCCGGGCGCCGGCGGAATCGCCGAGGGCCCCGGAGGGCTGTCTGTTCGGCTATGTTCGCGTTTTGGGTCAACTAGGAGGGGCTGGGCCGCGTATCGGGTGGCCCCCCTCCGGGCGTCTCTCCCCCGCAAGGAGATCGGTCCGCCCCCAATCTGGAAGTCGGCAAGCAAGGCATCAGCAGGAGTTCATCGTGCGACAAGTTTCCTCAGCGTCGTGGCTGGTTCGTCGGGCCGGATTGTTCGGCGTGGCCGCGGCGGTGGCGTTCGTCTGTTCGGCGTCGTCGGCGCAGTCGGCGACCCCGTCGCAGCGCGCGCCGGAGTCGTTCACGAACGAGCAGCTGCTCTCCGACTTCATCCACTATGTGAAGATCGACCAGCGCGAGCTGGCGCAGGCGTACCTCAAGGCGCTGATGGACCGGGGTCTGACGGGCGAGCAGATGCTGGGCCTGGTCGAGGACACGCCGCTGGCGGCGCAGCGTTTCGACGAGGCCATCCGCGACGCGATGCGGATGCAGGAGCTGGAGGACCTGGCGGGCCAGCTGTTCAACAGCGTGGAGGCCGGCCGGCGCGATCGGGCGCGCAATCCGGCGGCGATCACCGAGAACATCGGGCTTCTGGACGGGAACCAGCGCGCGCGGCTGCTGGCGCGGGAGCGACTGGCGTTCGCCAGCGAGTACGCCGTGCCGCAGCTGGTCGAGGCCCTGCGCCGGACGAGCGAGCCGATCATCCAGGCCGAGGCGGCGGAGCTGCTGGTGCAGATGGGGACGAACGCGGTGGCGCCGCTGTGCGCCGCGCTGGTGAAGTCCGACCCGGCCATGCAGGCGCAGATCGCGACGATCCTGGGACGGATCAAGCACCCGGAGGCGGCGCCGTACCTGGCGGAGGTCGCGGCCTCGACCAAGACGGAAGCGACCCGCGCCGCGGCGAACAAGGCGCTGGACTCGATCGGCGTGGGCGGCGACGGCGCGAGCCCGGCGGTGCGGTATGTGGCGCTGGCGGAGACCTACTACGGCGAACCGCGCTCGCTGACGCGCTTCGCGGGCGAGGACCAGCAGCTGCTGTGGAACTTCGAGCCGGGGATCGGGCTGTTCGCGACGCCGATCTACACCGAGGTCTTCCACGAGGCCATGGCGATGCGCCTGACCGAGCACGCGCTGCGGCTTGATCCGGAGGCCCCCGGGGCGCCGTCGCTGTGGATCGCGGCGAACTTCTCGCGCGAGCTGGACCAGCCCGAGGGCTACGAGAACC
The DNA here is from genome assembly GCA_938003595.1 of uncultured bacterium. Lineage (GTDB taxonomy): Bacteria > Planctomycetota > Phycisphaerae > Phycisphaerales > UBA1924 > JACVCK01. The sequence goes on from CALKYH010000007.1 coordinate 4,101, forward strand.
CGGTGTACGGGCCGGACCGGCGCGGACCGATGTACTACGCGATCGCGGCGGGCTCGACGACGGTCGGGCAGACGCTGTACCGGGCGCTGGAGGTGAACGACACGGCGCTGGCGCGGCTGGCGATCCAGGCGCTGAACCAGACGATCGGCAGCTGGGCGTCCTCGGGCTCGGACGAGGATGCGCCGCTGGTGATGGCGCTGTCGTACCCGGATCGCCGGGTGCAGTTCGAGGCGGCGCTGGCGCTGGCCTCTGCGCAGCCGGCCGAGCCGTTCCCCGGCGGCGACCGCGTGGCGCCGACGCTGGCGGCGGCGATCCGCGACGCGGGTCAGCGGTACGCGGTGGTGGTGGCGGGCGAGCCCGCCCGGCAGCAGTGGATCAACGAGGCGCTGACGGCCTCGGGCTACACGGTGCTGCCGCCGGCGGGGAGCCTGGCGGGCGCCGCGGACGCGATCTCGCAGGCCCCGGGCGTGGACCTGATCGTCTCGGACCTGATGCAGGGCCAGACCGAGGACATGATCGCCGAGGCGCGCGGCAGCGCGAAGCTGCGGACGGCGCCGATCGTGGCGATGCTGCCCCAGGCGGCGTACAGCGATCTGCTGCCCCGGTTCCAGTACGACGAGGCGACGCGGATCGCCCGGAACGGGCTGACGCAGGAGCAGCTGGTGGAGGCCGCGAAGGCGGTCTCGCTGGCGACGCTCGGCGCCCCCATGGACGACGCCACCACGCGTGAGTACTCGCTGGCGGCGCTGGCGGCGCTGCGGGACATCGCGGTGAGCGGCAGCCGGGCGTACGACATTCAGGATGCGCTGCGTCCCTTGATCAGCGCGCTGGGCGTGACCCAGAACGAGATCCGGCTGGATGTCGCCGAGGTGCTGGCGCACATGGCCGACGCGGAGGCGCAGGCGGCGATCACCGAGGCGGCGCTGGCCGCCGAGGGCCAGGAGAGGATCGCGCTGCTGGGCAAGGCGGCGGAGTCCGCGCGTCGTCACGGGAACCTGCTGCCGGCGCGGCTGGTGCGCCAGGTCGAGGCGGCGGCGGCGAGCCAGGACGACACGGAGGCGACGGCGGGCGCGGCGCTGCTGGGGGCGCTGAATCTGACCGGCGGGACGATCGTTCCCCTGATCCTTTCGAACGGCGCAGAGGCGGGCGGGCGCTGAGGTTTCCATCGCGCGGGCCCGGGCGGGTTCGGTCTGTGCGGTCTGCGCGGCTCCGATAATGCGAAATGGGCGGCACGAACGGCGTCGTTCGGCGCTGTCGGCGCGCGGAGCGGTGAAGTCCCGGATTGTCGTTGTCGATGATGGGCGAACCCCGGGCGCGGCGTGTGTGACGCCGACGCGGGCGCGACCAGCCGTCGCACGGGGTGGACAGCGACCGCAGATCGGGCGCGGCCTCGCGGCCAGAGCCCTATGGAGAGCCAAGACATGCGCCACGCCCGGAACGCCTTTACCCTGATCGAGCTTCTGATCGTCGTCGTGATCCTGGGGATCCTCGCGGCGATCGTCGTCCCGCAGTTCTCGAACGCGAGCGACAGCGCCGTGAAGAGCGCCCTGAAGAGCCAGCTGCAGACCATCAGCAGTCAACTGGAGCTCTACCGCGTCCAGCACCAGGGCTCCTACCCGACGCTCGGCGGCGACGGCGCCACGAACGAGGGCTGGGATGTGATGATCACCGAGGGCTACCTGAAGGAGACGCCGTTCAACGGGTATGTCTCGCTCTCGAATGTCATCGTCGGCGACGCCACGGTGATGGCGACGGCCAAGGCCAGCGCCACGGCCGGCTGGGCGACCGACAACGCCGGCGGCATCTGGGCGGTGGGCTTCGATCCGACGCCGACGACTTCGTACCCCGAGGGCGAGTTCAGCAGCGAGCAGGTCTCCGAGTAATCGGCGGCCGGGAACTGATCTACACGCTTCGGCGCGGCGGGCACGAGCCCGCCGCGTTGTTTTTTGCGGCCGCGCGACGAATCGATGCGCCTCACCCGGGGTCCGAGTCGGGCCGATGAAGGGGGACCATTCCTCCTGCGCCGGAGATCCGCCATGCACCAGACCTGCTCCGCGAACGCGTCGTCGGGCGCGTCGTCCCGATCCAACATGCTTCTCGTCGTCGTGGCCGTGCTGCTGACGCTCGTGCTGACCCGCGAGGGTCCGGGCGAGTCGAGCGCCATGGCCCAGGGCGGCGCGCCGACCGGCGGCGGCCTGGCGAATCCGGCCGATCAGCGGAACCAGATGATCGCCGAGCTGCGCCGCCTGAGCGACCAGGTGGAGTCGCTGCGGCGGACGATGGACAAGCCGATCCGAGTCGAGGTCGTGCGGATGCCCGAGACGACCGCCTCGCGCTGAGTCCCGGCCGCCGGGGCGGCTGCGAACGGAGTCCCACGCGTGCTGAGTCGATTCATCCAGAGCGTTCCGTTGCCGATCGGCATCGACCTTGGCGCCAGCGGCGCCAAGATGGTGCAGCTGCGCTGGTCGCGCGGCGCGCTGTCGCTGATCGCGGCGCTGCGCGTCGAGGCGGACCCCGACGCGAAGACTCCCGAGGAACGGTTCGCGTCGGTCATGGCGGGCATCGGCCGGCGCATGGACGCAGGGCGGTTCGTGGGCAAGCGCTGCGTCATCTCGCTTCCTGATTCGATGATCTCGGTGCGATCGGTGCGGATGCCGCGGATGAGCGACGACGAAACGGACAGCGCCGTGCGACTCGACGGGGCGGACCGACTGGGACTGACCGAGGCGCCGGCGGAGATCGCGTGGGTGCGGGCCGGCGAGGTGCGACACGGCGACGATGTGCGCGACGAGATCATCCTCTTTGGCTCGGACCGCAAGGGCGTGGAGCGCGTGGTGGACACGCTCGCGGGCCTGGGCCTGACTCCCATGGCGGTGGAGCCGGCGTTCATCTCGGCGGCGCGGATCCTGGGCCGGCAGTTCCGCCGGCAGAGCGATCAGAAGAATGTGCGCCTGGTGGTGGATGTCGGCTGGCGCACCACGGGCATCACGGCGCTGCGCGGCGACAGCGTCGCGTTCTACAAGCAGCTGGAATGGGGCGGCGAGCGGCTGGACATCGCGGCGGCCGACGCGCTGGGTCTGGCGCCCGGGACCGTCGCGGAGATCCGGCGGCAGCGGCTGGCGACCGCCACGGGCGAGTCGAGCATCGATCCCCGGGTGGAGCGGGCCGTGTTCGACGCGGTGCGGCCGCTGCTGGGCGAGCTGGCGCACGAGGTGACGCTCTGCCTGCGCTACTACATGGTGACCTTCCGGGGAGACAAGCCGCGCTGCATCCTGGTGGTCGGCGGCGAGGCGGACGAGCCGCGCCTGCCGGAGGCGATCGCGGAAGCGACGGGCATCGAGACGCGTGTGGCCCGGCCGCTGGAGGGCATGGACCTGTCCACGGCGGCGCTGGGCGGCGGCGACCGGCGAGGCTCGATGGCGCAGTGGGCCGTCGGAGCGGGGCTGAGCCTGAAGGCCGAGCCGCGGACGCGGCGCAAGCGTCCGGCGGGGTCTGAGGAAATGGATCCGGGCGAGGAGACGCCCACGGCGGAGTCGGGCGAACCACCTGCCAAGAAGGAGGCGGCTTGAGCGGACGGGTCGACCTCATGCCGGCGGCGTGCCGTGCGCGCCTGCGAAGCCGGAACGCTTCGCGGCGCGTGGCGCTGCTCTTCGGCGGGACCGGCGCGATCGCCGTAGCGCTGTCGCTGACGCTGCACCTGTTCGCGGCGGCTCGCCGGGTGGAGCTGTCGCGCCTGCAGCGGGAGGCGAAGATCCACGCCGACATTGCGCACCGGCTGGAGACCGTGCGGAAGGAGTCGGAGGCGCAGCTCGCCACGCTGCGACGGTATGCGAAGGCCGCGACGCCGGTGTCGATGAGCGATGTCATGTCGGTCATCGGCGGGCTGATGCCGGAGCAGGTGTCGTTGACCTCGCTGTCGATCACGCCCCGGCTGGAGCGCACGGCCCGGGGCGGCGCGCGGAACGCGGGGGCGCTGAATGTCGAGCTGACGGGGGTGGCCCCGACGGACCTGGAGATCGCGACGCTGGTGGCGGGAATGGAGTCCAACGAGCTGTTCCAGCGGGTGACGATCGAGCATGCGCGGGCGCAGACCCTGGGAGACCGTGAGGGGCGGGTGTTCGGCGTGACGGCGGAGGTAGACCTGAGCTCGCGACGGATCGTGGCGGATGTGTTCGCAGAGCAGGAGAAGGAGGCCACGAAGAAATGAATCGTCGCTCCTTCCAGATCGGCATCGCGTGGGTGGCGCTGGTCGCTGCGGGCCTGGGGCTGGGCGTGTTGCCGGGCCTGAAGAACCTGCGACGCGCGAACCAGGACATCCACCAGGCGCGTTCGGCGCTGGCGGCGGCGGCGGACCGGCCGGCGGCGCTGGAGCGGAACGAGGCGTCCTTGCAGGGGCTTCGCGACTTCGCGGAGTTGAACTCCAAGCCGATCCCGGAGCATGGCGACATCGCGGAATTCGTGCGGGGTCTGGTGACCTATCTGAATCAGATCGGCGTGGAGGATCGCTCGATCGCCACGGGCACGCCGGCGCGCGAGAACGACATCATGGCGGCGCCGATGACCCTGACGATGACCGCCGACTTCATGGCGGTGTTCGCCACGCTCGAGCATGTGGAATCGCTGCCGCGGCTGGTCCGGGTGTCGCGGCTGAAGCTGGAGCTCAAGGGGGATGGGCTGCTGAAGGCCGACCTCTCGCTGGATGTGCTCTTCACAGGCGACGCGCAGGTGGCGTCGGCGGGGGAGGGCAAGCCGTGAACGAGAAGTTCTCGCAGCTCTGGGTGATGGTGCAGCAGGATCGCAAGAAAGCGACCACGCTGGCGATCCTGCTGGTGGTCGCCGTTGCGATGGGTCTGCGGGCGCTGGTGTCCGGCGGAGGGGGCGGGCCCAGCCGGGCGTCCGCGGCGCCGACGGCGCGGAGTTCGCCGAGCGCGGCCAAGCCGGGGCCGGCGCCGACGATGGACCAGGCGCTGGCTGCGCTGCGGCCCCAGACGCGGCTCTCGACGATGGGCGCGCCGCCTCGGGACCTGTTTCACTCGACCTGGGCCGTTATCGGGTCCACCGATGGCGAAGCGTCTGGAAAGTCCGGGGCGGGGCTCGCCGACAATGGCAAGGGCCCGTGGGCGGAGGATCCGCGGGCGCGTGTCGAGGCGGAGGCGGAGAAGCTCCGTCTTCGCAGCACGCTGCTGGGCGCGAACCCGCTGGCGGTGATCGAGCGATCCGAGGGCGGCGAGGCGAAACGCCGGGTGGCGCGGCCCGGCGAACAGATCGACGGGTTTCGGGTGGTCCGGATCGAGGCCCACCTGGTGGAGTTGGAGAAGGACGGCGTGCGGATCGTGCTCGAACAGGAGCGACCGGCGCCCTGAGCGCGGCCTCGCAAGGGATTGAACCGGGCCGAGAGGAATTGAAGACATGCATCGTTCGCCTGAGCGACATCTCGATCGGATCGGCGGCGCGGCCGGGGCGTTGCTGGCGATGGTCCAGGCCGTAGGGCAGCCGTACGCGCCGGGGCCGGCCCCGGCTCCGGAGCCCGCGGCGACCGCCGCGGATGCGCCGGCGCCGGAGGCGTCCGCCGGATCGGTCCTGGTCAGCGACGAGATGACCGTGGACCTGCACCTGCAGGACGAGGACCTGGCGAATGTGCTGCAGATGCTCTCCATCCAGACGCAGAAGAACATCGTGGCGAGCCGCGATGTGTCGGCGTCGGTGACGGCGAGCCTGTACGGCGTGACCTTCTACGAGGCGCTGGACGCGATCCTGCATGTCAATGGGTACGGCTACATCGAGCGGGGCAACTTCATCTATGTCTACACGCTGGAGGAACTGCAGCAGATCCAGGGGGCCGAGCGCCGGCCGATCGCGAAGGTCATCTCGCTGAACTATCTCAACGGCAATGACGCGGCCTCGTTCGTGACGCCGCTGCTCTCGCCGGACGGACGGATCCAGACCAACGGGGATGTGGGCACCTTCACCATGCCGGACACGCCGGTGGGGGCGGAGTCGTTCGCCCTGGCGGCGACGCTGGTGGTGTACGACTACCCCGACCATGTGGAGGAGATCGAGCGGGTGCTGCACCAGCTGGACAGCCGCCCCGCGCAGGTGCTGGTCGAGGCGACGATCCTGCAGACCTCGCTGACGGAGGCCAACGCCTTCGGCGTGGATTTCTCCGTCATCGGGGACATGGACTTCAGCGACTTCGTGCTGGGCGGGCCGCTGGGGGCGTTCAACGCGCTGAAGAACCCGGTGATCGCGGACGCCGGGGCCGCGGGGGCGCAGACGGGCGAGGCGATCGTCTCGACGCCGGGCAATACGGGCGGGCCGGGCACCTTCAAGTTCGGCATCGTGAACGACAACTTCAGCGTGTTCGTGCGGATGCTGGACACGGTGGGGGACACCACGGTGCTGTCGAACCCGAAGGTGCTGGCGCTGAATCGTCAGCCGGCGCGGGTGCTGGTCGGCGAGCGGCTCGGCTACCTGAGCACGACGGCGACGGAGACCTCCACCACGCAGACGGTGGAGTTCCTCGATACGGGCACGCAGCTGGCGTTCCGGCCGTTCATCGCGAACGACGGGATGATCCGCATGGAGCTGCGCCCGAGCGTCTCGACGGGCGTCATCCGCAACGGAACGGACTCGAACGGGTCTGCGGTGACCATCCCGGACGAGATCACGCAGGAGATCACGACGAATGTGCTCGTGCGCGACGGCTCGACGATCGTGCTGGGCGGGCTGTTCAAGGAGTCGACCACGCTGAGCCGGCAGCAGGTGCCGGTCATCGGCGACATCCCCATCATCGGGGCGCCGTTCCGGGGTCACGAGGACAGCACGCAGCGCTCCGAGATCATCTTCATGATCACGCCGACGATCGTCAGCGACAAGTCGCTGCTGGACGACGGCGAGCGGGCGCTGGAGTACACGGAGCGGGTGCGCGCCGGCACGCGCCAGGGCCTGCTGCCCTGGAGCCGCGAGCGCACCACGGCGAAGCTGAATCTCGAGGCCGAGGAGCTGGCCCGCGAGGGGCAGCGCGAGCAGGCCCTGTGGAAGCTGCGCCGGTCGTTGGAGCTGCACCCGAACCAGCCGGACGCGATCCGCATGCGTGAGCGGCTCAGCGGCGAGCAGGATCGCTGGCCGTCCCGCGAGCTGCTCGATGAGATCATCCATCAGCGGATGGAAAAGTCCATGCAGGACTGGCCGCAGCCGCCGGTCGCGCCGCCGGTCCCCGTGCTGAACTCGGGGGGGCCCCCGGCGCCGACCCCGCAGGCGGCGGCTTCGGCAGAGGCCTCACCATCCGACCTGAGCGCGTGGATCCCGAACTTCGGCGCTCTGGCCGGGGCCCCGACGGAGCCGAAGGAGGGCGAGCAATGAGCTTCCGAAACTCAAGAGCGATGCTGGGCGCGGCGGCGCTGCTGGCGTTGAGCGGCGGCCTGTCGGGCTGCTCGGGGCACGGCAAGCACACGACCGAGGGCCTGGCGATGGCCCAGCAGCGGTTGTCGGGGTTCAAGGCCGGCTCTGAATGGGACATGGCCAAGCAGCAGTTCCTCTCCGGGGAGCTGGACAAGGCGCTCAAGAGCGTGAACAAATCGATCGCGCTCAACGATTCGGTGGCCAGGAGCCACACGCTGCGGGCGCGGATCCTGATGGAGATGGGCCAGCTCGAAGAGGCTCTGGAAGCGGTCCGGACGGCCAGGACCATCGATCCGACCTTCGTCGAGGCGCACTACTACGAGGGCGTGCTGCACGAGCGGTTCAGCGAGTACGACGACGCCCTCGCCTGCTTCGCCGAGGCGGCGACCCTGGACCCGTCCGACCCGCAGCACGCGATCGCGGCGGCGGAGATGCTCATCGAGCTCGATCGACTGGACGAGGCGGAGCGGCTGCTCGAGGACCGGAGGTCGCGGCATGCGCACAGCGCAGGCGTCCGGCAGACGCTCGGGCACCTGGCGCTGATGCGGGGCGAATCGTCCAAGGCGGCGGACCTGTTCGGCGAGGCACGCCTGCTGGCGCCCGATGATCCGGCGCTGGCGGAGGACTATGCCAGGGCACTGTTCGCGAGCGAGCGGTATGCGGAGGCCGAGCCCGCGCTGCAGCGGCTGTTGGATCGGCCGCAGGATGCGACCCCCCCGGGCGTCCGAACAGTGGCGCAGAAGACCCGGAAGGAGCCCGCCCCGACGCGGCGCGACCTGGAGCTGATGCGGGCGCGGTGCCTGATCGCCCTGCACCGGCCGGCGGAGGCACGGTCGATCCTGCTCGGCCTGACGAGCGGGCCCGAGGGCGCCGGCGACGCGCAGGCGTGGATCGCGTTGGGCCAGGTGGCGCACACGCTCAAGGACCCCCAGCGGCTGCGGATCGCGGCCAACCGGGCGATTGCGCTCGCTCCGGATCGGTCCGAGGGGTCGCTCTTGCTGGCGGCGTACCGGATGGACGCGGGCGATCTGCCCGGAGCGCTCCGGACGGCGCAGGACGCGGCGGCGCGGTTCCCGAAGGACGCGTCGATCCAGCTGCTGTGCGGCGTGATCCTGTCTGAACTGAACAGGCATGACGAGGCGGCCCAGGCGCTGGCCGCGGCGCTGGCGCTGGACCCGAAGAACGAGCGGACGGCGTCGCTGCTTGCGGCGGTCGAGAGCGTGGACTGACGGCGGTGTGGTCACCGGGCCGCACTGGCCCGGAGGAGCAGAGCGAGTGTCGATCGGTCGAGCCATGCTGTTGTGTTCAAGCGCGGGCGGCGCCCTGGCCGGGCTCGCGACGGCGGCGGTGGTTCGCGCCTCGTCCGGGGAGTTGACGGCCGGCGCGGCGACGACGGGCCTGGTGATCGGCACGCTGGTGGGCGTGGGCGTCGCGGCTCCGGCAGCGGCGTTCATTGCGCGGGGCATGGATCGGCTGCGGCGGTCGTTGCTGGACGGCGAGGTCGATGACGCTCCGCCGGATGCGCTGACCCGTCGGCTGGTGGGCCCGCTCATGGGGGCGGTTGGGGAGTTCCGGGAGCGGTCGCGCGCCGAGACGCGCCGGGCGACGGCGGGCCTGCGAGAGCTGGAGGTCCGTTGGCGCGTGAGCGAGTCCGAGCGGAGGCGGATCGAATCGACGATCGACAGCCTGCGGGACGCGGTCATCGTGACGGACAACTTCGATGAGCTGACGATGGCGAACGACGCGGCGGCGAGCCTGCTGCACTTTGACCGGGCGACCTGCGCCCACAAGCCGCTGGCGGACCTGATCCAGGACGAGATGCTGGTGAAGCTGATCCACCAGGCGCGGGAGTCCGGGTCGCTCGCGGGGCGGAAGACGGTGGAGTACGACCTGGGGGCGTCCGGCGGGCAGCCCCGGTCGTTCGACATCACGCTCGCGTGCCTGCCGGACCATTCCGGCGAGGCGGTGGGGGGCGTGGTGACGATCCTGCGCGATGTGACCCGCGAGAAGGAGATCAGCCAGATGAAGTCGGACTTCGTCTCGCAGGTCTCGCACGAGCTGCGGACGCCGCTGGCGTCGATCAACGCCTATGTCGAAATGCTTGTGGACGGCGAGGCGAAGGACGAGCACAGCCGGACGGAGTTCTATCAGATCATCAAGAACGAGGCGGACCGTCTGGGCCGGCTCATCGACAACATGCTGAACATCAGCCGCATCGAGGCAGGGATCATCCAGGTCGAGCGGACCGAAGTGGACTTCGTCGAGGTGGCGAAGGAAGTGGTCGAGGTCATGCAGCCGCAAGCCAAGCTCAAGAACATCACGCTGCTGATGCGGGGCGGACCGTCGGTGTACACGGCGCAGGCCTGCAGGGACATGATGCACCAGGTCATCCTGAACCTGGTGAGCAACGCGGTGAAGTACACGCCCGAGGGCGGGCGGGTGACGGTGGCGGTGGAGAACGACGACGCGTCGAGGTCGACGCTGGTGACGGTGTCGGACACGGGTCTGGGGATTCCGCCGGACGCGCTGCCGCACATGTTCCAGAAGTTCTACCGCATCGAGAATTACAAGCGTGTGGCCAAGGGCACGGGCCTGGGGCTGCATCTGGTGAAGCACATCGTGGAGACCGTGCACGGCGGCCAGATCGGCGTGCAGAGCACGGTGGGCATGGGAAGCAAGTTCTGGTTCACGATCCCGTTCGAGGCGAGCGGCCGGATCGCGGCGTAACGGGCGAAACGAGGCGATATGACGCAACGACGAGCATTGGTGGTCGACGACGAGGCGCACATCACGCATGTGGTGACGCTGAAGCTGCGCAACGCGGGGTTCGAGGTCCTGACCGCCGGAGACGGCGAGGAAGCCTACGAGATCGCCTGCGCGAACATCCCCGACATCATCGTGACGGACCTGCAGATGCCCTATATGACCGGGCTCGAGCTGTGCGAGAAGCTCAAGGCCAATCCGGAGACGGCCCATATCCCGGCCATCCTGGTCACGGCCCGGGGTCATGCCCTGTCCTCGACCGACCTGGCGAAGACCAACATCCGCGAGGTCATGAGCAAGCCATTCAGCCCGCGCGAGGTGCTCGCCAAGGCGCTCCGGCTGCTGGGCATCGACGCCGTGGGCGAGCAGGAGAGCGAGGCCGCGTGAACGCTGCCCCGCACAACGCGACGCTCGACGCCGCCCGCGCCACCGTGCGCGCCCGCTGCCGCGACCTGGGCGTCTGCACGCTCGCGGTCGACGCCCTCGGCGCGCCCGCCGGCGCCCTGCTGGGCGACGACCTGCTCGGTCGGTGGATCGGCTCCTCCTACGGCCGGTCGCTGCTGGCGGCGGCGGCGGCGGAGTGGGGCGAAGAGGACCGCACGGCGATGCGCCAGCTGGCGCCGGGCCTCTGGGCGCTGCCGGTGGAGGAGCTGCAGCGCCGTCGGCGCACGGGCTATCTTGTCGGCTTCGCGCCGTCCCGCGCGTGGTTCGACACCGAGGAGTTCCAGGCGGGGTGCCAGTCCGCGCGACTGGACGCGATCGCGACACGTGCGGCGCTGGCGCCGCTGGCGGTGTTCGACGAGCGCTCGGCGCGTTCGGCGTGGCTGTCGATGCGATGGATGCAGGAGGATCGCTCCCAGCTCGGCGCCGTCGGCGGCGAGGTGGAGGGTTTCAGCAAGCAGCTGGCGGATTCCTTCGAGGAGATCAGCCTGCTGTACAAGCTGGGCGCGTCGATGAACGAGGTCAACCAGCCGGAGAGGTTCCTGCGCCTGGTCTGCGAGGAGCTGCACGCGACGCTGGGATACGCCTGGATCGGCGCCCTGCTGGTCCGGGGCGCCACGCGCTCGCTGAACGGGGCCAGGCGCGTCATCACCGCCGGGGCCTCGATCGGCGAGCTGGGCCGGGTCGAGCGATTTGTGCGCGATGCGCTGGCCGGGGCGGAGCCGGGCGGGCCCCAGGTGACTTCGGTGGACGCGCCCGACCGGTCGCTGGCGGCCCTGTGCCAGCCGATCACCCGCGACGGGCGCCTGCTCGGCGTGATCGTCGCCGGCGAGAAGCATGGTTCGGACCCTCAGGTCTCGAGCATGGACATCAAGCTCGTGGGCGCGGCCTCGGCGTTCACGGGAATTCTCCTCGACAACGCCGCGCTGTACGACGACCAGCAGGCGATGTTCCTGGGCACCTTGAAGGCCCTGACCGCGGCGATCGACGCCAAGGACCGCTACACGCGAGGCCATTCCGAGCGCGTGGCGCACCTGACGCGGATGCTGGCGGAGGCGGTCGGCCTGACGCCGCAGGAGGTGGAGCGCACGCACATCGCGGGGCTGGTGCACGATGTGGGCAAGATCGGAGTGCCGGAGGATGTGCTGCGGAAGGCCGGCAAGCTCACGGACGAGGAGTTCTCGCTCATCAAGCTGCACCCCGAGATCGGCCACAACATCCTCAAGGACATTCCACAGCTGGCGGATGTGCTCCCCGGCGTGCTGCACCACCATGAGCGCTGGGACGGCCGCGGCTACCCGCGCCGGCTGGAGGGCGAGCGGATTCCCTTCGTCGCGCGCCTGATCGCCCTGGCGGATTCGTTCGACGCCATGAGCTCCACTCGAACCTACCGGCCGGCGATGCCGCGGGCCGCCGTCCTGGCGGAGATCGCCAAGTGCGGCGGCACGCAGTTCGATCCGGAGCTGGCGCGGGCCTTCGTGACGCTTGACCTGACGGTGTACGACCAGATGGTCGCCCGTCACACCGAGGCGGAGCGCGCCGCGATGGGGGGGCAGGCGGCGTGAAGGTCAGCCATCAGGATCACGGCCATGTGACGGTGCTCACGCTCTCCGGCGAATACTCGCTCGAGGATGTCGACCGGTTCCAGCGGCTGACGATGGAGCGCTTCGCGGCGAACATCAAGGATGTCGTGCTCGATTGCGAGCACCTGGAGTTCGTGGACTCGGCCGGCCTGGAGTCGTGGCTGCGGCTGATGGACCAGACCAAGGACCGGCGCGGCCAGCTGCGGCTCGTCAAGATCGACGCGACCGTCTCCAAGATCCTCGAGATCACCGGGCTCGACCGGACGCTGCAGGCGCACGACAGCGTCGAGGCGGCGGTCAGGAGCCTGCGATGAGCCGGGCGCCCAGCTCCAAGTCCGGCGGCGCCCACCCGGCGAACATCCGCGTGCAGCTCGGCCAGTTGCTGCTCGAAAAGGGCCTCGTCACCGAGGGCCAGCTGCGCGATGCGCTCGAGGAACAGGAGCGCGGCGGACGAAAGAAGCTGCTGGGCGAAGTCCTGGTGGCGCTCGCCTTCGTGACGGAGGAGCAGGTGGTGGAGGCGCTGGCCTCGGCGTACGGGGTGCCGTACGCGAAGCTCACGCCCCGGATCGCCGACCCCCGGGTCACCGGGCTGCTGCCCCGGGAGTTCATCGAGAGCCACTGCGTGCTGCCGCTGTTCCTCGTCAATGGCACGCTGACGGTGGCGGTGAGCGAGCCGGCGAACCTGTTCCTGGTCGAGGAGATCGAGCGGATCAGCGGGCACCAGGTGCGGGTGGTGGCGTGCACTTCCCGGGACATCCGGGCGACGCTGCAGGCGCACCTGCCCAGCGCCAATGTCTTCGTGATCGACGAGATCTACGACGACATGGACTCGGCGACCTTCAGCGTGGTCGAGAAGCAGGTCACCGACCTGAACAACCCGGAGGAGATCGCCGGGCAATCGCCGGTCATCAAGCTGGTGAACTATGTGCTGTACCACGCGGTGCAGGAGCGGGCTTCCGACATCCACATCGAGCGGGATGATCATGCCTGCCGCGTGCGGTACCGGGTGGACGGCCGGCTGATGACCAAGCTGACGCCGCCCCACCAGATGCACCCGGCGGTGGTGTCACGCATCAAGATCATGTCGGGCATGGATATCTCCGAGCGGCGCCTGCCCCAGGACGGCGACATCCATGTAATGATGGACGGGCGGCCGATCGACATGCGCATCTCGACCATGCCGGGCAAGTTCGGCGAGAAGGTCGTGGTGCGCGTCATCGACAACCGCAACGCGATCGTGGCGCTGGAGAAGCTGGGCATGACGCCCGAGATGCTGGCGCGGTGGCGGCAGGTCATCGGCTCGCCCCACGGCGTGGCGCTGGTGACGGGGCCGACGGGCTCGGGCAAGTCCACCACGCTCTACAGCGTGCTGAGCGAGCTGGCCTCCGACGAGCTGAACATCTCGACGGTCGAGAACCCCGTCGAGGCGCAGATCCCCGGGGTGAACCAGTTCCAGGTCAACGAGAAGGCCGGCTTCACCTTCGCCGGAGCGCTGCGGGCCCTGCTTCGGCAGGACCCTGACATCCTGATGGTGGGCGAGATCCGCGACGGCGAGACGGCGCAGATCGCGACCCAGGCGGCGCTCACCGGCCACCTGCTGCTGAGCACGCTGCACACCAACGACGCCCTCTCCGCGCCGACGCGCCTGACGAACATGAACATCGAGCCGTTCCTCGTGGCGGCGATCCTCCGGGGCGTGCTGGGCCAGCGGCTGGCGCGGAAGATCTGCCCGCACTGCAAGGAGTCCTACGCCCCCGACGACGCGGCCCGCGCCGCGCTGGGCAGCCGGGCCGAGGAATGCACCGACCTGTTCCGGGGCGCCGGCTGCTCGCGGTGCCGCGGGAGAGGCTACAGCGGACGACTCGGGATCTTCGAGCTGTTCGTGCCGGAGCACGACGCGCTGGAGGCGATCAGCCGCGGCGTGAGCCTGCAGGAGCTGCAGTCCGTGGTCTACGCGGGCGGCTACCGCACCATGCACGACGACGGCGTGGACAAGGCGTTGGCCGGGCAGACGACGATGGAGGAAGTGACGCGGGTGCTCAGCCTCGGCGGCGTGGCGGCCCCGATCACGCCGGAGGCCGCGTAACCCATGCCGAAATTCTCCTTCAAGGCCCGCGACGAGAAGGGCGCCCCGATCACGGGGCAGATCGAGGCCGAGAGCCGCGAGGAGGCGCTGGAGAAGCTGCGCGCCGAGCGGCGGCTGGTGATCGAGCTCGAGGAGGGCGATCTGAAGATCGACCGCGAGCGTGTGATCGTCAAGCACGCGGCCAGGTCGGTCAAGCGTGAAGAGGTCATCGGGTTCGCCAGCCAGCTGTCGGTCATGCTCGAGACGGGCGTGCCCCTGGGCGAGGCGATGCGGTCGTTCGTCGAGAACTCCCGCTCCGGCCCGCTGCGCAAGGTGATGTCGGTCGTGAACGACTCGGTCATGGCCGGCTCGACCCTTTCGAGCGCGATGGCGGCGTTCCCGCAGGTGTTCCCGAAGCTGATGGTCAGCCTCATGCGCGCGGCGGAGGCCTCCGGCAAGCTCGGCTCCATGCTCGGGCGGATCGCGGAGTACCTGGGCAAGGAGCGGCAGACCAGGCGACAGATCGTCGGCGCGATGGTGTACCCGCTGGTCATGGTGGGCATGGCCATCTCGGTGACGATGTTTCTCGTGGTGTGGGTGCTGCCCCGGTTCGCTCGGATCTATGAATCACGGTCGGCGACGCTGCCCATGCCGACGCGGATCGTCATGGGCGCCAGCGACCTGATCCTGGGCAACTGGACCTCGATCATCGGGCTGGGCGCGCTGGCGGCTGGCTCAATCATTCTCGCGCGATCCACCCGGCGGGGCCGCCGCTTCTTCGACAGACTCCGCCTCATCGCGCCCGTCATGGGCCCGATGTTCTCGCAGTACTACCTCACCCGCTCCACACGCACGCTCGCCACGCTGCTCGCGGCGGGCGTCTCGCTCCTGGATGCGCTGCGGATCGTCAAGGGCGTCACCGACAATGCGCTGTGGGAGGAACTGTGGGACCGCATGGCCCACTCCGTCACCGGCGGATTGACCATCGGCGAGGTGGCGATGGAGTCCAACCTGATCCCGGCGCCGGTGGCGTCCATGATCGCGGCAGGAGAGCGGACCGGCCGGCTTCCGCAGACGCTGGACCGTGTCGCCGAGGTCGCCGAGAAGGACCTGGACGAGGCGGTCAAGACCGCGTCTCAGCTCATGGAGCCGCTCATGATCATGGTGATGGGCGGGCTTATCGGCGGCATCGCGATCGCGCTGCTGCTGCCGATCTTCTCCATCAGCAGCGTCATGGCCCACTAGGGCCGCGCGGCCAGATCACGCAGGACCGGCTCGACCGAGGGCTGCCCACCGCGGCGCATCGCCCAGGTGGAGACCTTGGGCTCGACGACCGCGTCGATGGTGTCGCCGGCGTGCAGCGAGGACCGGCGGTCGCCCCAGTTCCACGCCACGATGCGCATGAAGCGGTCGCCGGACCGCACCCGGATCGCCAGGTGCTTGCCGTGGGCGCCCAGTGGGTCCGGAGAGGCGGCGAGTTGAAGCCCGACGAGGCGGATCGAGGGCGAGGGGTTCGACCGTCCGAACGGGCCCAGCCGCTCAAGCTGTTGGACGGCGTCGGGGGTCAGTTCGTCGAGCGTCGCGTCGCAATCGATCCGCAGCGATGGCGTCAGCTGCGGAACCGTCACCTGCTCGTTCGCAATGGCGGTGAAGCGATCGACGAACTCGTCGAGGCGATCGGACCGGAGCGCCAGCCCTGCGGCCATGTCGTGCCCGCCGAAGCGATCCAGCAGGTCGGAGCAGGCCTCCAGCCCGCCATGGAGATTGAACCCGTCGATGCTCCGCCCGGAGCCCTGGCACATGTCCCCGTCGCGCTGCAGCAGAAGCGTCGGCCGGTGGAAGCGCTCCACCAGTCGAGAACAGACGATGCCGATGACGCCGGGGCTCCAGCCCTCCTTCGCGAGAACGATCGCGCGCCGGTCGTCGTGGGTCATGCCCGCGGCCTCGGCCAGCTCCGCCGCCTCGGCGGCGATCGATCGCTCGGTGGCCCGGCGCTGATCGTTCAGCCGATTCAACTCCTTGGCGATGGTCAGCGCACGGTCGAACGACGCGGTGGTCAACATTTCCATGGCGTCGCGCGCGTGCCCCATGCGGCCGCAGGCGTTGAGTCGCGGTCCCAGCACAAAGCCGACCTTCTCCGCATCGATGTTCTCGTCCGCCAGCTCCGCGGCCTGGATGAGGGCGTTGAGGCCCTCCAGCTCGGTCGAGCGCAGCCGGCCCAGACCGTAGCGGGCGATGACGCGGTTCTCGTCGAGCAGCGGCACCACATCGGCGATGGTGCCGAGGGCGGCAAGCGCGAGCAGGTCGAGCAGCAGTCGGCGGGTCGGTTGATCGACGCGCTCCGAGCCGTGCGCGAGCGTGGCCAGCCGCCAGGCGAGCTTGAACGCGACGCCGGCGCCGCAGAGCTCGCCCCAGGGATAGCCGCTCCCCGGCAGGCGTGGGTGGACGATGGTGTGGGCCTGGGGGAGGTTGGTGGGGTCGTGCGGGAGATTGTGGTGGTCGGTGATGATCAGGTCGGCGCCGGCGTCGCGTGCGGCGAGGGCGGGCTCGACGGCGGTCACGCCGCAGTCCACCGAGACGATCAGTCGTGCGCCGTCCGCGGCGAGGCTTCGCAGGGCGTCGGCGTTGAGGCCGTAGCCCTCGTCGATGCGGTGGGGGACATAGGTGACCAGGTCCGCGCCGGGGCAGATGTGCCGCAGCATGTGGAACAAGATCGAGGCGGCGCAGACGCCGTCCACATCGTAATCGCCGTAGATCGCAATCCGTTCGCCCTTCCGAGCGCCGTCGAGGATCCGCTGCGCCGCGGCGTCCACGCCCGGGAGCAGGGAGGGGTCGTGCAGGTCGGCCATCTTCGGATCGAGGAAGCGTGCCCCGGCGCCGGCGGCGCCCAGGCCCCGGGCGCTCAGCACTCGCGCGGCCAGGGGCGTGAGACCGGCGATGACCGGCGCGCCCGGCCCGACCGCCTCGCCGGGCGAGTCGGGCAGGAGCCAGCGGTGCGTCATCCCTCGCATGGTCGAAGAATACCGCTTATCGGGCGGCGGGGACCGGCCCGCAGGGACATGGAAACGAAGCGGCGCGTGCGTTACGCTTGCGATCGGCCGATAGGAGGGGCACGCGGACGCGCCGGCCTCCAGCTTTGCAGCGGCACACGCGACAGCGAGGAACACCCCCGGATGAGCGAGTCAACGCGGTTCAGATCGGCCCTGCTGCTCGGCGCCCCCGGCGCCGGCAAGGGCACGCAGGGCAAGGTCCTTGGCGCCATCCCGGGCATCCTGCACCTGTCCAGCGGCGACATGTTCCGGGGCCTGGATCCCCAATCCGAGCTCGGGCGCATCTTCCGTGAGATCTCTTCTCGGGGCGACCTTGTGCCCGACGACCTGACCATCCGCCTCTGGCGCCAGCATGTCGACGGACTGGTGGCCTCCGGCAAGCACCGACCGGCGACCGATCTGCTGCTGCTCGACGGCATCCCCCGCAATGTCAATCAGGCGGCGCTGCTGGACGCCCATATCGAGGTGCTGCAGGTCATCCACCTGAACTGCCGAGACGAGAGCGCGGTCATCTCGCGCTTGAAGAAGCGGGCCCTCAAGGAGGGCCGCAGCGACGACGCCCGCGAGGAGGTCATCCAGCGCCGGCTGGAGGTCTACCGCGAGGAGACGCAGCCCCTGCTGGATCACTACGGGCTGGCCCTGGTCTCCGATGTGGACGCCATCGGCCTGCCGGTCGAGGTGCTCCGGGGCGTGCTGGACTCGCTGGCGCCGGTGATGCGCCGGCATTTCGGCAACGCCCTCGACTGAGTCGGGAGCGAGTTCAGCTCACCAGCGAGTTGGCGCTTCCGCCCGTGCGGATGAGGTCCATGTCGTTCAGGAACTTGGCCGCCACCAGGTTGATGATGATGATGGCGATGAACGACACGACGAAGGTGTCGGTGGTCGCCCGCCCCACGCCCTCGGCCCCGGGGCGGCAGTTGAAGCCCTTGTAGCACGAGATGACGCCGATCGCGGCGCCGAACATGAGGGACTTCACAAGCCCGTTGAAGACATCGAACCACGAAACGAACGCCGCCGTGAAGCGCCAGTACTGCTCCGGGTTGGCGTCGTAGAAGCGGGTGGTGACGATCCATCCGCCGACGACGCCGCAGAGGTTGGAGGCGACCGTCAGGGCGGGGATCATGACGACGCACGCCACCACGCGGGGCGCGACCAGGACGCGCATGGGGTCGGCGGCCATGGCGCGCATGGCGTCGAGCTGCTCGGTCACGCGCATGGAGCCGATCTCCGCGGCCAACGAGCAGCCCACGCGACCGGCGAGCATGACCGCCGCCAGCACCGGGCCGATCTGCTTGACGAGCGAGATGTTGATCACGCCGCCGAGGCGGTCCTCCTGGCCGATCATGGCGAACTGCAGGTAGCCCTCGATCGCGAGGATCGCGCCGATGAAGGCGCCCGTGAGCGCGATGACGGGCACGGACATCGCCCCGATGAAGAACAGCTGCGGGGCGAGCCGGCTCCACCTGGCCCACGCGGGGGCGCCCAGGGCGATCGCCGAGACGGTCCCGCCCGCGAAGCGGGTGAACGAGCCGAAGTGGACCACCGCGCGGGTGATCCGTCGTCCCAGGCGTTCGATGGGCGTCGCCATGAGCCGGGAGGATAGTCGTTCCAGGATTCAATGACGGGCGGCACGCCCGAGCTCTCGCCACTTCCGGACGGCCTCGGCCTCTCGGGGATACAGAGGCAGCAATCCCTCGGGCGGCGTCGAGGCCCGACCTCGGGACGCAAGGAGCAGGGGCACGGCGCCAAGGGTCAGCGGCAGCACCGCCCATCCCGATCGCGACGCCGCTTCGCGGAAAGAGTCGGGAAGGAAGGTGTCAGCAACAATGGCCGTGAACGCCATCGGGTCGGCGAGGCCCGAGAGGGCCGCGGCGTCCACCAGCCGACCCGCGGCCAGTTCCTTCGGCTCGCCGCTCGGAACAGAACGCTCATAAACAGTCGCCCAGACGGTCTCCCGCTTGCTCGCGAGCAGCACGGCGAATCGTGAGGGAAGCCCGTCGGCTCGCGCGGCGACCGCCGCGGTCTCGACGCCGACACAGCCGGCGCCCGTTGTCTCGGCGATCATCCGGGCGCCGGCCACGGCGATGCGGAGCGCCGAGTAGCCACCGGGCCCGATCGAGACGGCGACGCGGGCGAGGTCCGACGGCGCGAGCCCGGAGGAGGTGAACAGGCGGTCGATGGCCGGGGCGAGGGCGTCGTCATGCCGGGCCCGGGGCGATAGTCGCTCGGCCGCGAGGAGCTCGATCGGCGCCGCGGGGTTCGTCCAGTCAGCGCAGCGGGCGAGGGCCACCTCCCCGGGGACCATGGGGTCCGCCGAGGGGTTGCTGGTCTCGATGGCGAGGCAGAGCGAGTCGCCGGGCATGGCCGAGACTGTAGGTGGAAACAACAGGGCCCCGCGCCGGGTGACGACGCGGGGCCCTGACGGATCAACGATTGGAGAGCGTCTCGGCCCTTACTTGACGGGCTCGAAGGCGCGGCCCGACGGCGCCGGGGCGCTGGGCGCGGGCTCGGTCACGCCGCTGGGGATATTCGCGCTGCCGGACGCGACGAGGAACACCTCGACGCGGCGGTTCTCGGGGGTGCCGGCGCGACCCGGGCGGTTGGGGACTGCGGGGCGGTACTCGCCCCAGCCGCCGACTTCCATGCGGTCGCGGGAGATGCCGTCGGTCGCGAGGACATCGCGGACCGAGATCGCGCGGTGGGCGGACAGGTGCGTGTTGGTCGGATGACGCGCGGCGGTAGCGGACGAGATGGGCACGCTGTCGGTGTGACCAACGATGCGGATGTCGTACACGCTCGCGGAGGGCGAGCCGAGCACGCGGGCCAGGGCGTCGAGCGCCTGCTTGCCGGCGGGCTGAACCTCGGTGGAGCCCGAGGCGAAGGTCAGGTCGCTGCTGAAGCGGAGCATGCCCCGCTTGGCGTCGTAGGTGAGCACCCCGGGGTTGGACTCGGCGAGCGCGCGGAGGGCGGCGTCGGTCTCGGGGTTGAGCACGACGTCCATGTTGTTCAGGCGCGACTCGAGGGCCCGGTAGTCCTCCATGAGCTTGGCCAAGCGCTGGCGGAGTTCGGCGTTGGTGCCTTCGGCGCCGGTCAGGCCGCCCTCCTGGTCGGACAGGCGCTGCTGCAGGAGACGGATCTCCTGGTTGAGCGCGTCGAGCTGGGCCTCGAGGTCCTGGTTCTGGGCGAGGGTGCTGCGGTAGGCCGCGTCGAGCTGGGCGTACTTCTGGTCGGTCGCACAGCCGGAGAGAGTGGCCACCGCAAGGCCGGAGAGGACGAGCACAGGGAACAGCCGGTTCATCGAGGGCTCCTTAGGGGCAGTCGCGCAAATCCGGCGCATCCGCGCCGCGTTCGGGGGAGCATATCCTGCGGCTCCTCCCGGGTTCTCGGTCCTGACAAATACCGCCGGAGCATCGGCCTTTTTTCCCCCCTTCCATGAATCGTTCCCCCAAGAACCCTGAGCCGGAGAGGCCCGTCCTAATCGCCGCTGGGGGTGTCGCGGACGGGGCGGGGCTCGATGCGGCGCCCGGGGCCGTGCTGGCGACGGTGGACGGCGCCGGGCTGACGATCCACGCCTCGGGGCCGACCTCCGAGGTCGAGAGACACCCACTGGCCAACGGCGCCCGGCGCGTGGACCTTCCGAACCATGTGCTCATCCCCGGGCTGGTCAACGCGCACAGCCACCTCGATCTGACCCACGCGGGCCCGCGCCCGTACCTGCGGGAAGGTGGGTTCCGGGGCTGGCTTGAGATGGTCCTGAAGGTTCGGTTGCCGGACGAGGCGGCGATTCGCGCCAGCGTTGGCCGCGGGCCCTTCAGTTTTTTGGCCGCCTT
>CALKYH010000008.1 GCA_938003595.1 uncultured bacterium
AGATCCGCGAACTGATTGGGATTGAGCCGTTCGAGGACGGCGTCAAGCGCCCGGGGAAGGTGTCCTACGGCGTGTCGTCGTACGGCTACGACGTCCGCGTGGGCGCCCGCTTCAAGATCTTCACCGCGACGCCGCGCACCGGCGGGGTGGCGATCGTCGATCCCAAGCGCTTCACGGACGATCTGTTCGTGGAGGTCGACGCCGAGCAGCGCGGCCTGGACCATGTGGTGATCCCGCCGAACTCGTTCGCGCTGTGCGAGACGGTGGAGACCTTCACCATCCCGCGCGATGTGCTGGTGCTGTGCGTCGGCAAGTCCACCTATGCGCGGTGCGGGCTGATCGTGAATGTGACGCCGCTGGAGCCGGAGTGGCGGGGCAAGGTGACGCTGGAGATCTCGAACACCACGCCGCTGCCGGCGAAGGTGTACGCGAACGAGGGCATCGCGCAGCTGGTCTTCCTGAAGGCGGACCGTGTGTGCGCGGTGTCGTATGCGGACAAGGCGGGGAAGTATCAGGACCAGGGCGGTCTGACGCTTCCGCGAGTCGACTAATCAGGGCTTCTCTTTGAGATCCGACGAGCCAAGGAATGGCTCGGCGTGAGGTGTTGATATGAAGATCACTCGGAAGTTCACCGCCACTGGCCGCGACCCCTTCGCCTCCGTCGAGTGGGTCAAGCGCAGCAGCCGCATCGGCAACCCCGATGGCTCGATCGTGTTCGAGATGCACGACGCCGAGGTGCCGGCGACCTGGTCGCAGTTGGCGACGGACATCATGGTCAGCAAGTATTTCCGCAAGGCCGGCGTGCCGCAGGTCGGCGCGGATGGCAAGCCGCTCAAGGACGAGCACGGCAAGGCGATCCTGGGTCCGGAGCGGAGCGCGAAGCAGGTGATCCACCGGCTGGCGGGCTGCTGGCGGCACTGGGGCGAGACGCACGGGTATTTCGACTCCAAGGAGGATGCGCAGGCGTTCTACGACGAGCTGGCGTACATGCTCGTGCACCAGATCGCGGCGCCGAACAGCCCGCAGTGGTTCAACACGGGCCTGAACTGGGCCTACGGCATCAGCGGGCCGGCGCAGGGGCACTTCATCGTGAACCCCAAGACCGGGCGCGTGGAGCTGGCGGACGACGCCTACTCGCACCCGCAGCCGCACGCCTGCTTCATCCAGAGCGTGGCGGACGACCTGGTGAACGACGGCGGCATCATGGACCTGTGGGTCCGCGAGGCGCGGCTGTTCAAGTACGGCTCGGGCACGGGGACGAACTTCTCGAAGCTGCGGGCCGAGAGCGAGAACCTCTCCGGCGGCGGCAAGAGCAGCGGGCTCATGTCGTGGCTGAAGATCGGCGACCGCGCGGCGGGCGCGATCAAGAGCGGCGGGACCACCCGGCGCGCCGCGAAGATGGTGTGCTTGGACCTCGATCACCCGGACATCGAGCAGTTCGTGAACTGGAAGGTCCGCGAGGAGCTGAAGGTCGCGGCGATGGTCGAGGGCATGAAGCAGCTGGGCGAGGCGGACCGCAAGACGGCCGAGCGCCTGGGACTGAAGCTGGACTACGACTTCAACGGCGAGGCGTACTACACGGTTTCGGGGCAGAACTCGAACAACTCGGTGCGCATCCCGGACGCGTTCTTCGAGGCGCTGGACGAGGGCGGCGACTGGCGGCTGACGCGCCGGACGGACGGCGAGGTGGCGAAGGTCGTGAAGGCCGCGGACCTGTGGCGGCAGATCGGCTACGCCGCGTGGCGGTGCGCCGATCCCGGCGTGCAGTACGACTCGACGATCAACGCGTGGCACACCTGCCCGGCGTCGGGCCGCATCAACGCGAGCAACCCGTGCTCGGAGTACATGTTCCTGGACAACACGGCGTGCAACCTGGCGTCGATCAATGTCCTGAAGCTGTACGACTCCAAGGCGCGGACCTTCGATGTGGAGAAGTACGAGCACGCGATCGACCTGTGGACCGTGGTGCTCGAGATCAGCGTGCTGATGGCGGCGTTCCCGAGCAAGGAGATCGCCAAGCTGTCGTACGAGTTCCGCACGCTGGGGCTGGGGTACGCGAACCTGGGCGCCATGCTCATGCAGGCGGGCATCCCCTACGACAGCGAGGAGGGGCGCTCGGTGTGCGGGGCGCTGACCTCGATCATGACGGGGCGGACCTACCGGCAGTCGGCGCTGATGGCGGCCGAGCACGGGGCGTTCGAGGGCTTCAAGAAGAACAAGAAGCACATGCT
>CALKYH010000009.1 GCA_938003595.1 uncultured bacterium
TTCATCTTCGGGGTGGTGTCGCTGACCTCGGTGTTCCTGGTGTTCGCGATCTTCTGGGCCATGGTCTCGGAGAAGACGCGCGATGTCGGGATCCTGCGCGCGGTGGGCGCCGGGCGGATGGGCGTGGCGTGGCTGTTCCTGCGCTACGGGCTGACGCTGGGCGTGGTCGGCGCGCTGTGCGGCGGGGCGCTGGCGTACACGATCATCCGGAACATCAACCCGATCCACGAGTGGCTGGGCTCGGCGCTGGGGGTCTATGTGTGGGACCCTCGGGTGTACTACTTCTCGACGATCCCGAACGAGGTGGACCCTGTCCGCGCGGTGATGGTGATCGCGACGGGCGTGCTGTGCGCCGTGGTGGGCGCGCTGCTGCCGGCGACGAAGGCCGCGCGGATGGACCCCGTGAGGGCGCTGCGCTGGGAGTGACATGACCACGGCGACCGCGACGAGTCTGACGGACGCGCCCCCGACGAACACGGGGCCGATCCTCCGCGCGCAGGGGGTGCACAAGACCTACAAGCTCGGGCGGGTGCGGGTGCCGGTGCTGCGCGGGGCGTCGATCGATGTGCGCGAGGGCGAGTGGGTGGCGATCCTCGGGGCGTCGGGCTCGGGCAAGTCCACCCTGCTGCACCTGCTGGGCGGGCTGGACCGACCGGACGAGCGCACGGCGGCCGGCGCGCCGGGCGGGACGATCGAGTTCCAGGGCCGCCCGCTGCGGGAGCGCTCGGCGCGCGAGCTGGACCGCTACCGCGGCAGGAGCGTGGGGTTCGTGTTCCAGTTCTACCACCTGCTGCCGGAGCTGAGCGCGCTGGAGAACACGCTGGTCGCGGCGATGGCGGGGATGGGACGGAGCGCGTACCGCGCCGAGCACGCGGCGCTGCGCGAACGGGCTCGGGACCTGCTCACGGCGTTCGGGCTGGGCGAGCGGCTGGCGCACAGGCCCAACGAACTGTCCGGCGGCGAGCGCCAGCGCGTGGCGATCGCCCGGGCGCTGGTGAACCGACCCGCCGTGCTGCTGGCCGACGAGCCGACGGGCAACCTCGACCGCAAGACGGGCGACGCGATCCTGGAGGTCGTGGCGACCCTGCACCGCGAGCAGCGCCAGACGATCGTGATGGTGACGCACGACGCGACGATCGCCGCGCGTGCCGACCGCGTGGTGCACCTGGTGGACGGCGTGGTCGCGACCGCGCCGGTCTCGGCCTGACCTGCACGACTGTTGGGATCAGTGATCGGTCAGAGCGCGATGCGCCTCGACGGAGCAGCGCACGGCCCCGTTGCGCCGCTGGCTCTCGCTCGAGAGGATGGCGACGATCTCGATGTCTTCGCCGAGGGCGTCGGTGAACGAGGCGGCCGCGGCCTCGTCCAGGGGCGCGAAGAGGCCGCCCCAGGCGGGCATCAGGTAGCGCCCGGGCTCGTGGAGGCCGTTGAGATAGTTCACGCCGCGCTCGCCGTCGGAGAGACTGGGAATACGGACGACCGTCATGCCCAGGGCCTCGAGCTTGCCGATGAGGGCTTCGCGCTCGGCGTCGCGTGCGGCGATGGAGGCGGTGTAGGCGAGAGTCTCCTCGGTGGGGTCCTCGCCCGGCAGCACGGGCACACGCGAGGCGATGATGTCGAGCGCGAGCAGGAAGCGCTGCAGGTTGCCGGCGCCCAGGTCGCCCGGGCCAGCGGAGAATTCCTGCGCGAACAGCTCCGGGAAGTGGGTGAACTGGCGGACGCCGCCGACCATGAGCAGCAGGTCGTTCCAGCCGCCCTCGTCGATGAGCGTGAGCGTGCGCTCCACCATGTCGGGCTCGATCGACCCGGTGCGGGCCATGACCTGCATGCCCTCGCGCAGGATGATCTTGCACGCGGCCTCGGAGTCGTTCACAAACGCGATGAGCCGGCCGTCCACGGCGCGGATGGTGACCTCGAAGTCCAGGTGGAATGAGACGGCCGGGATCACCTCGCAGCGATCGACGCCGAACTCGACGCGGAAGGCCTCCAGCGCCTGCTCGGGCGTGAGGCCGAGCGCGGTGTTGCGGAGGACCTGCGCCTCGCCGATGAGCATGATCCGCTCGCCGGAAGCTGGATCCACGACGGTGAGCAGGTCGCCGCCCTGGAAGAGCAGGGCGGAGGGCACGACGCGACGGCCGGCGAGCGCCAGCCCGTCGAGCAGGAAGGCGTCGCCCTGCATGTAGCGCGAGCCGAGTTCGCCCAGCGAGGCGTAGCGCGGCGCGAGCGACGCGGGGCCGACCTCGCGGACGCCGTCGCCCGTCATGCCGTAGACGCGCCCGGGCTTGGCGTTGTCCTGCGCCCACTGGGTGATCTTCTCGAGCTCCTCGACGACGGCGACGATGCGCCCGTCGCGCTGTAGCGGCCACTGCTTGCCGACATCGACGAAGGTGTCCACGAACTCGGGCTCGATGCTGACGGTGAAGTCCACCTCCGGCATCGCGGCGACGAGCTGGCGGAGGATGTCGATGGAGCCGCCGTCGCCGGGGGCGAGCCAGTCGTCTCCCCGGGTGAGCTGGAGGCGGAGCTTCTCGATCGCCGCCTCGCCGCTCTCGGAGTCGGCGATGAAGCCGGGGAGCGAAGGCCGCCACCGGAACGCCGCGCCTTGCAGCGTGGGGCGAAGGTCCGAGGCGCTGCGCCCGGCGCGGATCTGCTCGCCGATCCACTCGATGACGCCCGCGCCCTTGATTCCCTCGGTCTCGAGGCTGAAACAGGCGAGCAGGTCGGTCGGGAGGCCGATGCGGCGCAGGGTCGCTTCGTCCGCGGCGGACTGATCGCCGAGCGATTCGATCGCAAGGGCCGTCGTCATCAGCAGGCCGTCGCCGGCGAGGCGCGACATCGCAATGCGGGAGGCCGCGGCCTCCGATCCGTCGGCGGGCTGACTGAAGGACCAGTCGCCGGGCTCAACGCCGAGCACGGGGGCGCGGAAGCCGCGGGCGGGGGGCACGCCGTCGGGCAGCGCATCGCGGAGGGCGCGGCGTGCGGCGTCGGGCTCGTTGCGGATGATCACGATCGCGCTGTCGGGCGCGGGCTCTTTCGCCCGGGGCTGGGGCACACGCGCGGGCTCGGGCGCGGGGAAGTCCGGGTCGCGGACGACCTGACGGAAGTTCTCGGCGTAGGACTCGCGGAGCACACGCCCGGCGAAGCGCCGCAGGTAGCCCTCGGGCCAGCGCAGGTCGTCGATGGTCCAGGTCCCGACGGGCGCGGCCTCGATGTTGGCGACGACCTCGGCAGTGGCGGCGGCGCCGGGGTCGGCGGCGCCGTCCTGCGCGCGGAGCGTGGACGAGGCGGCAAGGCCCGCGGCCAGCGCCGCGCGAAGGGTCCATCGAAGGGGCGCGTTGTTCATGGGGGCATCGTAAGGGGGCGTGCGGGCCGGTCAACGATCCCGACGCATCGCCCTGTCGATCGGTTCCCCGTTATTCGCACTGCTGGCCGAACACCGCGAGCAGGCTGTTCAGGTCCGCGAAGTCGTAGCCGGCGCCGAAGCCGCTCAGGACGATGTTCAGGTCGGCGAAGCCGACATAGCCGTCGTCGTCGAGGTCCCAGGCGAGCAGGCACGCGGGGCCCTGGCTCGCGACGACGGGGTCGGGGTCGATCCCGGGGCGGAAGAGGCCGAGCGTCGCGTGGACCGTGTCGGGCGGCGCATCGGCGGTGAACCAGAAGGTGTAGGTGGTGGCCCACCGCAGCGCGTTGGCGTTGGGGTTTTCGTCGAAGGCCTGCGTGGACCAGGTGACGGCGTGGTCGTCGCGGGCGAAGCTCCAGTCCGTCCCGTCCTGCGTCACCCCGCCGACGCCGTCGCCGGAGTGGTAATCCACATCGGAGAACCCGGCGTCGGTGACGGCGACGCTGGCCAGAACAGGGACGCGGAAGGACTGCGCGGCGCGGTCCGAGTTCTGGTTGAAGATCGCGTAGCTGTAGGTCCAGGTGCCGTCGCCGTTGTCCTCGACATACGAACCGATGTGGAAGCGGCCCGAGTAGTAGGTGGAGCTCAGCGAGCCGTCGAGCATGAAGTTGCTGTCGTTGGGGACGATGGCGTCGACGGTCTCCACCGTGGGGACATAGAACTGCCACGCGTCGACGGGCGTCTTCATGCGCTGGGTCGACCCGGAAAAAGTCGGGTTGCTCACCAGGTCGTCCGAGGGGTCTTCCGGCGTGCCGCCGTTGTTGTAGGAGATGACGAATCGCCGCCACGATTCGTTGTTGTTGTCGTTCTCGGCCTGCGAGTCCTGCCACTGCACGCCCTTGGTGACCACGAAGTAGATGGAGCTCGGCCAGAAGGCGGGATTCAGGTCCGAGAGGTGCACCTGCAGGCGGCGCGAGAGCAGATTCTGCACGCCGGTTCCCCCAGCCGGCGGATAGGGGAAATAGCCCGAGGAGGGGCGCACCTGGAAGCGGGGTCCGAGGTTGCTCTGCTGACCCGCACGACCGGAGGTATATGGGTCGGAACAGTTCACCCCGAGGTAGGTCCCGTTCTGCGAGTCGCACCCCGGCGCGCAGAGCTGCTGACTGAGCGCGAAGAACAGGTGCTTCAGCCAGCTCTGCCCGATCTGACGCAGGACATTGTCCTGGATGCGGTAGAAGTTCTGGCCGAGCACAGGGTGCCGATTGACCTGATGGAACCACTCCAGCCGCTCGGTCCCGATGTTGCAGTTCGTCGTGCCCGCGGAGAACGCGTACATCCAGACGCCGGGCGACGCCTCGAACTTGCCCCAGTTGGAGATGCCGTTGATGTCGCCGACGATCAGGTCGCCGCCGAGCGCGCCGCCGCGGCAGTCCGCGCAGCCATCCACGCTGTCCGCGTCCACGAGCAGGTCGATGTCGGCGCCCGAGGCGGCGAGTTCGCGGAGGATTGCGGCGCCTTCCTCGGCGAGGCCGAGCGACTGGAGATAGCCGGCGAGGCGAAGGCGGGTGGAGACATCGGTCGGGTCCAGCGCCGCGGCGCCGTACAACTCGGCGAGGTTGTCCTCGACGGTCGGGCGTGCGACGGCGTGGGCGGCGAGCAGCAGCGTGCCGAGCGTCGCGGCGGCGAGCGGGCGGGGGTTTCGGCGCATGCGGGTCCTCCCGAGGGCGCCGCGGACCGGAACGGCCGCGGCGCCGACCATGGTAATCCCCGATGGCCGAGGCACAAGAACGGCGCGGGCCAAAAAAGACGACGCCCGGCCGAGGCCGGGCGTCGCGAAAGACTGCTGCAAACGATCGAGGCGAATTAGTTGCAGGACTCGCCGTACGAGCCGAGGAGCTCGTTCAGGTCGCCGAAGTCGTAGGTCGTGCCGTACTCGCCGAGCAGGAGGTTGAGGTCGCCGAAGCCGACATCGCCGTTGCCGTCGAGGTCCCACGCCAGGAGGCACGCCGGGCCGCGGAGCGCGAACTCGGGGTCGGCGTCGGGGCCGGGACGGAACAGGCCGAGGGTGGCGTTGACGGCCTCGGGGCCGGCGTCAGCGGTGAACCAGAAGGTGTAGGTGGTGCCCCAACGCAGCGCGTTGGCGTTCTGGTTCTGGTTGAAGGTCTGGGTGTTCCAGGACACCGTGTTGGCGCCGCGGGTGAAGGTCCAGTCGGTGCCGTCGAAGTTGGTGTTGCCGTTGCCGTCGCCGCTGTGGTAGGGGACGTCGGAGAAGCCGGCGTTGGTGACATTGACGGCGCCCGCGACCGGGATCGTCAGGGAGCGGGCGGAGCGATCGGAGTTCTGGTTGTAGATCGCGTAGACATAGGTCCAGGTGCCGTCGCCGTTGTCGACGACGTTGTTGCCGACATGGAAGCGGCCGGACCAGTACTGCGGGCCGGCGGTGCCGTTGAGCTGGATATTGCTGTCGTTGACGACAGAAACATTCGTGGTCTCGACGGTGGGGACATAGAACTGCCAGGCGTCAACCGGCGTCTTCATGCGCTGGGTGGAGCCGGAGAACGAGGGGTTGCTGATGGTGTCGTCGTCGGGGTTGTTGGGGGTGTTGTTGTTGTTGTAGGTGAAGAGGAAGCGACGCCAGGAGGAGTTGTTGTCGTCGTTCTCGAACTGCGAGTCCTGCCACTGCACGTACTGACCGTCCGTGAAGTAGATGGCGCCGGCGTTCTGGGTGAGGTCCAGGTCGGCCTGGGCGACCATGACGCGGCGGGAGGTGCTGTTCGTGATGCCCGTGCCGCCGGCGGGGGGATACGGGAAGTAGCCCGACGCGGCGCGGATCTGATACTTCGGGCCGAGGTTGGACTGCTGCCCGTTGCGGCCGGAGGTGTAGGGGTCGGAGCAGTTGATGCCGAGCCAGGAGCCGTTGGTGCCCTGGCAGCCGGGGGTGCAGAGCTGCTGGGAGAGGGCGAAGAAGCCGTGCTTCAGCCAGCCCTGACCGATCTGCTGGAGGACATTGTTCTTGATGCGATAGACCGTCTGCCCGATGACCGGGTGACGGTTCTGGCTCGAGAACCACTCGAGCTGCTGATCGCCGATGTTGCAGGAGGTCGTGCCCGTGGAATAGGACATGAACCAGTTGTCGGGGGAGATCTCGGTGCGGCCCCAGTAGGACATGCCGTTGAGGTCGCCGACGATGACGTCGGGGCCGATCACGCCGCGGTCGCAGCCGACGCAGCCGCCCTCGAGGCTGTCGGGGCTGACGATCATGTCGAGGTCGCCGCTGATCGCCGCGATCTCCTTCAGCATGGCGTTGCCTTCCTCGAC
>CALKYH010000010.1 GCA_938003595.1 uncultured bacterium
GTCTTGTGGGGGTCCAGGGGGGAGGAGGGGGTGGAGGGGATTGTGGTGGGGAGGGGGTTGGGGAAGTGAAGAAGAAGAAGAAGAAGAGGAAGTAGAGAAAGGCAGAGAAGGGGTAGAAGTTGGAGCGAAGCCCGTAGCCCTCACCCCTGCCCTCTCCCGCGACGAAGCGTCGCGGGAGAGGGGGCTAGGCGCGCCACTTGATGGAGCAGCCGATGGCGTGGGTCTGGGGGCGGCGGATCTTGCGGCCGGCGAGGAGGTCCTCGATGGCGTCCTTGAGGGGGCGGTCCGTCACGGCGGCGGGGTCCTTGGGGCTGTCGTCGAGGGCGCCCTCGTAGACGCAGACGCCGTGCGCGTCGATGAGGAAGATCTCCGGGGTGCGCTCGACGCCGTAGGCGCGGGCGACTTCCTGGGTCTCGTCGAAGAGGTACGCGAAGGGGAGCTTCCACTTCTTCGAGTACTCGACCATCTTGCCGGGCGCGTCCTCGGGGTAGTTGACGGGGTCGTTGGAGCAGATCGCGGCCCAGGCGACGCCGGCGGCCTTGGTGTCCTCGGCGAGCGTCTTGAGGCGCTCGACGGAGCCGACGACATACGGGCAGTGGTTGCACATCCAGAGGATGACGGCGCCGCGCTTGCCGCTGAGGAGGCCCTCGAGCGAAACGGTGTCGCCCGCGGCGTCGCGGTTCTGGTTGGGGAGGTCGAAGTCGGGGGCCTTGTCGCCGGGGGCGAGTTTGGGGGTCTGGGGCGTGGGCATGGGTCGCATCCTTACAGACTGTGCCTGATGTGGGGGTTCCGGAACCGAATCCTCCGACGCTAGGCCTTCGCGGCCGGGGCCGCTATCCTTGCCGCCCCATGTCCATCCTCGTCGACGCCAACACCAAAGTCATCTGCCAGGGCATCACCGGCTCGTTCGGCGCTCTGCACACCCGCGGCTGCCTGCACTACGGCACGAAGGTGGTCGGGGGCGTGACGCCCGGCAAGGGCGGGAGCAAGGACGAGAACGGGCTGCCGATCTTCGACACGGTGCGCCGGGCGGTGGAGGCGACGGGGGCGAGCGCGACGATGATCTTCGTGCCGCCGCCGTTCGCGGGGGACGCGATCCTCGAGGCCGCGGACGCGGGGATCTCGGTGATCTGCGCGATCACCGAGGGCGTGCCGGTGCAGGACATGATCCGGGTGCGGGCGCTGCTCGATGAGATGAACGCGGGTCGTGCGGCGAAGGAGCGGATCACGCTGGTCGGGCCGAACTGCCCGGGGGTGATCACGCCGGGTCCGAAGACCGGCTCGGGCGAGAGCGCGAAGGACCCGTACACGAACGCCGGCTGCAAGATCGGGATCATGCCGGGGTACATCCACACGCACATCAGCCAGGCGAAGCGCGGCAAGGCGGTGGGGATCGTGTCGCGCTCGGGCACGCTGACCTATGAGGCGGTGTGGCAGACGAGCGAGCTGGGGCTGGCGCAGAGCACCTGCGTCGGCATTGGCGGCGACCCTGTTCGAGGGATGAACTTCATCGACTGCCTGTCGCTGTTCCAGGATGATCCGCAGACGCAGGGCATCCTGATGATCGGGGAGATCGGCGGCGCGGACGAGGAAGAGGCCGCGGCGTTCGCGAAGAAGCATGTGACCAAGCCGCTCGCGGGGTTCATCGCTGGTCGTACGGCGCCGCCGGGTCGCCGGATGGGGCACGCGGGGGCGATCATCTCCGGCGGCGAGGGCGGCGCGGAGAGCAAGATCAGCGCGATGAAGAGCGCGGGCTTCGAGATCGCTGAGACGCCGGCGGACATGGGCGCGGCGATGGCCCGCGCGATGAAGCTGCTCTAGAGCGCTGCGGGGGCGCCCGGGGGCTTGCCCGATCAACGGGCGCGGGCCCGCGCCTATTGCCAACTTTTTTTCTGCGGGGAAACCTTTTTGGTTGGAGCCGGTAGGTTCCGGTGGTAGTTTGCGTTGGGGCCTAGCCCCTGCCACGGCGGCGTTGCGCCGTCGACCAGCCCACCCCTATGTTCCCGGACCACCACGAGGTGGGGCCGCGGACCGGAGAGAACATGATGCGATCGAGATCTGTGTGGTCGTCCGCGGCGCTGCTCTGCCTGAGCGCCGGGGCGCTGGCCAATGTCGCCGGCTTCGGCGTGAACGCTCTGGATGATTTCTCGCGCGACAACCCGCGCGCCGGCCTGTACATGACGGGCGAGCGCGTGACCAGCGTGTACGGCGCCGCGTTCTCGAACGGCGCGAGCCCGGAGGCGTCGGTGAATTCGTTCATCGCCCGTCACGCGGGGATGTTCGGCGTGGGCGCTGGGGAGCTGGTCCCGGCGGGGCTGGGGCGCGATGTCGCGGCCGGGCCGATCGGCCTGATGCCCGACGCCGAGGGGAACTTCAAGTTCACCCTGTACAACTTCAATCATGAGTACGCCGGGCTGCCGGTGTTCCGCTCGCAGCTGAAGCTGCTGGTCCGCAACATCGACCACTTCCCGACGACGCTGGCGCGGTCCTCGCTGCGGAGCGTGAGCGGGCTGGTGGTGGACGACGCGCTCGCGGCGAACCCCAACACGGCGATGGCCAAGGCCGTGGCGCAGGCGGCGCACCCGAACCTGACGAACTTCACGGCGGCGACGACGCTGATCTACGCGGGCGACGAGAACGCCGAGGCGGCGCCTCGCCTGGCGGTGCAGTTCCTCGGCACGGGCGGCAGCGCACGGCTGGGCAACTATGACTCGTGGCTGTTCGTCTCCGACGCGGCGACGGGCGAGCTGCTGCACGCCGAGAGGACGGTCCACCAGGTGGACATGGCGGGCACGGTCAGCGGCCTGGCCACCGACGGGCCCGGCGCGGACTTCTGCCACACCGAGGTCTCGACGGGCATGCCGTACGCCCGCGTGACGATCGGCGCCACGACGGTGTTCGCGGACGCCAACGGCGACTTCCTCGTGCCCAATGTCGCGGGCGGGACGCTGACGGTCACTTCGTCGATCGCGCAGGGGCAGTTCTTCCGGCTCAGCAGCGCCGCGAACCAGAGCGTGAATGTCGCGGCGCCCGGGCCCGCGAACATCCTGTTCAACGGCGCCAACAACGAGACCGGCAACGCGCAGGTGAACGCCTACCTGCACGCCAACCTCATCCGTGACCGCGTGCTGGAGGTCTCCCCGGGCTATCCGCTCGATGTCACGAACGGCATGAACATCGATGTGAACATCGCCCAGACCTGCAACGCGGTGTACGACTCGGCGGCGCAGGACATCAACTTCTACGCCTCGGGCGGCGGCTGCCCGAACACCGGATTCTCCTCGGTCGTGTACCACGAGTACGGCCATCACCTGGTGAATCGGGCGGGCTCGGGCCAGGGCGGCTACGGCGAGGGCGCCGGCGACAGCATGAGCGTGCTCATGCTGGACGACCCGATCCTGGGTCGCGGCTGGTCGGGCTCGTGCTCTTCGGGCCTGCGCAACGCGGTGAACACCCAGCAGGCTCCCTGCTCCGGCGTGCATGTGTGCGCGCCGCTGCTCTCGGGCGCCATCTGGGACACGCGCAACGCGCTGCTGGCCACCAACCCCGGCGACTACCTGGACATCCTCACGACGCTGTTCGTGAACTCCATCCTGCTGCACACCGGGTCGAACATCACCTCGCAGATCACCATCGATCTGATGACGCTCGATGACGACGACGCCGACCTGACCAACGGCTCCCCCCACTACAACCAGATCAACCAGGGCTTCACCCTCCACAACCTCGCCGGCCCGGCGATCTCGGCGCTGGCGTTCTCGTACCCCGACGGCCTGCCCTCGCAGCTGAGCCCCGCGGGCGAGACGGTGAAGGTCCGCGTCGCGGGCAACGCCGGGAACAGCCCCTCGCAGAGCAACGCCGTCCTGTTCATCGACGACAACGGCGACAACATCTTCGAGCAGTTCCCGATGAGCTTCGTCTCGTCCGACGGCGGCGCCCTCATCTTCGACGCGGACTTCCCCGCGATCGACTGCCTCTCGGGCGTCCGCTTCTATGTCAGCGCCCAGACCACGGGCGGCGTGACGGTCGTGAACCCGGCGGGGGCGCCGGGCGCGGCGTACGGCGCGGTGGTCGCCACCGAGCTGACCGTCTCCTTCGAGGACGACTTCGAGACCAACCAGGGCTGGACCGTCGGCGCCCCCGGCGACAACGCCACGACCGGCATCTGGACGCGCGTCGACCCGGTCGGCACCACCGCGCAGCCCGAGAACGACTACGACAACGACGGCACGATGTGCTTCGTCACCGGCCAGGGCTCGCCCGGCGGCGCGGTCGGCACGAACGACATCGACGGCGGCACCACCACCCTGACCTCGCCGGCGATGGACGCCACCACGGGCTCCGTGGCCTATGTCTCCTATGCCCGCTGGTACTCGAACACCGAGGGCAGCGCGCCCAACGCGGACACCATGACCATCCAGATCTCCGACGACAACGGCGCGACGTGGGTCAACCTCGAGACCGTCGGCCCCGCGGGCGCCGAGGCCTCGGGCGGCTGGTACTTCAAGCGCTTCGCCGTCGAGGACTTCGTGGACGCGACCAGCACGGTGCGTCTGCGGTTCATCGCCTCGGACCTGGGCACGGGCTCGGTGGTCGAGGCGGCGGTGGACGCGGTCAAGGTCGAGACCTACGACTGCGCCCTGTCCTGCTTCGGCGACCTCAACGGCGACCTGGTCGTTGACTTCGGCGACCTGAACCTGCTGCTGGGCAACTACGGCTCCTTCGGCGCCGGCCTCACCGGCGACCTCAACGGCGACGACGATGTCGACTTCGACGACCTGAACTCGCTGCTGGGCGTGTACGGCTCGGGCTGCTGAGCCGCGCCGAACAACCTTCGTGATCACCAAGCCCCGGCGGGCCTTCTCGCCGGGGCTTTTCGTTTCGCCGAGCGGCGCGGCCTGCCCGCGGCTGGAGCCCCCCACCGCACGCCACTAGAATCCTCTCCCCCTGCCCGAGCCCCCGTCGGGCCCTCCCCCGGGGAACACCGCACCGATCTTCAGCCCGAGAGGACATACGCCGTGGCCCACGCCGCCAAGCCCTTCGTCTCCACCGCCAACGCCTCCAACCCCAAGCACTTCGATTTGATCGTGATCGGCGCCGGGCCGGCGGGGTATGTCGGGGCCATCCGGGCCGCGCAGCTGGGGATGAAGGTGGCGTGCATCGACCGCGACAAGCCGGGCGGCGTGTGCGGCAACTGGGGGTGCATCCCGACCAAGGCGCTGCTCTCGAACGCCGAGCTGATGGAGAAGCTGGGCGAGGCGGAGCTGTGGGGCCTGTCGTTCAGCGAGATGAAGGTGCAGTGGGAGAAGGTCATCTCGCGGTCGCGCGAGGTGGCGAACAAGTCCAGCAAGGGCGTGGCGTTCCTCTTCAACAAGAACAAGATCACCTGGGTTCCCGGGCACGCGAAGGTGACCAAGGGCTCGCAGGGGGGCAAGCCCTGCGAGGTGCAGGTGTTCGACGCGACGGTGAAGGACACCTTCACGCCGGCGCCGGCGACAATCTCGCCCAAGCCGCGCGAGACGCTGACGGCGACCTATGTGCTCGTGGCGACGGGCTCGGTGGCGCGGGACCTGCCGTTCGCGAAGTTCGACGGCGAGACGATCCTGGGCGCGCGCGAGGCGATGAACCTGCCCAAGCAGCCCAAGTCGCTCATCGTGGTGGGCGCGGGCGCGATCGGCATGGAGTTCGCCTACTTCTACCACTCGTTCGGGACCAAGGTGACGGTCATCGAGATGATGCCGCGGATCCTGCCCGTCGAGGACGACGATGTGTCGGTGGCGCTGGAGAAGATCTACAAGAAGGCGGGGATGGAGATCCGCACCAGCACCACGACGACGGCGGTCGAGAAGACCAAGGGCGGCGTGAAGGTGACGGTCAGCCCCGTGGCCGACGGCAAGCCGGACGCCTCGAAGAAAGAGACGCTCGAGGCCGAGAAGGTGCTCATCGCGATCGGCGTGAAGGGCCGCTACGACGGGCTGTTCGACGAGTCGCTGGGGCTGAAGGTCCACAAGGATTCGATCGTCACCGACTACGACCCGGCGCAGATCTCGCCGCCCAAGGCGCTGACCTACGCGACCTCCGTCCCCGGCGTGTACGCGGTGGGCGATGTCATCGGTCCGCCGTGGCTGGCGCATGTCGGCAGCGAGGAGGCGGTCACCTGCGTCGAGCGGCTCGCCGGGCACGACCCGATCCCGATCGACTACTCGGTCATCCCCGGCTGCACCTACTGCCACCCGCAGGTCGCGAGCGTCGGCTACACCGAGCGCGCCCTGAAGGAGCAGGGGATGGTCAAGGACAAGGACTACACCGTCGGGACCTATAACTGGCAGGCCCACGGCAAGGCCACGGCCGCGGCCCAGACCAAGGGCTTCGTGAAGATCCTGCGCGGCCTGCCGCGCGGCGAGATCCTGGGCGGGCACATCATCGGCGACCAGGCGACGGAGCTGATCTCGGAGCTGGGCCTGGCGCGCCGGCTGGAGGCGACCACCGAGGAGATCATCGTCACGGTGCACGCGCACCCGACGATGTACGAGGGCGTCCGCGAGGCGGCGACGGCGGCCGAGGGGAAGCTCATCCACGGCTGACGGCGGGTCGACGCGGCGAACATTGCGAAAATCATTGACCCTCCTGGGGCGGCGCGGTAGCGTGCCGAGTGGTTCGGCCGCACACTTCTCGTGGAGGAACTCGCGATGCCACGCCCCGTCATGTCGTTCGCCGCCTATTGGATATGCTCCAGCGCGCTCGCCGCGCCCACGCTCTTCGCCGTGGACGCGCCGACGGGCACGCTGGTCCGCGTGAACGCCGCGACCGGCTACATCGTGGAGGTCGGGGTGATCAATCTGGGCGTGGGGACGGGCGCCGTCACCGACCTCGCGTCCGACGGCGGCCGGCTCTTCGTGCTGAACTCGATCTATCCGAACGGGGCGTTCATCGGCGAGGTGAACCCCGGCACGGCCGCGACGCTGTCGTCGGCGCAGGTGACGGAGGGCGGGTCGGGCGCGGTGAACGCGATCGAGTCTCTCTCGACGGACCAGCACGGGAACCTCATCGTCGCGCTGTGGCAGCCGGGGTCGCCGGGAGCCGCGTCGTCCAACAATCTGGGCGTGCTGACGCTGACGGGCGAGGTCACGGGCGTTGTCAACCTCGGACCCAGCGCCGACTTCGACGGGCTCGGGCGCGACCCGAACGGAGACATGGTCGGCCTCAACCGCGAGCCCGGGCCGAACTATGTGCAGCTGCTGAATGTGTCGCACACCCCCCCGGGTCAGCAGGTCATCGTCACGCTCCCGTTCAGCGGCGAGTTCAATCTCGTGGACGACTGCGCGGTTCTGGGCGGCGACATCATCACGATGGATCGTGACTTCAAGCGCCTCAACCGGCACGATCGCGCTACGGGGCAGATCACGTCGTTCGTCAACTACACGGCCGACTACTCGATCTACATAATGACGGTCGTCGATGTGTGCGCCGGCGATGTGGACGGCGACGGCTTCGTCGGTTTCGCGGACCTGAACCTGACCTTGGGGGCGTTCAACAGCTTGAACGGGGACGCCACCTACGACGGCTCCGCCGACCAGGATATCGACGGCGATGTGGATTTCGCCGACCTGAACCTGGTGCTGTCGGGGTTCAACGCGGCTTGTCCCTAACGCGGCCCGGACGCTTCGCCGTCAGAATCTTCACCCGTCGCGCTGGTGCTTTGTCGGGCAGTCGCTACCTTCGAGGCAGGCCGCTCGGGAACGACCATTCGCGTCGTCAACCGAGCGCTTCGTAGACGCGGCCGCGCCAGCGGAGCGTCACCAGAGGAGCCTCTCGTGTCCATTCATCGATGCCTGACCGCCGGCGCTGCCGCGTGCGCCGTTCTTGTGCTTTCCGATGCCCGCGCGCAGGTGACGATCACACCGGTCATCGTGCAGGGCCAGCCCGCGCCGGGCTCCCCCGGAACATTCCACGCGCCGCAGAGCCCGTTGTGCCAGGCGGCCGGCCGCATCGCGGCGCCTGCGTTCCTGGTCGGCACGCCGAACCCGGGCCTCGACAGCCAGGGCATCTGGAGCGCGGGCGCCGGGGGCACGACGCTGTTCGCAATCCTCGGTTCGCCGGTGACCGGTTCGGGCGGCGTCGCGATCGGGCTGGTGAGCCTGCCCATCCAGAACCGCGTCGGCGGCGTCACGGCCTCGGCGCGACTCAACATGGGGTTCTCGACGGACTCGCTCATCCTCTACAGCGCGACGGGCGGAGGCGCGCAGATCGCCGTGCGCGAAGGCGACGGCGCTCCCGGGGCGCCGGGCGCGCTCTTCGGCGATGTCGGCGGCGTGCCGGACCTGGCGCTCAACGACGCCGGGCGCATCGCGTTTGTGGCGCCGCTGACGGGTGTGCCCGCGCCCGGCAACCGCGCGATGTTCACCGGCGACGCCGCGGCTCAGGCGTACACATTGGTGGCGCGAAACGGCGATCCCTCTCCGACGCCGGGAGGCGGCGTGTTCACCTTCATCACCGCGCCGTCGATCAATGGCGCAGGCGATGTGGCGTTCTTCTCGAACCTCGACGCCCCGCCCTATTTCTCGCTGTTTCTCAAGCCCGCCGGTGGGCCCCTGCAGACCGCGGTGAGCGTCGGAGACGCGGCGCCGGGCTTCGCGGCCAACTGGACGATCACCTCGCTCGTGGGCGCGAACTCCGGGCCCGTGCACTTCAACGACTCGGGCGTATTCGCGATCAGCGGCGGCGCCGCGGCGCCGGGCGGGTTCCCTAGTTCGTGGGGACTGTGGCGAGGCGTCCCCGGGGCGCTGCAGCTCATCGCCAAGCGTGGCGACCCCGCGCCGGGGCATCCGAGCGGCGCGCACTTCAACGATTTTCAGGCGCTGATCAACCGGTCCGGCGGCCTGTTGTTCTATTCGAACCTGGACTTCAGCGCGCAGAACGCCGGCGTCTGGACGGTGTTCCCGAATCAGGCGCCGCGCCTCCTGGCGCTGCTGAACGACCAGGCGCCGGAGATGCCGGCCGGCATCCTGCTGCAGAGCATCAGCAACGGCGGCATCGGCCTCAACAATCGCGCCGAGGGGCTGATCAACGGGTCGATGAATTATGTCGTGAACAACACGCCGGCGAACGGGATCTTCGCGGGCCGACCGGGCCGGTTGCGCAAGGTGGTGGCGTCGGGCGACACGCTGGAGGTCTCGCCCGGCGTGCTCCGCACGGTGATCGAGTGCCAGTGCTGGACCTGGAAGAGCCCGGACGCCGGAGGGCCGGTGAGCATCAACGACCGGGGCGAGGTCGCGTTCTCGTGCAGCTTCGTCGGCGGCGGCGGCGGGGCCTTCATCGCTCGCCTCCCCCACCCCTGCCCGGGCGACGCCAACGCGGACGACCTGATCGGCTTCGCCGACCTCAACGCCGTGCTCGCGGCGTACAACACCGCGATCGGCGCCCCCGGGTTTAACCAGGACGCCGACTTCGATCAGGACGACGATGTGGACTTCGCCGACCTGAACGCGGTGCTGGCGGCGTTCAACT
>CALKYH010000011.1 GCA_938003595.1 uncultured bacterium
TCGCCGAAGCTGCTCATCAAGTCCAGCGCGGGGCTTTTCCTGCTCAAGCGGCGCGCCCCCGGAAGGGATGAGAACGAGCGCGTGACGGCGGCGCACGCGGTGCAGAACTACCTGGCCGGCCGGCAGTTCCCGGTGCCGCGGCTGCTGCCGACGCGCGACGAGCACGACACGGCGCTCCGCGTGGGCGGGCGCGTGTACGAGCTGTTCGAGTTCATCCCGGGCTCGCGGTACGACGGCTCGCTGTCGGCGACGAGCGAGGCGGGGCACACGCTGGCCCTGTTCCACAAGATCATCTCGGGCTTCCACGGCGCGCCGCCGACGCACCACCCCCACGGCTACCACGCGCTGCCGAGCGTGCCGGACGCGCTGGACCACATCCCGCGCGACTCGCGCCTGGCGCGCCCCGACCTGGCCGAGGTCTGCGCCGACCTGCGCGAGCTGTACCAGGACGCGGCACGACGCTCCGATAAGCTGGGCCTGCGCGAGTGGCCGGCGCAGATCGTCCACGGCGACTGGCACCCCGGGAACACGCTGTACCGGGGCCAGCGACTGGTGGCGGTGATCGACTTCGACGGGGTGCGGCCGGAGCAGCGGGCGCTGGACATCGCCAACGGGGCCCTGCAGTTCTCCATCACCATGGAGGGCCAGGACATCGCGAACTGGCCGGATTATCTGGATGAAACGAGGTTTAAGCGCTTCTGCCGCGGATACGACGCCGTGGAGGGATGCATCCTCAGCACCAGCGAGATCCAGGCCATCCCGTGGCTGATGATCGAGGCCCTGGTCGTGGAGGCGGCCCTGCCGATCGCGGCGACGGGGGCGTTCGCGGGGCTGGACGGGGGGGCGTTCCTGGTCATGGTGCGGCGCAAGGCCCACTGGCTCCGGGACCACGCCGCCCGGCTGAGCAACCTTTTGACGGCCTAGGGGTCTAAGATGAGGGGACGAACCGGAGGCCCGCACGCGCTGGCCCCCGCCGCCTCGGCCGCCCGCGCTCGGCGCGGGCACGGAACGCAGACCGATGGACGACCCCATGCGCCCACACCGTCTCGGCCGTCTTGTGAACACGATCGCTGTCCTGTCGCTCGCCGGGAGCGCGTTCGCGCTGCCGCCGGAGGCCACGCTGGCCGCGTCGCCGACGCCGCTGGACAACGAGGCCGTGCTCGCGGCGGGCGAGGCGATCGAGCTGGCGCCCATCGCGGCGCGGCTTGACGACCTGGGCGCGGACGACCTGGCGGCGCGCGAGCGCGCGTGCCGCGAGTTGATCGACGCGGAGGACTGCCCGGACGCGGCCATCGTGAAGGCGCTGCGGACCTTCGCGCTGCTGCCGGAGCAGCGGGCGCGGCTTGTGGACTGCCTGCGGGCGAGGTTCTTCGAGGGGCCTCAGAACGCGATCGGCGTGCAGATGCAGCCGCTGGAGAACGGCGTGCTGCTGACGCGCGTGTTCCCGCAGTTCCCCGCGGCCAAGGCGTTGATCGCCGGGGACATCGTCCTGAGCATCGACGGCGTGGAGCTCGTGCAGAACGCGGCGTTCGCGGAGCGGTCCACGCTGATGACGCGGCTGATTCTCTCGCATGACCGCGAAGCGCCGCTGCAGATGAGGCTGCTCCGCAACGATCAGATCGTCGATGTCCTCGTGCCGCTGGGCACGCGCCGGGCGTTCGACGAGCAGAACGCGGTGGACGACTTCACGCTGCAGGACGCGTGGCGTCTGCGGATGGACCGGATGGGCGTCAATGACGGGTCCAACGCGACGCCGATCGTCGCGGCGGTGGATCCGCGCTCGGACTGGCTGCGGTCGCGCCGGGTCGCGATGCGGCTGAGTTCGCCGGAGGGTCTGGCGGCGGGCGGCGAGACCTCGCTGGAGCCGCAGATGCTGGCGCCGCAGGTCGCGGTGAATCGTCCGGCGCCGCAG
Source organism: uncultured bacterium (assembly GCA_938003595.1). GTDB lineage: Bacteria > Planctomycetota > Phycisphaerae > Phycisphaerales > UBA1924 > JACVCK01. The sequence continues at coordinate 1,913 of CALKYH010000011.1, forward strand.
ATCCGCGCGAATGTGGCGCCGAACCGCGTCGTGCCGATCGACCCGCGCGGCAACGCGGCGGGGAAGGCCGAGGTGAAGGGGAACGGCGAGGCGGCGTTCGCGAATGTGCCGGCGCTCGACCAGATGAAGCAGGACCTGGAGACGGTTCGGACGGAGCTGGCGCGGCCGAACATCGACCCGCGGCGCCGTGAGGAACTCCTCAACGACGCGCGGCGGCTGGAGCGCACCATCGGCGCGCTCGAGGGTCTGCGCGACATCGGCCGAAAGGCGAATGAGCGCGGCGACGACTGAGATTCGCCCGGGGATCTGCGCGGGGGCTTGCTGATCAGACGACGATGTTGACCATGCGTCCGCGCACGGCGATGACCTTGCGCACGGGCTTGCCCTCGATGGCGCGCTGGACCTTCTCGTCGGCGAGGGCGGCGGCCTCCATCGCCTTCTCGTCGGCGTCGGCGGGGACGAGGATCTTGGACTTGACCTTGCCGCAGACCTGCACCGGGACCTCGATCTCGGAGCGGACGAGCTGGGCGGGGTCGAAGCTCGGCCAGGGCTCGCGGCAGCAGAGGGAGGTGTGGCCGAGGCGGGCCCAGATCTCTTCGGCGATGTGGGGCGCGAAGGGGGAGAGCACGCGGACGAAGCGGCCGAGCTGCTCGCGCGTGGCGCCGGGGCCGGTGGCGGCGTTGACGAACTCCATCATCGCCGCGATGGCGGTGTTGAAGGAGAGAGACTCGATGTCCTCGCCGACCTTCTTCGTGACGGCGTGGAGGGCGCGCTCGACCTCGGGATCGGCGGTCTCGATGGAGCGGACCTGGCCGGAGTCTTCGTGGATCGCCAGGCGCCAGGCGCGCTGCAGGAAGCGGTGGAGCCCGACGATGTCGCGCGGGTTCCAGGGCTTGGCCTGCTCGATGGGGCCCATGAACATCTCGTACAGCCGGAAGGTGTCGGCGCCGAACTCGGCGATGACATCGTCGGGGTTGACGACATTCTTGAGGCTCTTGCTCATCTTGGCGACGATCTGCGTGAGCTTCTCGCCGGTGGCGCGCTCGACGAACAGGCCGTCGCCCTTGTCCTCCACCTCGTCGGTCGGCACGAGCGCGCCGTTGGCGCGCTGGTAGGCGAAGGAGAGGATGAGCCCCTGGTGGCGGAGCTTGCGGAAGGGCTCGGGGAAGGAGACGACGCCCAGGTCGTAGAGGGCCTTGTGCCAGAAGCGCGCATAGAGCAGGTGCAGGACGGCGTGCTCGGCGCCGCCGATGTAGAGGTCGACGCCGTTGTCCATCCAGTAGCGCTCGGCGTCGGGGCCGATGGGCGCGCTGTCGTTGTCGGGGTCGCAGTAGCGGAGGTAGTACCAGCAGGAGCCGGCCCAGTTGGGCATGGTGTTGGTTTCGCGCCGGTAGACGCGGCCGTTCCGCTCGACATGGAGCCAGTCGGCCGCACGCCCGAGCGGGGGCTGGGGCTGGTCGCTCTCGACGGGGCGGAAGTCCTCGATGTCGGGCAGGAGGACGGGCAGGTCCTCGACGGGGGCGATGTGGACATGGCCCGCCTCGTCGTACATGACGGGGAAGGGCTCGCCCCAGTAGCGCTGGCGGCTGAAGAGCCAGTCGCGGAGCTTGTAGTTCACGCGCTTGCGGCCGAGGCCCTGCTCGTCGAGCCAGGCGGTCATCTTCTCCTTGGCCTTCGCGGTCTCGAGGCCGTCGAGCGAGATGGAGTCGTTGGCCGAGTGCATGGAGACGCCGGGGCCGGAGTAGCACTCGTCCTCGGACTCGACGCGCGCGGCGGTCTTCGCGTCGGCGGGGCGGACGACGGGGTGGACGGGGAGGTGGAACTTGCGGGCGAAGTCCCAGTCGCGCTCGTCGTGGGCGGGGACGGCCATGATGGCGCCGGTGCCGTAGCCGACCAGGACATAGTCGGCGATCCACACGGGGATGGGCTTGCCGGTGGCGGGGTTGATGGCCATGGCGCCGATGGGGACGCCGCTCTTGTCCTTGCTCTCCTGGCGTTCGACATCGCTCTTGCCGGAGATGGACTCGATGTAGCGGATGACCTGTTCGCGGTGGGCGTCGGTGGTCAGCGCCTCGACCATCTCGTGCTCGGGCGCGAGGACGAGGTAGGTGGCGCCGAAGAGGGTGTCGGGGCGCGTGGTGAAGACGGGGATCGTCGTGTCCTGGTCGCCGACGATGGCGAACTCGACCTCGGCGCCTTCGCTGCGGCCGATCCATTCGGCCTGCTGGGTGCGGGTGGAGTCCGGCCAGTCCACGAGGGACAGGTCGTCGAGCAGGCGCTCGGCGTAGGCGGTGATGCGGAACATCCACTGGCGAAGGGCGACGCGGGTGACGGGGTGGCCGCCGCGCTCGCTGCGGCCGTCGATGACTTCCTCGTTGGCCAGGACGGTGCCGAGCTTGGGGCACCAGTTGACGGTCTGCACGCCCTGGTAGGCGAGCCGGTGATCGTCGATCACGGCGGCGCGCTGGGCCTCGTCGAGCTCGGACCAGGCGCGACAACCCATGGGGCCGGGAGATCCCGCGACGGGGCCGATGGCGTCTACACCGAAGGGCTCGATCAGTTCGCCGGAGGGGCCAACGACGAGACGCTCCTGCGCGAGGTCGTCGAGGAGGGTCTCGATGGGGCGCGCGGCGCCGCGGCCGTCGGCGGCGCGCTGGTCGTACCAGGCGTGGTAGAGGCGGCGCCAGATCCACTGGGTCCACTTGTAGTAGTCGGGGTCGATCGTGGAGATCTCGCGCGACCAGTCGTAGGAGAAGCCGAAGCGCTTGAGCTGTCGGCGAAAGGTGTCGATGGCGGACTGCGTGGTGTGGCGAGGGTGGACATTGGTCTGCACGGCGTACTGCTCGGCGGGGAGGCCGAAGGCGTCCCACCCCATGGGGTGGAGGACATTGCAGCCGCGCATGCGCTTGTAGCGGGCGATGATGTCGGTGGCGGTGTAGCCCTCGGGGTGGCCGACATGGAGGCCGGAGCCGGAGGGGTAGGGGAACATGTCCAGGACATAGAACTTGGGGCGAGAGCCGTCGAAGCCGGGCTCGCCGGGCTGGGGCGCTCGGAAGGCGCGCTGGGCGTCCCACTCGGCCTGCCAGCGGGTCTCGATGTCGCAGGCGAGCGCGGCGGTGTAGCGCTGCGCGGGGGCGCGGTCGGGCGCGGCGTCGTGGTGTTGCGTGGGCCGATCGTTCATGTCGCCGCCAGTGTAGAGGGCGGCGCGGGCGGCCGCCGGGGCGTCAGAGTTCGGAGCCGGCGCGGGCGTCGGCTCGTTTGACGCCGAGATCGGCGAGGTACTTCTTGGCTTCGCCGACGAGGTAGAACGATCCGGTGACGACGATGAGGTCGCCCCGGCTGACGGCGCGGGAGGCGAGGTTGAAGGCCTCGTGGAGGTTGTCGGCGACCTGGGTCATCTTGCCGGAGAGGGCGGCGAAGCGCTTCTGGAGTTCGCGCGGGTTCATGGCGCGGGGGTTGGCGGCGGCCCTGGTGAAGATGAGCTTGTCGGCGCCGAGGGAGATCCTCTCGAGGAGCTCGTCGACATTCTTGTCGGCGGCGCAGCCGAAGATCATGACCATGGAGTCGTAGGGGACATGGGCGCCGATGGAGCGGATGAGCGCGGTGAGGGAGGCCTCGTTGTGGGCGCCGTCGAGGAGGATGCGCGGGCTCTTCCAGGCCATCTCCATGCGTCCGGGGATGGTGGTCTGGGCGAGGCCGAGGGCGACCTTGGACTCGGGCGTCTCGAAGCCGCGCTCGCGGAGGCGGTCGAGGATGGCGAGCGCGAGGCCGCAGTTGAGGGCCTGGTGCTCGCCGGGGAGCGGGACGGCGAGGTGCTCGAAGCTGCTGCGCGGCGAGGTGACGCAGACGCGCCGGTGGGGCCCGAGGTCGGGGCTGCTCTCGAAGCGGTAGGAGAAGTCGACGGATTCGCCGAGGACCTCGAGCTTCGTGCCGGCTTCCTCGGCGGCGGCGCGGAGGGCGGCGAGGACGGGCTTGGGCTGCTCGATGGTGAGCGCGGGGACGCCCTTCTTGAAGACGCCGGCCTTCTCGCGGGCGATCTCTTCGGCGGTGTCGCCGAGGATCTGCTGGTGGTCCATGCTGATGGCGGTGACGACGGCGACCTCGGGGGTGATGATGTTGGTCGCGTCGAGGCGCCCGCCGAGGCCGACCTCGATGACGGCGATGTCCACGGCCTGCTCGGCGTAGTAGAGGAACGCGATGGCGGTGACGATCTCGAAGAAGGTCGCTTCGCCGTGCTTGCCGGCGAGTTTGCTGGCGGCGACGGCGACGCGGTCCATGAGGCGGGTGAACTCGCCGGTGGAGATGTTCTCGCCGTTGATCTGGATGCGTTCGCGGAGGTCGATGAGGTGGGGGCTGGTGTAGAGGCCGACGGTGTAGCCGCAGGCCTCGAGACAGGCGGCGGTCATCGCGGCGGTGGAGCCCTTGCCCTTGGTGCCGGCGATGTGGACGGTGCGGATGTCGTCCTGGGGGTTGTCGAGGGCGGCCATGATGGCCTTCATGCGGTCGAGCTTGAACTTGCCGCGGTGCTCCTTGGTGAGGCGGGCCCGCTCGAAGTCGACGCGCTCCATCAGGTTCTTGACGGCGGCGGGGTAGTTGGCGAAGAGGCGGTTCTTGGGGGGCGCGGCCTTGGCGGGGGCCTTCTTCGCGGGCGCGGGAGCGGCCTTGGCGGCGGGCTTCGCGGCCGTCGTCTTTTTCGATGATGGGGCTTTGGCCTTGCTGGGCATGGGGATGAGCATTGTATTCAGGTCCCCCCCGCTTACCAAATTTCCGGGTTGTCACGGCGCTGTAAAGCGTTGCATTTGTGGCGCTTAAGTGGCGATTCCCTCAATCGGGGGTAGGGTCGGCGTGGAGCGTTGAGCGCGAGCCGATACCTTTGGTGTCCTCGACGGGGATCCAGACGCCACGAACGCGGAGCGCGAGCCACCGATGCACAGCGAAGACCGAGCCCACCGTCAGGCGCTGGAGGCCTGGAGGATCTTCCGGATCATGTCGGAGTTCGTGGAGGGGTTCGAGACCCTCTGGGACCTGCCGCCGGCGGTGACGATCTTCGGGTCGGCGCGGACGCCGGTGAAGGACCCGGCGTACGCCGCGGCGCGGCGGTGCGCGAAGCTGCTGGCGCAGCGCGGTCACGCGGTGATCACGGGGGGCGGTCCGGGGATCATGGAGGCGGCGAACCGCGGCGCGAAGGAGGGCGGCGGCGCGTCGGTGGGGCTGAACATCTCGCTGCCGATGGAGCAGGCGCCGAACCCGTACCAGACGCACCAGCTGAACTTCGACTACTTCTTCGCGCGGAAGGTGATGTTCGTGAAGCACTCTCGGGCGTTCGTGATCTTCCCGGGGGGGTTCGGGACGCTGGATGAGTTCTTCGAGGCGCTGACGCTGATCCAGACGCTGAAGATCCGGCCGTTCCCGGTGGTGTGCTACGACTCGAAGTTCTGGGGCGGCCTCATCGACTGGGTGAAGGGCACGCTCGCGGAGCGGTGCGGGACGATCTCGGCTCGGGACATGGAACTGTTCCGCGTGACGGACTCGGTGGAGGAAGTCGTCGATCTGGTGGACAAGCACATGCGGGGCGAGGGGACCTTCTGCGAGATGCCGGAGGTGCTGGGCCCGGCGGGCGAGCTGACGGCGGAGGGGACGCGCGTGGGCGTGCGGCGGACGGCGCCGTCGCTGCCGTCGGAGGAGGGGGCGATCTAGCGCGGTCTGCGCCGGGCGCGCAACGAAAAACGGGCCGCCCGGATCGAGCGGCCCGTTTCGAGGATGTGTGTCGAGGTCGCTGCGCGATCAGCGGCGGCGACGGGCCATCACGAGGCCGGCGACCGCGAAGAGGCTGGCGGCGCCGGGGGTCGGGACGCCCTGGATCTCGAAGGCGGTGTCGGACTCGTCGGGGAAGACGACGAAGCCGCTGCCGTCGAACTGGTCGGAGGCGATGAGGCCGTCACCCGCGGCGGTGGACCAGATCCAGGCGTCGCCGTCGGCCGCGCCGTTGATCGAACCGATGGCGAGCCAGTACTCGGTGCCGCCGAGGAGGTCGAAGGTCTGGCTGAACTTGACGCTCTGGAAGAACTGGATGCCGCCGGAGGAGTTGAGCTGGCCGGTGGCGACGGGGTTGGTTTCGACGGTCGAGAAGTTCTCGGTGTAGACGACATCGAAGTTGCCATCGAGGACCATGACGCTGAAGGCGTCGAAGTTGGTGTAGTCGCTGAGGAAGTAGTTCTCGCTGGAGCCCCACCAGTTCACGCCGCTGACGGTCGTGTTGTTGGTCAGGGTGAAGTTGTCGGCGATCATCTGGCCGTAGAACTGGCCGGCGGCGCCGTCGGAGAAGAACCCATCGGCGGTGATCGGGGGCGCGGAATAGACGATGGGGCCGTCGCGATCGACGGCGGCGGCGAAGCCGGGGCCGGCGCCGATGTCGGCGGCGCGGGGATAGGCCTGGCTGTTGATGGGGGCCGCGGTCGCCGCGGCGGCGCCGACGACGCCAAGAACGACGCCGATGGTGGTGGTCTTGCTCATGCTGATCATCCTCTCTTTGCTTTCAGTGCCCTGGCCTGTGCGGGCCAGTTCATCGAGAGGTCGTGGTCGTCGTGCTTCGAAGGGAAGCGCGGGCGTGCAGGTATGCCCGGTGACGATTGGACCGCTCTCCGACTCCTCGTGTGTTGATCTGACTGCTGTGCAGCGCTCGGCGACCCTGTGCTGAATCGCGAGTGCGGCCCAATATTACCTCGCGAACCGGGGAATTGCCCCCCTAAATCGGCAATTTTGCGAATTCGTAGGGTTTGATGGGGCGTTCCACACCGACCTGAGCCCGAACAAACCGGGTCCGGGGGCGGTGCGGGGGCTTTTTCGGCCGCTATCCTGAAGCGGCGACGCCCGCACGCCTTTCCGAGGAACCGTCCCGATGCCCCCCACCGTCACCGAACGATCGCGTGGCTCCGAGACCGTCACGGAGGGCGTGCGGATTCTGGTTCGGCCGTCGTACCTGCCGGGGCACTCGGAGCCCGACCACGAGCGGTTCATCTTCGGGTACCAGATCCGGATCTCCAACGAGGGCGAGGCCGCGGCGCGGCTGCTGCGTCGGCACTGGGAGATCGTGGACTCCAACGGAGGTCGGCATGTGGTGGACGACGAGGGCGTGATCGGCCAGCAGCCGCTGATCAAGCCGGGGGAGTCGTTCGAGTACTCGTCGTACTGCCCGATCCCGACCTCGTGGGG
>CALKYH010000012.1 GCA_938003595.1 uncultured bacterium
TGCGCTACACCCCGCTCGAGGCCTGGGTCCTCGAGATGGAGAAGCACACCGACGGGTATGAGCCGCCGAAAGAAGAGCCCGTCGAAGCCGCGGCCGAGGCCAGCGCCGCGAGCTGATCGCGTCGCCCCGCCTCGATATTCGAGCCCTGCGATCCCGAATCACCGCCGATGGACATCCTCGCGGGCATCCTGTTGGCGCTGTTCGGGCTGGTGGGCGTCGCGCTGACGCTGCTCGGTTTCTCCGGGGTGTGGCTGACCATCCTCGTCGCGCTGCTCGTGGAATGGTGGCGTCCGGACGGGCAGTTCGGCACATGGACCATCGTCATCGCGGTGTTCCTGGGCGTGCTCGGCGAGGCCATTGAGTTCGGCGCCAGCGCCGTGGGCGCGGGCAAGGCCGGCGGGTCCAAGCGCGCGGGAGTGGGCGCGATGGTCGGCGGTTTGCTCGGCGCCATCGCAGGAACCCCGCTGATCCCCATCCCCGTGCTGGGCACGCTCGTCGGCGCCGTCGTCGGCGCCGGGCTGGGCGCGATGGTCATGGAGCGGACCAAGCCCGAGCGCACCTGGGGTCACTCGCTGCGCGTCGGCCAGGGCGCCGCCATCGGGCGACTCGTCGCCACCGTGGTGAAGACAACCCTCGCGGCCGCGGTCGCGGTGCAGCTCGCCGTCGCGTTCTGGATCTAGCGTCCCGCGTGCTGCAGATCAGGGCGCGGTCGCGTCCGCCGGCTGGATGGGCAGCTGCACCTCGTGCCATCGACGGGCGGCGCGCACATCGGGGCCGTTGTAGGAGAGCTTCCTGGGGTCGCCCGCGACGACCCAGTCACCGGAGGACTCGACCCACGATCGAAGCGACTCGATACGCTCGTTGAGGCCGCTCGAGTCCAGGTCGCCCCGGACGCCGATGGCGATGACGGTCACCGGCGGCGCATCGAACACCTCGACCGAGCCGGCCTGGCCCTCGGGCCCCTGGTCCGTCTGCCGATACAGGAACGCCATGGTCCATCCGTCGTCGGAATAGTCCGTCTCGACCGGCGAGGTCATCGCGATGTCGCGCTGCTGGATATGGCGGAACAGCGGCCAGAACGCGGCGGTCGAGCCCCGACCCCGCATGCCGTCGTCGCGATCGCCCTTGCCCTCGACCTGGGCCCGGCGGACGACCGGATAGGCCTTGATCTCCAGCATGCCCGGCGCCGTCGGACGCGGGTACCCGTCGGGCAGGGGCGTATCGACGATGCAGTCGCCCGACACATAGGCGAACCCCTTCCGCTGCGGAACAAGCCGCACCGGCTCACCCGTGCCACCGACCTCCACGAGATTCGGGGGGCAGGCCGGCTCGCTGTCAACCTCGGAGGCGGAAGCCGCGGCCGTCGAGCAGGCCAGGAACGATGCGATGGCGAAAGTGGCAAGCATCAGGGGTCTCCGGAGGTGGTGCGCCGATCAGTAGCGACTTCGCCAGGGAAGCTGGACCGGATGCCCGGAGCGCGACCGATCCCCCGATTCGTGGAGGCTTGTTCTTCGACGCCGTAATCCTTGCGGTTCTACAGTATGAATGGACCGTCTGGTTGGATGGACGCCCGCCCCGGGCCAACCATCCCGAGCAAGGAGCCGCTCTTGGCATCGAGTCACGAAGCGAACGGTGATGCGGCCTCTGCGGCGCCCCCCCAGCGCCATCGGGGCCCGGTGCGCCTCTTCCTCGACCTGTTCAGCAGCGTCACGCTCGGGATCAGCCTGCTGACCTTCCTCTTCATCTACATGTCCGTCGGCAGCGCGGGCTACCTCGTCCGCCAGATGCGCGCCTTCGAGATGACCGAGTACGAGTGGTTCCACTGGTGGCCGTTCAACCTGGCCATCGCCCTGCTCGTCATCAACCTGGTCGTCGTGACCCTCCGGCGCATCCCGTTCAAGGTCGTGAACCTGGGCGTGTGGATGATCCACACCGGCATCGTGATCCTCTGCGTCGCCAGCGTCGCCTACTTCGGCCTGAAGGTCGAGGGCGACTCGCCGGTCTTCCGGCGGATGGTGGTCATCGAGTCGCCGAACCACGCGCCCGTCGAGCTCATCGCCCTGCCCGGCGCGTCCGTCGTCGCCGGCGTCGGCCCCGACGCCGTGCGCTACAGCGTCTCGGAGACCCGCCCCGACTGGCCCATCCTCAGCGGCGACGACGCGGGCAAGCGCGTGTACAGCGTCTCGGTCAGCGTGACGCCCGCGAACGGCGGCCCGGGATTCGTGCGCCAGCTGCTCGACGGTCACCCGCAGTACACCGAGGACATCCTGCCGGGCCAGGGCCGCGCGATCAAGGCGACAGGCAAGGCGCTGGTGGACGACACCCTCACCATGCGCCTGGCCCAGCACGAGCAGCGCTGGTTCTATCACATCAACTCCTGGGCGCTGTACTCGCGGCGCGCCGGCGAGACGGACTGGGCCGAGCGCCCGATCCCCCACCTGCCGCGCTACAACGACTACATCGCCTCGCGCGACTGGGTGTGGCTGGCCGAGGGCGAGGCCTCGCCGCCGATCGACCCGCTGGATGTCGTCGTCCGCTCCGGCCCGACCCCCGACGCCCTCGGCGACGCCGAGGTCCGCGTCACCGGGTTCCTCCGCTACGCCGTGCCCGAGCAGCGCTGGCTGTCCGGCGGCGTCGAGATCAACCCCATCGCCAACCTGCGCCTGACCAACAGCCAGACCGGCGCCTCGCGCGACTACGAGCTCGCGGCGTTCGACATGGACAAGCGCACCGCCGAGGGCGGCGAACTGGTCCTGCGCTGGATCGACGACGAGGCCGAGCTGGCCGACATCGGCCGCTCCGGCGGCGGCGGCCTGACGCTGCTGTTCCCCGGCGCGGGCGAGAACGGCGCCCCGCTGGAGGTCTCCGCCCCGCCCGAGGCCCTGGCGGTGCGCGACCCCGCGCAGGAGCCGGCGTGGATCGGCGTCGAGGGGACCGACTTCAGCTACCGCGTGCGCGAGGTCGTGGACGAACTGCCGATGAACGACGGCCGGCTGGTGTCGATCGCCGTCGTCGATGTGCGCGGCCCCGAGGGCGAGCTCACCCGCTGGGCCTCCAACCCGCCGGAGCTGACACGCGACTTCGTGGACGAGGGCGACGGCCAGCACGCGCTGCAGGAGCCCGCGCCGTGGGTGCAGATGCGCTTCTCGCCGCCGCGACTGGCGCCCCGCGTGACCATCGTCGCCGGCCCCGGCGACGGCCCCGCGCGCCTGGCGATCAGCGATCTGGACGGCGGCGAGCCGCGCATCGTCGCCGCGCCCGTCGGCGAGCCGATCCTCGTGGACGACCGCGTCGTCCTCACGATGACCTCCTACTCCCCCACCGCGCGGCTCGAGCAGCGCCCGATGATCGTGCCCGTCAGCCAGCGCGACAAGGACGCCGCCTCCAACTACTCCATGATCCGCGTCGAGATCACCCGCGCCGGGCGCACCGTCGCGGCGTGGCTGCCCTTCCACATGTACGCCTTCGACGACGAGAACTACGCCTACGGCGGGCGCTTCCGCTACTCCCCCACCCGCCTCCGCCTGCCCGACGGCGCCGAGGTCGAGCTGCTGTTCGGGCGTGAGCGCGACCTGCTGCCCGCGCCCGTCGTGCTCGACGACTTCCGGCTCATCGCCCATGTCGGCGGCTTCACGGGGCGCGTCTCGAGCATCCGGGACTGGGAGAGCGTCATCCGCTTCCGGGGCGATGAGGGCGTCTCTCCGGCGCTGAGCGTCAAGACCAACAACCCGGCGGGCTACGAGGGCTTCCGGCTCTTCCAGGCCATGTGGGACCCGCCCGAGCCCGGCTTCACCGCGGGTCTGAACTTCACCGGTCTGGGCATCGGCAACCGCGTGGGCGTCGTCTCGCAGCTGGCCGGCTGCACGCTGTCGGTGATCGGCATGCTCTACGCGTTCTATGTCAAGCCCGTCATCAAGCGCCGGCGCCAGGAGCGCGTGTGGGCGGAGGTGGAGCACAAGCGCGCCGCGGGCGAGCCGCTGACGCCGGCCCGCGCCCGCGCCGCGACGACCGCCGCCGCGGCCCCGGAGGTGTCCCGATGAATGTCGAACTGACCCCGCGCGGCGATCGATTCGAAGAGGGCGTCGGCGACGCCGGCGGCTTCGGCGGGCGGCGCGCGATCCGCGTCTGGGTCGTCGCCGCGGCGCTGATCGGCATGCTCTCGTGGATGGTCGCCAAGCGGCTCGCCGACCGGCCCGACCCCGGTCGCCCCTCCGAGTTCGCGCAGGCGGTGGACCTG
>CALKYH010000013.1 GCA_938003595.1 uncultured bacterium
CCGGATGACGGCCGCTTATGGCTGCTGCGGTCAAGCCCTGACCAGGTTCACGGGCCACCCGCGCACCGGGCCCGGCCGTCAACCTCGCGCCGAAGCAGGGGCCAGTCTAGCCGACCGACACGGCCCCGTCGCGCTCGCCGGGAACGGACCCGCGCCCCGCTCGTACACTCTGGAGAGCATGGCCGACCACCCCCAACCCGGGCCCCGCGACACCGACCCCGCGGCCGCACGGCGCACGGCCCTGAGCGTCCTCCGGGCGACGCTGTTCATCCTCATGATCGCGGTCACGATGCTGGGGATCCTCAACATCGGCCCGAACGATTCCAAGGGCGAGGGCAGCGAGCGGCTGGTCACCGGTTGGGGATGGGCCCTGGCCTTCGCCATTGTCCTGGCCCTGGCCGTCATGGCGGTCGACCTGCTCACTCCCAAGAAGAAGATCTCCACCCTCTCCGGCGTCTTCCTCGGCCTCATCGCCGGCCTCGCGGCGACCATCGGCGTCGGCTTCCTGCTGGACCTGCTCGCCCAGGGCTACGGCCTCGAGGATTCCCCGATCATCTCCACGATCAAAGTCCTCTTCGGCGTCGCGTTCTGCTACCTGGGTGTCTCCATCGTCCTGCAGACCCAGGACGACTTCCGGCTTGTGATCCCCTATGTGGAGTTCTCCAAGCAGCTGCGCGGCCCGCGCGCGCTGGTGCTGGACACCTCCATCCTCATCGACGCCCGCTTCACCGAAGTCGGCGAGACCGGCCTGCTCCAGGCGCCGGTGGTCATCCCCCGCTTCGTGATCGCAGAGCTGCAGACGCTCGCGGACTCCTCCGATCGGCTCAAACGCAGCAAGGGCCGGCGCGGGCTGGATGTCGTGACGCGCCTGCAGCGCTCCGGTCGGCTCGATGTCTCGATCGATGAATCCACCGTCCCCGGCAAGAGCGTGGACCAGATGCTCGTGGAGCTCGCCCGACGCGATCAGGCGATCGTGGTCACGAGCGACTCGGCCCTGGCCCGGGTGTGCGCCATTCAGCAGGTGTCCGTCGTCAATCTCCACGACTTGGCCAGCGCCATGCGCACCAGCGTGCTCACCGGCGAGACCATCACCCTGCGGATCGTCCGACCCGGCGAACAACCCGGGCAGGGTGTGGGCTTCCTCGACGACGGCACCATGGTTGTCGCCGAGAACGGCGGAGGACATGTCGGCGAGACCAAGCAGCTCGTGGTCACCGGCGCCCTGCAGACCAGCGCCGGCCGGCTGGTTTTCGCCAAGATCCCCGACGGCGACCGTGCCGCCGACGCGCCCGCCGATCTGCCGCCGAGCCTCGGGGCCGCGCCGTCCTCCGATGAACTGGGGGCGGACGATGATGTGCCGGGCGCCGACGCCCCGGCGACCGGGCCCCGTCCCGGACGCAAACCCCGCCCCGGCGCCATAGGCCGCAACCCGCGCCGCGGATGATGCGCCCGCCCCGTCAATCGGTATCCTGTCCCGCCATGAGGCAACGGACGCCCCAAGTGCGGCTGCTCGCGACGACCGTCTCGCTCGCCCTGGCGAGCGCAGCGTGGTCGCAGACAGAGCAGTACCGGCTGGAGGGCGACGCCGGCTGGACGCAGGAAGCTCCCCCGGAGGCCTCCGCGGACGACCTGGTCATCACGCAGGCACGCCAGTTTCTGGCCGACGACAAGCCCAGCAAGGCCCAGAGCCTCCTGACCACCTGGATCAAGGAGAATCAGCGCACGGGCAAGCCCCAGCTGGCCGAGGCCTACCGGCTGCGGGGCGACGCGCTGGTGGCGGTCGGTCAGGAGTACAGGGCGCTGTACGACTACGAGGCTGTGGCGCTCAAGTTCTCCAACAGCGACCAGTACCCCATCGCCATCCAGCGTGAGCTGGACATCGGCATCCAGTACGCCAACGGCCGCAAGCGCAAGCTCTGGGGCCTGTTCCGCGTGGACGACGCGGGGGAGCTGGCCCAGGAGATCCTCGTGCGCACGCAGGAGCGGCTGCCCGGCAGCGTGCTCGCCGAGCAGGCCGCGATCGAGCTGGCGGATTACTACTTCCGCAAGCGCGAGATGGACCTGGCGACCGAGGCGTACAACCTGTACCTGATCAACTTCCCGGCCGGCCCCAACCGCGAGCACGCGATGGAGCGCCGGATCTACGCGTCCATCGCGGAGTTCAACGGCCCGCCGTACGACGGCACCTCGCTGCTGAACGCCCGGGAGCAGACGCGCGTCTTCGAGCGCGAGTACCCCGCCGCGGCCAAGGAGAAGCAGCTTGACCAGGCGCTGATCGACCGCATCGACGAGGCCTCCGCCGCCCAGATGCTGAACACCGCCGCCTGGTACCGGCAGATCAAGGACGAGGCCGCCGAGCGCCTCACGCTCAAGCGGCTCGTGAACAAGCACCCCGAGACCGCCGCGGCGCAGACCGCCTGGCTGACGCTCGAGGAGCGCGGCTGGCTGCCGCCCTCGGTGATGATGGACGACGGCCCGCCGCCCGAGGCCGACGCGCCGCCGCCCCCGCCGACGCCCATGCCCGCGACGGAGGACGAGCCGTGATCCGCCGGCGCGCGTTCATCGGCGCGATCCTCGGCGCCGGCGCCCTGCTGATCGCGGGCTGCGCCTCCAACCCCAACGAGGGGTACTCCTTCGAGAAGCCGTTCGACGCCTCGAAGAGGACGATCGCCGTCAACATGTTCCAGAACACCACCTACATCCACGGGCTCGAGGTCCAGCTGACCGACGCCGTGGTGAAGCAGATCCAGCAGTCCACGCCCTGGACGGTGGTGAACGGGCCCGGGGCCGACACGGTCCTGACGGGCTCCATCAGCGACTTCCAGATGCGCAAGCTCACCACCCAGCCGGTCAGCGGCATCGCCGAGCAGCTCGCGGTGGCCGTGACCGTGGACTACGAGTGGCGCGACAACCGCACGGGCAAGGCGCTGCTGCAGCGCCGGGGCCAGCGGGCGGCGGACACCTTCGTCCCCGCTCTGGGGGTCGGCGAGCGGATCGACCTGGCGGAGCGATCCGCGGTCGAGGAGGCGGCCAAGCTGATCGTGGCCTCGCTCCAATCCGGCTGGTAGCCCCCGCAACCGAGATTGAGGTTCGGCGAACCTAGTATCCGGGGCGACCGGGCGTGTCCGCCCCAGAATTGTTTCCCGGGTCCGGCGCCGATCCCGGCAGGCCCGGGGGGCGTAGAACCGATGTCAGGGACACGCACAGCGAGGAATCTGCACGATGCCCGATGAGAGCGGCGACCGCCGGCGGACAGACCGAGACAAGCCCGAACGCGCTCCCCAGCGTGGGGAGAAGGCGCCCAACGGGCAGCCCGGGCCGACGCCGCCCCGCGTGAGCCGCGGGATGTTCGGGTGGGTGACCATCATCCTCCTGACGCTCATGCTGTTCGTGTGGATGCAGTCGCAGGCGATCCAGGTGCAGTCGCTGAGCTCCTGGGCGGAGTTCGTGACGCTCTATCAGAACGGCGACATCGTGGAGAACACGATCGTCGTGGGCGACAACGCCGTCACCGCGGAGCGCAAGGCCCCCGGCGGCGTGACGCAGAAGGTGCAGTTCCGCATCCGCCCCAAGGCCACCGAGTTCTACCTCGCCGAGCTGAACACCCTCACCGAGGGCCGCTTCAAGGACTCCGGCGGCGCCCCGATGTGGATCAAGCTTCTCTTCAGCCCGCTGACGCTGACGATCTTCTTCATCGCGCTGTTCTGGATCTTCATCATGCGGGGCCTGCGCAGCGTCGGCTCCGGCGGCGGCATGCTCGGCAACTTCGGCAAGTCCCGCCATCGCGTGCTCGCCAAGGAGACCACCGGCGTCACCTTCTCGGATGTCGCGGGCGTCGAGGAGGCCAAGGAAGAGCTGCGCGAGATCATCGAATTTCTCCGCAACCCCAAGAAGTTCACCCGCCTGGGCGGGCGCGTGCCCCGGGGCGTGCTGCTCGTCGGCGAGCCCGGCTGCGGCAAGACGCTGCTGGCCAAGGCCATCGCAGGCGAGGCCGATGTGCCCTTCTTCTCCATCTCCGGCTCGGACTTCGTCGAGATGTTCGTCGGCGTCGGCGC
>CALKYH010000014.1 GCA_938003595.1 uncultured bacterium
GGCAGAACTTCCTGATCGACGCCAACCTGGCGCGGAAGCTGGTGGAGGCCAGCGGTGTTGGGGCGGGGGATCTTGTGCTGGAGATCGGCCCGGGCGCGGGAGCGCTGACCGAGACGCTGGTGGAGATGGGCTGCCGGGTGGTGGCGTCGGAGATGGACCGCGGGTTGTGCGGCCTGCTGCGCGAACGGCTGGGCGAGCGAATCACGCTCGTCGAGGGCGACTGCCTGGCGGGCAAGCACGAGTTGAACCCGGAGATCCTGCGGGCGCTGGGGGACGAGCCGTTCCGGCTGGTGGCGAACCTGCCGTACAACGCCGCGACGCCGGTGATGACGCTGCTGCTGCTGGAGCAGCCGCGCTGCTCGGGGATGTATGTGACGATCCAGAAGGAGGTGGCGGACCGGCTGGGCGCGGCGCCGGGAGGGAAGGACTACGGGCCGCTGAGCGTGATCGCGCAGGCGTTCGCGACGGTGCGCCGGATCGCGGTCGCGCCGCCGGAGTGCTTCTGGCCCAGACCGCAGGTGACCAGCGCGATGGTGGCGGTGGAACGGCGGGCGCGGGCGCTGACGGATGATCCGCGCGCGCTGGAGGCGGTGGTGGGTCGGGCCTTTCAGCAGCGGCGCAAGCAGCTGGGCTCGTCGCTGGGGAAGGACTTCCCATGGCCCGAAGGCGTGGCGCCGACCCAGCGTCCGGAGGAACTGAGCCCGGAGCAGTTCGCGGCGATGGCGGGGGCGATGCGGAGCGCGGGGCTGGTGGACAGGGCGCCGTGAACAACGCCCGCGGCGGGGCGGGCGTTGGGGTCGGTCGTGGGCCGGTTGTTTCGAGTTGGGGTCGTTCTCTCTCCGCTCCCAGTCGGGACCGGGCGGAGGGAATCAGCTGCCTTGAGCGCCGGCGGCGAGCGCGATCTTGGCGATGACCTGAGGCTGCTCGGAGGCGATGGCGTCGGCGACCTCGCGGCGGTGGACATCGATGTCGCGTGGGAACTCGAAGGCGATGCGCACGCGATCGCCCTTGATGCCCACGATGCGGACGACGCCCATCGGTCGACGGGGATCACCGATCACAACTTCTTCGCCCTCGCGCCTGGTGATTACCAGCATGGCCCTGGACCTCCTGTTCACGAGGCCGTTGCGGTCGTCATTGACCTCGACCCACCCATAAAACAGACTAGCACCGAACAGCGGAAAGGGAAGCCCGCGGGCTCATCCTTTCTGTCGAGGTTCGTGCGTGGAGGGCCCGGGGTTTCGCTGTGGACGCGATGAGCGCCGCGCGGAGGGATCGACACCGATGATGAAGGGGCCCTCAGACGCCGGAAAGGCGGTTTTCGGGGTCGATCAGGCGGTGAGGGACTCGACCCCGGTGACCTCCGGGATGTTGTCGCGCAGATTCTTCTCGATCCCCATCCGGAGCGTCATGGCGCTGGAGGGGCAGCCGACGCAGGCGCCCTGAAAGCGGATCCTCACGACGCCGGCCGAGGTGACATCGACGAGCTCGATATCGCCGCCGTCGCTCTGGATGGCGGGGCGGATGAGCTCCAGCACGCGCTCGACCTTTGAGCGCAGGTCGTGAGCGGCGGAATCGGACTGTCGGGCCTCGCTGGCCGGTCGCGCCATGGGTTCGGACTCCTCTCGGGCCGCATCGTAGGCCCCCTGCGGGCGTATTCCCGGACCGGGGCGGGGGTCTGGCCGGGTAGACTCCCCGGCCATGAACCGATCGACCATACTCGGGACGGTGTTGAGCGTGCTCCTCGGAGCAGGCCTGTGGGGGTGCGCGGGCGGGGGCGCGGGGGCCACCGGCGACTCCATGGCCGACCTGATGAACAGCGAGCTGGGCTATATGACGCGCATCCGGGCGCTGGACCAGACCGAGGTCGAGGTCGCGGACGGCACGGTGGACCGGAAGATCTGGCGTGACAATGTGAAGAAGATCGCCTGGGGCGCGGCGAACTACGAGAAACTGCGCCTGGCGGCCATCGACGCCCTGCTGGCCGACGACGAGGCGGACACGCGGAACATGCTGCGGCTGATGCTCCCGCGCGAGCCGGACTGGCCGGTGATCGAGCGGATCTGCCTGCTGGCGGGGCAGAACGGGTGGGAGGAGTACACGCCGTCGCTGGTGCGGTCGTGGTCGCGGCCCGTGGTGCAGCCGGCGGACCCGGAGCGCCCGGAGCGTGCGGCGCTGATCGCGCTACACCCGAATCAGGAGGTCGAGGCGACGGTGTTCGAGGTGTTCGCCACGCCCAGCGAGGACAAGCTCTTCGGCGACAAGGCGCGCGAGGAGGCGTGGGCGCTGCTGTGCCGGCTCGATCCGACCGGGTCGAAGACCGCCGGCTACCTGCTCGAGATCGGCGATCCCAATGATCCCCTGCTGACCGACCTGCGCGCCGGCGCCCGCGACCTGCGCGCCGCGCCGACGACGCCCGAGCAATTGCAGTGGCTGCGCGACCTGCGCAAGCCCGAGCACAGCGGGTGGTGGGCGGAGGCGACCTCGGCGATCGCGCGGCTTGGGCCCGAGCAGCTGCAGGGATTCGAGCTGCGCCACGCGTCGGCGGTGGTCTGGGCGGCGGCGCACGAGCCGGGTTGGTTGAACGCGACGCGGGGGGAGCTGCTCGCCACGCTGACGGCGGACCTGCAGGGCCGGAAGGTCAGTCAGCGCTCCGCCGAGGAGATCGACGGCATGCCGCCGCCGCGCGAACGGCTGGCGGACAACGCGGCCAGGCTGGTGTGGGGCGATGTGCTGCTGCTGCTCATCGCCGATCGCGCCATTGCTGACGAGGAGGTAGCCGCGTCCCTGTTCGCGCAGGCGGACACCGACCGGGGCGACACCTCGACCGAGTACGGCGGCGTGCTGGAGGCACGGGGGAATGGCTTCATCGCGCTGAGCTACCCGCCCCGTCCTGCGCAGCGGACGGGCGACAACCGCTTCGTCGCCTCGCCGGAGCTGCTGGAGTCCGGGGCGACGGCCCTGTTCCACTATCACTTCCACGCCCGTCGGGCGAACGAGCGCGAGTACGCCGGCCCGAGCCCGGGCGACGACGCGTACGCCAAGCAGTTCGGCCGCTCGTGCATCGTCTTCACCTCGCTGGAGGAGGACGAGCTGAACGCGGACTACTACCAGCCCAACGGCGCCGCGGTCGATCTGGGGGAGGTGCGCCGGCCCTGACCGGGCGGCGCGACGATTCGGATGATGCACCTGCTCGTCATCGCGCTGGCCGCGTGCGTGTTCATCCACGACTCGAACGGGCGCTCCGCCATGGCGGACGAGCTCCCGTCGTCGTGGATCGCGGCGCTGTCGATCGGGCCGCAGGTGGTCATCGCCCTTTTCGTCTGGGCGTGGCTGTGGCGGTGCGGGCGGAAGCTGGACCGCACGGGCTCCCCGGTATACCTGGGGAGCGCGGATTCGGTCCTGACGATGTCGCGATTGCTCATCGTCGGCGTGCAGTTGGTGAGCGTGCTCTGGCTCGGCTGGCTGGATGTGGTGCGCGACGCGATCGGGGACTCGGTGCTCGTGGACGAGTTCTTCGCGACGGCGCCCGCCCTGCTGGCGATCGTGGCGGGGTGGGCGGCGTACTACCCCATCGACGCGCGGCTGCGCCATGCGCGGCTCTTCGCGGCGATGGAGCGGGGCGAGACCGTGTACCCGCCGCCGACGCTCGGCCAGTACCTGCTGGACCAGACCCGGCACCAGATGCTCATCGTGCTCATCCCGATCGCGCTGCTGATGGCCTGGAGCGAGACGCTGGCCATGCTCGCGCCAACGATCGCCCGCTGGATGGGCGAGACGGTGGACGGGGAAGCGGCGTACACGGACCGGGTGGGGTTGGCGGTCGCGGGGCTGCAGCTGCTCGGCGCCGCGGCGGTGCTGTCGATCGCGCCGGCGCTGATGCGGTACATCTGGTCCACGGTGGCGATGGGCCCCGGGGCGCTGCGGGACCGGCTGCAGTCGCTGTGCGACCGGCACGGCGTGCGCCACCGGGGCCTGCTGGTGTGGCGGACGCACGGCACGATGATCAACGGCGCGGTGATGGGGCTGTTCGGGCGGCTGAGGTTCATCCTGCTGACCGACGCCCTGCTCGACAGCCTGCCCGACAGCCAGGTGGAGGCGGTCATGGCCCACGAGATCGCCCATGTCAAGAAGCGCCATCTGCCGTGGCTGATGGCCATCCTCGTGGCGTCGGTCGGGCTGGCCGGGGCGCTGGTGTCGGGCTTGATCATCGTGGCGCCGGCGCTGCTCGGGGCGCCGGCGGAATCGATCCCGGGGTGGAACGCGATCGGCCAGACCGGCGCGACGCTGGCCGCCGCGGCGCTGGGGCTGTGGGTGTTCGGCGCGGTGAGCCGGGCCTTCGAGCGCCAGGCCGACGCCTTCGCCGTGCAGCACCTGAGCGGGCTGACGAGGGATCGGGCGGCGGCCCGGACGCTGGTGGTGACGCCGGAGGCGGCGCAGGCCATGATCGGGGCGCTGGACTCGGTCGCGGACCTGAACCATGTGCCGCGCCGAAAGTTCACCTGGCGGCACGGCAGCATCGCCGATCGACAGAGGCGGATCGCCGGGCTGGTGGGCCTCCCGGCGCTCCGGCTGCCGATCGACCGGAAGGTGGCGATGATCAAGCTGGCCGGGGCGGCCGGGCTGCTCGGCCTGGCGGCGCTGACGGCGTTGGAGTATTGGATCACGACGGCGAGATAGGACTGCGGCGATGAAGTTCACCAAGATGCACGGCCTGGGCAACGACTACCTGTTCCTCGACGGGTTCACCGACGAGGCGCTGGCCCGGCGCGAGGACTACCCCGCGCTGGCGCTGGCCATGTCCGACCGGCGCACCGGCGTCGGCGCCGACGGGATCATCGTCCTGGCCAGGCCAAGTGAGGGCGACGAGTTCGAGTTCGACATGCGCATCTTCAACGCCGACGGGTCGGAGGCGGAGATGTGCGGCAACGGGCTGCGCTGCGCCGTGAAGATGCTCGTCGAGCGCGCGCATGTGCGACTCGACGAGAAGAACCGCCTGAAGATGCGCACCGGCGCCGGCGTGCTGGAGGCCGAGGCCCGCTTCGGCGAGGACGGTCTCGTGGACACGGTCACGATCGCCATGGGCAAGCCGGTCTTCGCCCTGGCGAGGATTCCCGTGGACGCGAGCAAGGTCGCCATCGAGCGCGAGGTCGGCCCCGCCACGGAGTTCGCGGTGGGCGAGGAGACCGGCGTGGCCGTGAATGTCGGCAACCCGCACTTCGTCTGCTTCCGCGAGACGCCGGTCGAGAAGTTCGCCCTCGAGCGCTTTGGCCCCATCCTTGAGAGGCACGAGGCGTTCCCCAGGCGGATCAATGTTCACATCGTCAATGTGCTCGGCCCCGGGCGTCTGCGGATGCGCTCGTGGGAGCGCGGCGCCGGGATGACCACGGCCTGCGGCACCGGCGCGTGCGCGACGATCGCGGCGGCCGCGGCGACAGGGCGGTGCGGCCGCAGCGCCATCGTCGAACTGCCCGGCGGCGAGCTGTTCCTGGAATGGGACGAGGAGACCGGCGTCATCCACAAGACGGGGCCCGCGGCGTTCGTTTTCGAGGGCGAGTGGCCCGAGCCGGGCGCGAAGCCCGCCAAGCCGGGCGCGCGCCTGGAGACCGAGCGGCTCATCCTCCGGCCCCAGACCTGGAACGATCTCGCGGAGATCCAGAAGGGCATGAACGATCCGGAGATCTCCCGGCACACGATGACGATCCCCTATCCCTACCTGCCCGGCGAGGGCGCGAAGTTCCTGCGCCGGGTGGAGCGGCGGATGGCGGACGGCACGGCGGCGGCGTTCGCGATGGAGCTCAAGAGCACCGGCGAGATGATCGGCAACATCGGCTGGCAGATCGAGCCCGAGCACCAGCGCGCGGAGCTGGGCTATGTCACCTGGAAGGAGCACCGGGGCAAGGGCTACACCTCCGAGGCGGCGCGCCGGCTCATCGATCACGCCTTCGAGGACATGGGCCTCGAGAAGGTCTTCGCGAAGTGGTTCACAGCGAACCCGGCGTCCGGGCGGGTGCTCGAGAACGCCGGCATGATCGAAGAGGGCCGGCAGCTCAGCCAGCAGAAGAAGAAGGACGGCCGGCTCGATGTGTGCTTCATGGGCCTGACGCGCGAGCAGTGGATGCGGCGGAAGAGCGGGGGCGGCTCGTGAGCGGCCTGAGCCCCGTCGAATCCCGGGCGTGCGATTTGATCCGCGCGAAGGAGGCCGCGCTGCGCGACACGCTGTCGCACTGGGTGTCGATCCCGACCGGCCACAACTTCGCCCCGGGGCTGGACCAGCTGCGCGGCCTTCTGATCGAGCGTCTGGCCACGCTCGGAGCGAAGGTCCAGATGATCCCGGGCGACCCCAAGCCCGACTGGCTCTACGGCCAATCCGCGGATGGGCCGATCCCGCCGACGGCCGTGTGCAGCCGGCTCGATGGCGAGGGCCCGAAGGTCCTGATCGCGGGGCACCTCGACACCGTGTTCGCGCCGCCGCCCAAGGGGTCCTTCGCCTCGATGACGGTCTCGTCGGACGGACGGACGGCGATCGGTCCGGGCGTGGTGGACATGAAGGGCGGCCTGCTCGTGGCCCTGACGGCGCTGGAGGCGCTCGAGGAAGTCGGCGTGCGCCCCGCCTGGACCTTCACCCTCAACAGCGACGAGGAGACCGGCACCTATCACAGCGAGAACGCGCTGCGGGCCGAGGCCTCGCGCCACGATGTGGGCATCGCCACCGAGCCCGCGCTGCCCGACGGCAGCCTCGCCGTGGAGCGCTTCGGCAGCGGGCAGTTCATCATCGAGGCGTTCGGGCGCACCGCGCATGTGGGGCGCGACTTTGACAAGGGCGTGAGCGCAACCGCGGCGCTGGCCCGCGCGATCGTCGCAGCGACGGACTTGGCCGATTCGGCCAAGGGCTGGATCGTCAGCATCGGGCCGATCAGGGGCGGCGAGGCGACGAATGTGGTGCCGGACTACGCCGCCGCGTGGGGCAACGCGCGGTTCCCGACCCCCGAGATCGGCGAGGCGATCGGCAAGGCGCTGGACGGCCTGGCCACCGGCGCCGCGGGAGCGCCGCGGGTGGTGGTGCGCCGCTCGTTCAATCGCCCCGCCAAGCCGCTGACCGACGGCACGCGTCGTCTTGCCGAGCTCGCCCGTGCCTGTGCCGAGGACGCGGGGCAGAGATTGCCCTTCGGGAGAACCGGCGGCGTGTGCGACGGGAACATCCTGCAGGACTGCGGCCTGCCGACGATCGACACCATGGGCGTGCGCGGCGGGGGGCTGCACACGACCAAGGAATGGATCGAGCTGGACAGCCTGGTGGAGCGGGCGCAGCTGTTCGCGATCACGCTGGCGCGGATCGCCGAGGGTCGGCTCTCGGTTTAGGGTCGGTCAGGGGGGTCGGAAACGCCGATAGAGGCCTCCAGAGGGGCGCTGCGGCTATCCTCCTGACCCCGCGGGCCGGTCCTTTGAGGCCGCTCCGTCCGAGAACCTGTTCGCCCCGACCGAGGAGCCCCGATGACGACCGCCACCGCCCGCTCGACCGCCGCGACCGCCGGGTCGCTCGGTCAGGAACTGCAAGCCAGCCCCGCTGTCCGCCAGGCGGTGGACACGATCCTCAAGGAGCTGGAGGCCAGGCGCTCGCAGATCACCGAGGTCCGGGGCCCCCGCTCGCCCGAAGCGACCGCGGCGTACGAGGAGCAGATGAAGGCGGCCGGCGAGAGCCGCGGTCGCGCGCTGCTGTACCCGTTCCTCGGTTCGGGCCTGGGCAACGGCGCGCTGGTGGAGCTGGCGGACGGCTCGGTGAAGTGGGACATGATCACCGCGATCGGCGTCAACTTCTTCGGGCATTCCGACCCGGACCTGACCCGCGCCGCGATCCACGCCGCGATGAGCGACATCGTCATGCAGGGGCACCTGCTGACCAACGGCGACGCGTACCAGTTCGCCCAGACGCTGCTGACCGAGGCGAAGAAGAACAGCCGGCTGGCGCATGTGTTCCTGGCGAACGCGGGCGTGATGGCGAACGAGAACGCCCTGAAGATCTGCTTCCAGAAGCACGCCCCGGCGTCGCGGGTGATCGCCTTCGCGCACAACTTCATGGGGCGCACGGTGACGATGTCGCAGATCGGCGACTCCCCGGCGAACCGCGAGGGCCTGCCGCTCTCGACGCTGGTCGACTACATGCCGTTCTACGACCACGCGGCCGCGAAGCGGATGGGCGGCGGCGACAAGTCCGGCCCGACGCGGTTCATCGACATGTCCGTCATGCACCTGCGGCAGTACATCGAGCGCTACCCCAAGCAGCACGCGTGCTTCATCTTCGAGCTGGTGCAGGGCGAGGGCGGCTTCAACACCGCGCCGCCGGAGTTCCACCGCTCGCTGATGGAGGTCTGCCGCGACGCGGGCGTGGCGGTCTGGGCGGACGAGGTGCAGTCCTTCGGGCGCACGACCTCGATGTTCGCCTTCGAAGCGCTCGGGCTGGGGCAGCTGGTGGATGTGGTGACGGTCGGCAAGATGCCGCAGATCTGCGCCACGCTGTTCACGGCGGACTACAACCCGCGCGCGGGCCTGATGTCGGCGACCTTCCTGGGCTCCAGCGAGGCGCTGCGCGTGGGCACGCGGATCATCGAGCGCCTGCGCGACGGCGACTACTACGGCGAGAACGGTCGCATCGCCAAGCACCTCCAGGCCTTCCGCGACGGCGTGAAGGCGATCGAGAGCAAGCATCCGGAGTGGTTCGCGCACGACGGCGTGGTGGCGGACACCGTGGACGGCATGGGCGGCATGATGCGGTTCACGCCATTCGGCGGGAAGAAGGACGCCGTGATGAAGCTCTGCCGCGCCCTGTACGACGAGGGCGTGATCGTCTTCTACTGCGGGCACGGCCCGTACCATGTGCGCATGCTGCCGCCGCTGGGCGTGATGAAGATGGAGGACTGGCCCAAGGTCTTCGCGCTGGTCGAGTCGGCGATGGGCAAGGTGGCCGCGGCGCTGGAGCGTGAGAAGTCCCGCAAGTGATCGACAGGCCCCGGCAGGACGCCGGCGGCGAAGGGATGTGTCTGTGTTGCTGATCAGACAGGCGAAGGCGACGGACCTGGACACGCTCATGAAGTGGGCGAAGATGGTCCACTTCACGAATCTCCCCGCGGATCTGCGCGAGATCGCCAAGCGGATCGAGTGGAGTCAGGCGTGCTTCCAGGCGGTCTCGCAGGGCGACTCCGTGGCCTCGGTCCGGCGAGGTCGCGTCGGCGGCGCGGGGGGCGACTCGCCCCGCTTCATGTTCGTCGTCGAGGACACCAAGACCCGCAAGGTGGTCGGGACCTCCGCGATCATCGCCAAGATGGGCTCGCCCGGCAGCCCGAACTACTACTTCCAGCTCCGCCGGCACGACTTCTGGAGCGAGGACCTCAAGACCGGCGCCCAGCACATGACCGTCAAGCTCGTCGCCGACGAGGACGGCCCCACCGAGGTCGGCGGCCTGATCGTCGCGCCCGACGCCCGCTCGGGCGGCGTGGGCCGGCTCATCTCGTTCATCCGCTTCCATTTCATGGCGCTGCACCGCGACCTCTTCGAGGACCGCGTGCTCGCCGAGATGATGGCGCCCATCTCCGACGACGGGCAGAGCTACTTCTGGGAGTCCTTCGGGCGCCGGTTCATCAACCGCTCCTATCGCGAGGCGGACCTGTTCTCCCAGCGCTCGCGCGAGTTCATCGCGGCGCTGTTCCCCCGCGAAGAGGTGTACCTGTCGCTGCTGCCCGCCGACGCCGTGCAGGTCGTCGCGCAGGTCGGCGACGACACCAAGCCCGCGCGCGCCATCCTCGAGCGCATCGGCTTCCAGTACCGCGACCGCGTGGACCCCTTCGACGGCGGGCCCCACCTCGAGTGCGCCACCGAGGATGTGCTGCCCGTGAAGGTCACCCGACGCGCCGAGCTGCTCGGCGCCGCGCCCGCCGGGAAGGCCAGGCGCGAAGCCATCGTCAGCGTGGAGCGCTCCCGCGGCGGCGACGACCCGTTCCTCGCCACCATGACGCCGATCCACGAGACCGCCGACGGCGTGCGCCTGCCCGCCGAGGTGATGAAGCTGCTCCACGCCGAGCCGGGCATGCAGGTCGGGATCACGCCGATGGACGAGGCCTGGCCCACAAAGAAGCCGGCGGCGACCGCCAAGCCCGCGTCCCGCAGGCCCGTCAAGCCCCGCGCCGCCCGAACGAGCACGAAGGCATGAAGCACGCCTCGCTGCAACACCCCTCGTCCGACCTGATCGCCGGCCGCTTCGCGCCGATCGCCGGCGACGCGCTGCGGTCGATCAACCCAGCGGACCCCTCGAAAACCGTGTGGTCGGGCTCGCCCGTCGCCGGGCATGTGGACGAGGCCGTCGGCGCCGCGCGGGCCGCGCTGCACAACAAGGCCTGGGCGCGCCTGCGGCCCGAGGACCGCTTCGGGCTGCTGCGCCGCTACGCCGAGCTGGCGACCCAGCGTGCTCCCAAGCTGGCCGAGCTGATCTGCGACGAGACGGGCAAAGCCTGGTGGGAGGCGACGATGGAGGCCGGCGCCATCGCGGACAAAGTGGCCATCACGCTCGACCCGGCGCCGCAGATGGGCATGTCGCGCGTGTCCACGATCAACCTGGAGCTGTCCTCCACTCGTCGAGGCGTGGCGAACTTCCGCCCGCACGGCGTGATGGCGGTGGTGGGGCCGTTCAACTTCCCCGCGCACCTGGCGAACGGGCACATCGTGCCGGCGCTGGCGATGGGCAACACGGTTGTCTTCAAGCCCAGCGACAAGACGCCGGGCGTGGGCCAGTTCCTCGCGGAGCTGTTCCACGACGCGGGCTTCCCCGCGGGCGTGGTGAATGTCGTGCAGGGCGGGGCGGAGGTCGCCAAGCGGCTCGTCGCGCACGAGGACATCGACGGCGTGCTCTTCACCGGCTCCTGGCCCGTGGGGCGCAGCATCCTGCAGGCGAACCTCGACCGCCCCGGGCGCATCGTCGCGCTCGAACTGGGCGGCAGCAACCCCGCGGTGGTGATGGCCGACGCCGACCTGCGACAGGCGGTGATCGAGTGCGTCCGCGCCGGGTTCGCCACGACCGGCCAGCGCTGCACCTGCACGCGCCGCGTCATCGTGCACGAATCCATCGCCGACCGCTTCATCCGCGCCTTGGCGGAGTGCGCCAAGGCCCTCACCCTCGGCGACCCGCGCGGCGTGGGCGACGCCTCGCTCCCTCCCGACAAGCGACAGCCCGTCTTCATGGGCCCGATCATCCGCGAGGAGGCCCGCGCCGCGGCGCTGGCGTTCCAGAAGTCCCTCGCGGGCGCCGGGGGCCGCGTTGTGCTCGAGTCCCGCGCCGCCGAATCGCCGACCGGCGGCTACTTCATCACCCCTGGCCTCGTCCGCGTGGACCGCTTCACCCGCGGCGACGACGCCGGTCGAGACGCGGGCTGCGATGTCGAGGTCTTCGGGCCCATCCTGCGCGTCTCCACCTGCCGCGACCTGGACGACGCCCTCGACCAGGCCAACGCCACGCGCTACGGCCTGGCCGCCTCGATCTTCACGAAGGACCAGGACGCCTCCGATCGTTTCCTGCGCGAGTGCCGCGCCGGCTGCGTGAATGTGAACACCGGCACCGCGGGCGCCTCCAGCAAGCTGCCCTTCGGCGGTCTGGGCCAGTCGGGCAACCACCGACCGGCGGGCTCGTTCTCGCTGGATTACTGTGCGTACCCGGTGGCCAGCATGATCGAGACCGGACCCGCCGCGACGACCGCGCCGGGGATGCGGTTCGAGGACGCGTGGCTCTGACAAGGAGCGGGGGTCATGAAATACAGGACGGAGTTCCGGCTCGTGGTGCAGCTGATCGCGGTCTATCTCGTGGCGAGCAAGCTGGTGTCATTTCTCGGCTCCGCCGGCAGCGCCTTTCTAGCTATTGGCTATCAGAGGTTGGTGGCGGAGTCTGTCGGGGCGCCGGGCGTACTGGAAGCCTTCGGTGGTCAAGCCCTGTTGATCGTGCTGAGTTCGTTCCTCTCGATAGGCCTCGGCGTCTTGCTCTTCATCAAGGCGGACTGGGTGTCGCGTCTGGCCCTTCGGCACGGGGAGCGGGGTGTTGTCTCACCCACGGAATAGCCCGCTCAGGGTCCAATCTCCCCCCCGCCGGTCCCCCTGGAGGCTCCTGAGCAGCCCCCTCCCCCGGGAAACCTTCTTGACACCGGGGCATCTGACCGAACACTGAGGTGCGGATGAAGCTTCGGCTGGCCATCCTGTTCGCGGTCCTCGGCCAACTCGTGGCCGGGGGGCTCTGCGCCTCGATCTGCGCCCCGCTGCTCGGCCCGAGCGACTGCGCCGCCGCGGTCGAGGCGGCGCCCCAGCCCATGGGCTGCTGCGCCGAGCCGACTCCCGTGAGCCCGTGCGCGCCGGAGACGCCCCGGGCCCCGCGCCAGCTCCCTTCCTGCTGCTTCACGCTGCCGCCGGTCCTGCCGGCGACGATGTCCCCGACGCTGATCGCCGCGCTCGCGCCGGCGTTCGCCGATGCGCCGCTTCCCTGGACGGCGCCGATCCTCGACGATCCGCGCCCGATCACCTGCAGCGCGGTGGACCCGCCGGGTCCGCCGGGCCGTGTGAACGATCGCCTCGCGTCGATGTGTGTCTGGACGATCTAGAGCGGCGCCCTGCGCCGACTCGTCGGATCATCGCCGCGCCGCGTGTGCGTCGCGGCCCTCCCAGCACACACACCCTCTAGCGAGGTATCCCATGAACAAGCGTTCTTTCCTGGCGTCCATGATCGGTCTCCTGGCCCTGGGCGGCGCGGCCACTGCGCTCGCCACCATCTCCGGCGGCGCCCGCGCCGTGGCCGACTGCGGCTCGTGCTGCTGCTCGAGCGCCGAGTGCTGCTCCGGCGGCTGCTGCACCGACGGCGCCTGCTCCTGCGACGCCTGCGGCTGCGATTGCTGCGGCGCCGCCGCGGCCGCGTGCTGCGGCTCCTGCGAGATGTGACCCCGGTCTCTCTCCGACCGGCCGGCCCATGACGCCCGGTCGGTGTTTTTCTATCAATGCTTCGAGCGGGCTCGCTTCTCTGCGGGCCCGCTCTTTCTTTGCGCCGTTTCGGGCATCCCGTACCATGCCCGGCACCTATGCCCCGAACGATCCTGCCCGACCCCCGACTCGTCCCCCGCTTCGCCGGGATCTGCACCTTCTGCCGCTATCCCCTCCTGGAGCAGGTGGCGCCGGAGAATCGGCCGGTGGACTGGCTGCTCTACGGGGCCCCGTTCGACTCCGGCGTGACCTATCGCCCCGGGGCCCGCTTCGGCCCGCGCGCCATCCGCGACGCCTCGCAGTACGTGAAGCCCTACCACCTCGTCCACGATGTCACCGTGACGGAGGTCCTGAGCATCGCCGACGCCGGCGACGCCCCCGTGCGCATCTTCTCGTGCCACGAGAACGCCAACGAGATGGCCGCGTTCGCGACGGCGCTGCCCGACCCCAAGACCACGCGCCTGCTCGCCATCGGCGGCGACCATTCCATCGCGCTGGCGAACATCCGCGCCACCTGGGAGCGCCGGGGCCGGCCCAAGGGCGGGCTGGCGCTGCTCCACCTGGACAGCCACCTCGACACCATCGATGTCACCAATGGCGAGAAGTACAGCCACGCCTCGCCCTTCATCCGGGCGATCGAGGAGGGGCTGATCGACCCCAGGCGCATGCTGAGCGTCGGCATCAAGGGGCCGCTGAACACGAAGGCGGACCTGGACTACGCCCGGAATCACGGCGTGACGATCGTCACCTGCGAGCAGTGGCGCGCCGAGGGGGCGGAGGTGGTGCGGAAGTTCATCAGGGCCCTGGGCGACGCCGAGACCTACCTGACCTTCGACATCGATGTGGTGGACCCGGCCTTCGCCCCGGGGACGGGCACGCCCTCCCTTGGCGGCATGTCCAGCGCCGAGGCCCTGGGCCTGCTGCGGTCCTTCGCCGGGGTCAATGTGGTGGGGGCCGATGTGGTGGAGGTGCTCCCCGACCGTGATGTCGCCGGGATCACCGCCATGCTGGCCGCCCATGTCGCCTTCGAGATCCTGGCCCTCGACGCCGTCCGCCGGGAGCCGAAATCGACCAAACGCTGAAACGCCGGCGGGCCCCGCCCCAATAAATGGGGTCCACACCCTCGCGAAGGAGAACCGAAATGGCCATTCCGACCGTCCGTCTGCCCTTCCTGTCCATGGTCGCCGCCGGACTTCTGGCGGGCTCCGGCGTCGCCTGCGCCGGCGATGCGAGCTACAAGCGCACCGCCGAGCTGACCGTCTCGCACCAGTCCCAGTCGGCGATCGAGGTCGAGGCCCGCAATGGGTCGATCGAGATCGTCGCGGACAACGGCGCCTCCGCAGTGACGGTCGTCGCCGAGATCAAAGCCCAGTCCCAGGAACGCGCCGACGGCGTGCTGGTCGTCGCCGACCGGGGCCCCGACGGCGCTCTGAAGATCCAGGCCATCTGGCCCGAGGGCAAGGCGCTCAACAACGAGGGCTGCTCCTTCGAGATCATCGTCCCCGACGCCAACGGCGTGACCGCCACCACGGCCAACGGCTCCATCGAGATCATGGGCCTCGGCGGGCTGGCGACGCTGCAGTCTTCGAACGGGCGCGTGCATGTCATGGGCCACAACGGCCCCGTGGACGCGGGCACCAGCAACGGACGGATCGAGATCGAGGACGCCGCCGGCCCGGTCAGCGCCAAGACCAGCAACGGGCGCATCGAGCTGGATGATGTCATGGGCCCCGTGTCGGCCAAGACCTCCAACGGGTCCGTCTCCGTCTCGCTGGTGCAGGGCGCCTCGGGTCCGGTCGAGATCAAGACCAGCAACGGCTCGATCGAGTTCGAGTTCGCGCCCGGCTTCGAGGGGACGCTCGTCATGGACTGCGGGCGCGGCTCCATCGAGTTCACCGACGCCGCCGGCCAGACCGTCAGGCAGAAGGGTCACTTCGAGCTGGAGATCGGCGCCGGCGGCCCTGTCTGCGAGCTGTCCACCTCCAACGGCTCCATCTCGGTGAGCGTCGAGGACTGACCGTTC
The DNA here is from genome assembly GCA_938003595.1 of uncultured bacterium. Taxonomy (GTDB): domain Bacteria; phylum Planctomycetota; class Phycisphaerae; order Phycisphaerales; family UBA1924; genus JACVCK01. The sequence goes on from CALKYH010000014.1 coordinate 15,026, forward strand.
TCGCCCCGGTCGATCCACGCGGCTAGTCTCTGGCCATCAGGGAGCGCCGCATGAGCCATCGATCGAACCTGCTGACCATCCTCCTCGCCGGCGCGACCCTCGCGCCGGCTTTTCTATTCGGCTGCGCGAACGACGCCTCGTCGCGCGACGCCGCGGCGCCGACCACGCTGCAGAGCGGCGCGGAGAGCGAGCCGCCCGCCGCGGACGCGTCGAAGTCGCCCGAAGCGGCCAAGACCGGCGCGTCCTCGAGCGGCGGCGGCCCGAGCCGTCGGGGCCGGGCGCGCGTGCCCGTCTACCGCACCATTCACGAAGCCAGCGTCCCCGTGCAGGAGGGCGCGGCGCTGGTCGTCAACGGCCACAACGGCGCCGTGGTCGTCGAGGCCCAGGACCGGCAGGACATCTTCGTCGAGGCGACCATCTTCGGCCTCTCCGTCGAGCGTTCCGCGGCGACCGACATCAGCGTCGAGCAGTCCGGCTCGGTCGTGCGCATCGGCATCACCTGGCCCGAGAGCGGACCCCAGAGCATCGAGAGCGGCGCGATCCGCGTCCTCACGCCGCTGCACACCCGGGGCGTCGAGGCCCACACCACCGCCGGGCCGGTGGTCCTGACCGGCGTTGGGGGCGATGCGCTCGTCCGCACCAGCGAGGGGGATGTGCAGATCACGGACCAGCGGGGCGCCGTGGACGCCGAGACGACCCGGGCCCGCATCACCATCGCCAGCCCGGGCGGCGCCGTCGCGGCCCGCACCGAGGGCGGCGTGATCTCGATCTCGGCGGCGCCGTCGCGCGTCGTGGCGCTGACGAGCAACGCGGGCGTGGATGTCCGCCTCAACGACGAGAGCCGGGGCCCGGTGCGCATCGAGACCTCCAACGCGGTCGTGCTGCTGACCGTGGGCGACGCCTTCGTCGGGACCCTCACCGCAGAGACCACGCGCTCGCCGATCGACCTGGGCCCGGGCATCGACCCGGCGAAAGTCGAGTTCGGCGGCGCCTCCAAGGCGCGGTTCGACTTCGGCGGCGGCGAGCCGTCGATGATCAAGACCGTCCGGGGCGGGATTCGGGTGTCGCGCGGTTCGAACTGAGCGGGTCGCTCAACCGCCGCGCAGGGCGAGGATCAGCTGCACCTTGCCGATCTGCTCGTCCAGCTTCTGGGCGATCTCGGCGGGGCTGCGCCCGTCGTCGGCGAGGCGGAAGATCTCGCGGCTGACCGGGTCAGGATCCATGTCGCGGGCCGCGACGAACTTCGACGGGGCCGGGCGACGCTCGAGGCGCGCCCCCGGGGCCGGCGCGGGAGCGCCCACGGCCTCGACCTGCGGCGTCTGGGCGCTGTCGAGAGCGTGCAGGCGCTTGTCGGCCTCGGCGATGAGCTTCTCTAGATGCGCCGCTTTCGCGTCCAGCGTCGCGGCCAGTCGCTCGGCGAGTTCTTCAAGATCGGATCCCAGCTCGGCCAGTTCCGCGTCGTTGGAAGAAGCGCGCCGGGCTGGGCTCGTTTCGGGCAGTTCCCTCGCGCCAAATCGTGCGCCCAGGGCGGGCTGCAGCCGCGACAATCCCCACACGCCCAGCAGCGCCACGCCGGCGACGACGAAGGCGATGGGCATCGCCGTGAGCCACGGCGAGGCGGCTTCGCTGGCGAGGGTCGGGATGGGGTCGATGTGGAGCGGCATGCAGACGGATTCCAGCGGGAAGGGCCGGATCGACCCTCCCGCCGGAGGAAGGGTCATCGGTATAGTCCGGCCGTGGGCTCGACAAAGACGGACACCCCGCGTCAGGCCCCGCCGACACCCGGGAACGGGGGCGGCTCGGGCGCCGATCTGCGCCGGATGAGCGAGGTCCGGGCGGTGGTCCGGGCCTGGCGGGAACTGACCGCCGGAGCCGCTTCAACGCGGACGGTGATCGCCTGCTCGGGCGGGGCGGATTCCGGCGCCCTGGCTCTGGCGCTGGCGACGGCCACGGCGGACCTGGTGATCGCCCACATCGTGCACGACATGCGCCCGGCCCCGGAGGCGCTGGCCGACCGCGACCGCACGCGGGCGCTGGCCGAGCGCCTGGGCCTGCCCTTCGCCGAGGCCTCCGTCCGCTGCGCCGAGAAGGGCAACGCCGAGGCGACCGCGCGCAACGCGCGGTACCTGGCGCTGACGCGCATCGCGATCGAGGCCGGCGCGCCCTTCGTCGCTACAGGGCACCACGCCGACGACCAGCTCGAGTCCATGATCATGGGCCTGATGCGCGGCGCCGGGCCCCGGGGCCTCGCGGGCGCCGCGCCGAGTCGCCCGCTCGACGCCGGAGTGACCCTGCTGCGCCCCATGCTGGAGCTCGAGCGCGCCCAGGCCGAGGCCATCTGCAGCGCCGCGGGCTATGAGTGGGCGATCGACGCGACGAACAGCGCCATGACCCGGGGCCTGCTGCGCGCCGGGCCGATCGCGGAGTTGAAGACACACCGGGCGGGCGCGGCGGCCAGGGCCGCCCGCACGGCGGAGCACATGCGCGACGCTGCGCAGCTGCTGGACGAGCGCGTGGCGCAGGTCTTCGGCGAGCAGCGGCGCTGGGCGCGGAGCGACCTCCGCAAAGAGACAGCGCTCGTGGTCGGGGAGGGCCTCCGGCGTGCGGCGCTGGCGCTGAGCGCCGGGCAGGGCGCCGACCGCCTGAGCGCGCGCGTGGTGGACCCGGCCGTGCGCGCGGTGCGCGACGACTCCACCGAGACGCGCGAGTTCACCTGGAAACTGCGCGCGGCGACGGCGCTGGTCACGGTTGGGGCGCGCAGCGTGTCCGTCGAGGCCGTCTGAGGTTGTCGTCGGCGCTTACTTGGCCTTGGCGAAATTCGCCGCGACCTGGGGCCAGTTCACGATGTTCCACCAGCTCGAGACATAGTCGGGGCGGCGATTCTGGTAGTGCAGGTAGTAGGCGTGCTCCCAGACATCGAGCCCGAGGATCGGCGTCCCGCCGCAGCCGGCGACGGCCTCGCCCATGAGCGGATTGTCCTGGTTGGGGGTGGAGCAGATCTCGAGCTTGCCGTTCTTGACGCAGAGCCACGCCCAGCCGGAGCCGAAGCGGGTGGCCGCGGCGTTGGCGAACTGCTCCTTCATCTTGTCGAACGATCCGAACGCGCTGTCGATGGCCTTGGCCAGGTCGCCCGAGGGGGCGCCGCCTCCGCCCTTGCCGGCGGGGGCCATGATGGTCCAGAACAGCGAGTGGTTCACATGCCCGCCGGCGTTGTTGCGGACGGCGGTGCGCTTGTCGGCGGGGACATCGTTGAGGTGCTTGATCACCTCTTCGGGGGCCATGTCGGCGAACTTGGTCCCTTCGAGGGCCTTGTTGGCGTTGGTGACATAGGCGTTGTGGTGCTTGCCGTGGTGGATCTCCATGGTCTTGGCGTCGATGTGCGGCTCGAGGGCGTTGGCGGCGTAGGGGAGGGGGGGCAGCGTGAAGGGCATGGATCGATCTCCTGTGGGAGGGTGGAATCGGGAGGGGAAAGTCCGGAAAAAGGGGGTCTGAGGGGTAAGAAGGGGGCTCGGTGGAGCGTCTCGACACCGGAAGATAGGGCCCCGGGGGCCCTTGGGACCGCCATTGCTTTCAGGAAACGATGAAAACTGGACTTTGCAGGCCGGAGGCCGACCCGGCCGATCCCCTGAATCCGCTAAAGGCGTGGGTGGGCCATTGTCATTGAGACTGATTTTCTTTAGAATGCTTCCAAAGGGAAACTTTCCCTGATTCTCAGCGTATCAGGGTGGGTCGAGGCCATGCGAGGCCATCGACCCGGCGACGATCGCCCGAGCCGCTGTCCGGCCCAGGAATCGGCGTCCCGGCAGGGACGCCCGGACAGGGAACAAAGCGACTCTCCGACCGGATTTGGATTGGAAGGACAACTCTCTTCGGAATCTCCAACATCTCGTCGTCGCGCGTCAGGCCGCCAGGCAGTTCCGTGTGGGCCCGCGACGAGGTGAGGGACGCAGCACCACCTTTTTCGGGCGGCCGCAACCGCCCGGCACGGAAAGCGAACACACCGCCATGGACCGAATGACCCGTACTCGTCGAACGCTGCCGCTCGAGCAGGTGCGCCGCCGCACCCGCGCGTCGGTGGATCGCCGCGCGGGCGCGACGGCGCCGAAGAAGAAGCTCAGCGAGGCCGAGGACCGGCTGCTGCGCGACCTGCTCGCCAAGGAGCAGGACTACATCGACAGCCCCGAGTTCTACAAGGAGAACCCGGAGGTCGCGATCTACGACGAGGCCCCCGACATCCGCAAGCCGGACACCTCCTGGTACCACCCGGTAATGGACGACCTGAACCACACCCGGCAGCGCGACCCGCGCGGCTCGGAGCAGGTCATCCTCACGGCCGCCGAGGAGCGGGTGCTGTTCCTCCAGTACAACTACGCCCGCCACTGCATCTGGGGCCTCCAGCAGGAAGTCTGGAAGACCCCCGACCGCAACCCGACGGACGAGCAGGCCCGCCAGCTCCTGGGCTGGGCCACCATCGCCAACCGGCTGCGCGAGCAGATCGCCAACACCAACCTCGCGCTGGTGCTGGCCATGGCCAAGCGCACCCGCATGAGCGAGGTGGACTTCGCCGACCTGGTCAGCGAGGGCAACATGGCCCTGCTCCGCGCCGTCGACAAGTTCGACTGCGGCCGCGGCTTCAAGTTCTCGACCTACGCGTGCCGAGCCATCCTCAAGGCGTTCAGCCGGCAGGGCATGAAGCTCAGCAAGCACCGCCAGCGCTTCCCGACCGACTTCGACCCCAAGCTCGAGCGGAGCAACTTCCTCGAGACCAAGCGGGCCGACTTCGAGAAGGACGCCGCCGAGGAAGTGCGCCGGATCGTGTCCGAGAACCGGGCCGAGCTGTCGGACATCGAGCGCACGGTGATCGAGCACCGCTTCGGCATCGAGTCGGGGCAGAGCGAGAAGCCGATGACGCTCGAGCAGGTCGGCCAGATCATCGGCGTGACCAAGGAGCGCGTGCGCCAGATCCAGAACAAGGCGCTGGAGAAGATCCGCACGGAGCTCGAGGTGAACTACCTCGGCACGCTCAAGGAAGAGCCCGAGGCGCCGGGAACCGAGGCGACGAACCCGAACCCCTCGGTCGTCGTCAAGGGCTCCAACCTCGCGGGCGTCTTCGCCTCGCTGAACTAAGACCGCTTCGCCAGTCCAGCATCACCAACCGCCCCGGATTCGTCCGGGGCGGTTTTTTATTCGGCATTGTCCGACCGACCAGCTCTCACGATCCACCCCCCGCCCAACACCACATCCCCCTCGTAGCACACGATCGCCTGCCCCGGCGCCACGCCGATCTGCGGCGCCTCGAACCGCACCTCCAGCGCCCCGTCCACCACGCGGCACATCGCCGGCGCGGGGGCGCCGTGGGCGCGGAACTGGGCGTGGCACGGTCGCCAGTCGGCGCTCGGCTCGGCGTGCCAGTTCACCTCCGACGCGCTGACGGCGGAGACCTCCAGCCGGTCGCGGTCGCCGACGAGCACCGTGTTCGTCGCGATGTCCTTGCCCACGACATAGACGGGCCGGCCCAGCGCCACCTGCACGCCGCGCCGCTGGCCGATGGTGAAGCGGTGGTGCCCCTCGTGCCGGCCGACGGCGCGTCCGGTCTCCTGCTCGACGATCTCGCCCCCGGTTCCCGCCAGGTCGGGGCGGCGGCGCTCGACGAAGCCGGCGTAATCATCATCGGGGACGAAGCAGATCTCCTGAGAGTCCGGCTTGTTGAAGACGGGCAGGCCCATCTCCTGCGCCAGCTCGCGCACGCGCGGTTTCTCCAGGTCGCCGATGGGCAGCAGCATGGAGCCGAGCCGCGTCGAGGGCAGGCCGAAGAGGACATAGGACTGGTCCTTGGCGCCGTCCACGCCGCGCGCCAGCCGAGCCGCCCCGCCCCCGGACGACCGGTCGATCCGCGCGTAGTGCCCGCTGGCGATGCAGTCCGCGTCGATCTGCAGCGCGTAGTCGAACAGCTTGCCGAACTTCAGCCAGTCGTTGCAGCGGACGCAGGGGTTGGGCGTCCTCCCCGCGGCGTACTCGTCGGCGAAGTAGTCCATGATGCGCCCGAACTCGCGCTTGAAGTTGCAGACATAGAAGGGGATGCCCAGCTGCGCCGCGACGAGCCGGGCGTCCGCCGCGTCGCCGACGGAGCAGCAGCCCCGGTGGCCGATGCGCCGGGCGTCGGCATCGCAGGCCGCGCCTGGGTCGGCAAGGCCCTCTTCGAAGGCCTCTCCGGGCGATCCCAGGCGCATGAAGCAGCCGACGACCTCGTAGCCCTCGCGCAGCAGCAGCGCCGCGGCGACGGAGGAATCCACGCCGCCGGACATCGCGACCAGCGCCTTGCCCTTTCGTGAGGCCATCGGGGCAACCATAGGGTCGGGAGCGGGCCCGGGAGCCTCCGCGGGCGGCACAGCGGGCCCGCCGGGCCTCTAGAATGGCGGACCGACGCTCCGGTCCGGCCGCGGCCGCCGGTCCAACCCGCCCTTCTCGCCGAGATGCTCACACATGGCGCTGTTCTCTCGCAAGTCCTCGACCTCCGCTGTCCGTCCACCCGCGCCGCCGGACCACGGCCGCACGACGCCAAGGGCAGCGACGACCGGCTCCGGCGGGGGCTCCGACGAGGCGCGGATCATGGAGATCGGCGGGCGGATGCTGGGCCTGTCGCGGAAGAACAAGTCCGGCCTGCTGTCGGCGAAGTTCTGGTCGGACAAGATGATGAACTGGTCCATGCAGGACCAGGCGTTCAAGGTGCAGCTGTTCCGCTTCGTGGACGCCTACCCGATGCTCACGACGCCGGAGATGGTGCACGAGCACCTGGTGGACTACCTCACGCAGCCGGGCGTGACCCTGCCCTCGGGGCTGGACCTGGGCCTGCGCGCCGGCGGGCTGGCCAAGGGGCTGATGGCCTCGACGATGTCGTCGCAGATCAAGGGGATGGCGGAGAAATTCATCGCGGGCACGGACGCGAAGAGCGCGCTGCCCCAGCTCAAGAAGCTCTGGGAAGAGGGCATCGGCTTCAGCGTGGACCTGCTGGGCGAGGCCTGCGTCAGCGATGAAGAGGCGGACGCCTACCAGCAGAAGTACCTGGACCTGATCGACAACCTGCCCGCGACGGTCGCGAAGTGGAAGCCCAACGAGCGGCTGGAGACGGACCACCTGGGGCCGATCCCGCGGGTCAATGTGTCGATCAAGGTGTCGTCGCTCACGCCGCGCTGTGACCCGCTCAAGGGCGATGTGGCCCTGAACGACCTCATGGGCCGCATGGCGCCGATCATCGAGCGGGCCAAGGCGCAGGGCGTGCTGCTGAACTTCGACATGGAGCAGTTCTCGCTCAAGGACTTCACGCTGGACCTGTTCCAGCGCTGCTGCGACGAGTCCAGCTTCGAGGCCGGGCTGGCGATGCAGGCCTACCTCAAGAGCGGCGACGACGACGCGCGGCGCATGGTGGAGTGGGCCCGGCGCACGGGGCGCGTGGTCACGGTGCGACTGGTCAAGGGCGCCTACTGGGACTACGAGACGATCAACGCCGAGCAGCAGGGCTGGCCCTGCCCGGTGTGGAACACCAAGCGCGAGACCGACGCCTGCTTCGAGCGGATGGCGGGCATCTTCCTCGACGGCGCCCCGCGCAAAGTCGGCGAGGGCGGGATCAAGCTGGCGCTGGGCTCGCACAATGTGCGCTCGATCGCCTCGGCCCTGGCGGGCCTGGAGCGGCGCGGGCTGCCGAACAGCGCCATCGAGCTGCAGATGCTCCACGGCATGGCGGACGAGCTCAAGGACGCGGCCGTCGAGATGGGCCTGCGCATCCGCGAGTATGTGCCCGTCGGACAGATGATCCCCGGCATGGCGTACCTCGTGCGCCGCTTGCTCGAGAACACCAGCAACGAGAGCTGGCTGCGCGCCGGGTTCCTCGACCATGCCTCCGACCAGGTGCTGCTGGCCAGCCCGCACGAAGCGCCCCAGGCGCTGGTCGCGGCCAACGGCCTGGCGCCCACCGCCACCAAGCCCGACCTGTACCTGGTCGCCCCCGAGCGCCACATGCTCTCGCCCGCCGTGCCCGGCGTCGGCGACGGCCGGCCCTTCTACACCGAGCCCATGCGCGACCTCTCGCAGCGCGACCAGCGCGAGCGCTTCGGCGCGGCGCTGGCGCGGGCGGCGGTGCCCAGCGTCGCCAACGACAAGACCCCGGAGGACGCCAGGCGCGCCGTGGGCGTGGCGGAAGCGTTCTTCCCGAAGTGGCGCGACGAGGACCCGCGCAAGCGCGCCGAGATGCTCGTCAAGGCCGCGGGCCTGATGCGCCAGCGGCGCGACGAGCTGGCCGGCGTGATGATCCGCGAGGCAGGCAAGACCTGGCGCGAGGCCGACGCGGATGTGTGCGAGGCGATCGACTTCTGCGAGTATTACGCGCGCCTGGGCGTGCCGCTGTTCGAGCGCGAGCGCCTGGGCCGGTTCATCGGCGAGCTGGACGAGCAGTGGTACCAGGCCCGGGGCGTGGCGGCGATCATCGCGCCGTGGAACTTCCCGCTGGCGATCTGCTGCGGCATGACGGTGGCGGCGCTGGTCTGCGGCAACACGGCGGTCGTCAAGCCCGCCGAGCAGACGCCGGGCATCGCGAAGATCATGGCCGAGGTCCTCTGGGACGCCGGCGTTCCGCGCGAGGCGCTGCACCTGATCCCCGGCCCCGGCGAGACCACGGGCGCCGCGCTGGTGCGCGACCCGCGCGTGGCGCTCATCGCCTTCACCGGCTCCAAGGCGGTGGGGCTGGACATCATCAAGGCCGCGGGCGTGACGCCCGAGGAGCAGCTGCATGTCAAGAAGGTCGTGTGCGAGATGGGCGGCAAGAACGCCCTGATCGTGGACGCCTCCGCCGACCTGGACGAGGCGGTGCTCGGGGCGCGGCAGAGCGCCTTCGGCTTCCAGGGGCAGAAGTGCTCCGCGTGCAGCCGCGCGATCGTGGTGGCCAGCGCCTACGACGGCTTCGTGCGCCGCATCGTGGAGGCGACCAGGGCGCTGGTGGTGGGGGACCCGGCCGACCCGGCGACCGATGTGGGCCCGGTGATCGACGACGAGTCGGAGCGGAAGATCCGTTCGTACATCGAACTCGGCAAGCGCGAGGCGCGCCTGGCGCTGTCGATGGACCCGCCGGAGGACGAGCGCCGCCGCCTGCGCGAGAAGATCGGCAAGCCGATCGTCGGGCCCCATGTGTTCGTGGATGTGCCGCTGACCGCCGCGATCGCCCGCGAGGAGATCTTCGGCCCCGTGCTGGCGGTCATGAAGGCCAAGGACTACACCGAGGCGCTGGCGATGGCGAACAGCTCGCCCTACAAGCTCACCGGCGGCGTGTACTCGCGGAAGCCCTCGCACCTGGACCGCGCCCGGCGCGAGTTCCGCGTGGGCAACCTCTACCTGAACCGCGGCATCACCGGCGCGCTCGTCGGGCGGCAGCCCTTCGGCGGCTTCGGCATGTCCGGCGTCGGCAGCAAGGCCGGCGGGCGGGATTACCTGCTGCAGTTCGTGGAGCCCCGCGCGTGCTGCGAGAACACGATGCGCCGGGGATTTGCGCCGGAGCTGTGATCAGCCGCCCGATCGCGGGTCAGTTGGTCGAATCCGCGGCGCCGGCGCCCGGCAGCGGCGTGATCCACCGCTTGTAGACCGAGGCCGCCTCCGCCGCGCGACGGGCGTCGGTGCGCATCGCGTCCACCTCGCGCGTGTAGGAGGCGTTCACCGCTCCGGCGAGCTTCGCCGCGACGGCGCGGGATTCATCGAACAGCCGGTCGTCCAGCGTGGTCAGCGCCACGAGCGACGCCTGGCGCACCTCGGAGCCTCCGGCGGGGCTGTCGGCGGGGGTGGGGGGCAGGCGCAGGCTGAACGCCTGCAGCGCGAAGAGCCACGCCGCGGCGACCACGCCGACGCCCGCGGCGCCGACGCAGAGGCGCCAGATGAAGTGCGTGAGGTCCCTGGCCTCGTCCGTGGGGACGGGGCGCGAGGCCTCGGCGCGGAGGCGATCCATGGTGCGGGCGCGCAGGGTGGAGGGCGTCGGATAGCGCGGCTGGCCGGACCGATCGGCGAGCATCGCGTCGACGCGGGCCAGCTGGTCGTGGGTGGGCTTGGTTGGGCGTTTCACGCGTCACCTCCGTCGCAATCCGTCTGGTCACTGTAGCCGCGCTGCGCGGGGGTGTGGCCCCGCTCCTCCAGCGCCCGGGCGATCGCCTGCCGGGCGCGGAACAGGATGATCCGTGCGGTGGGCCCCGTCACGCCCAGCACGACGGCGATGTCGGCCGGGGCCATGTTCTCGACATACCGCAGCCACACGGCGATGTGCTGGCGCTCGCTGAGCACATCGCCCGCGGCGATCCAGGCCTCGTTGCCCAGCCGGCGTTCCTCGTTGCGGTCGTGATCGTCGCCCGGCTCGCCCGAGAACGCCTGCTCGCGCGCGGTGATCTTCTTGCGGAAGGCGTCGGTCGCGATGCGCGAGGCGATCGTGAACAGCCAGGTGGTGAACGGGCGCGACGGGTCGTAGCGGGGCAGGGACTTCCAGGCGCGGAGGAAGGTCTCCTGCGTCATCTCCTCGGCGTCGGCCTCGTTGCGGGTGCGCCGACGGAGGAAGGAGAACACCCGCGTCTCGTACATCTCGACCAGCTCGGTGAAGGCGCGGAGCGACCCCGCCTGCGCGTCGCGGGCGAGGTCCTCGGCGCAACGCTCCGGCTCGGCGATCGTGCGAGGCGCGATCGACCGAGCCAGAGCGTCGGTGTCCACGGCGTGTGCCGCGAGGGGGGTCATTCCTGGATCTTGCCGTCCTTGCCGACCTTCACCGTCTGATGGACCTCGACATGGTGGTCGCCGTCGTGGTCGTGATCGTGGTCGCCGTCGTGGTTCATCTGGATCTCGCCGGTCATCTCGGTGATCCGGCGCATCAGGTCCTTGGAGTCGTGCCGGAACCGCAGGGACAGGTCGCGCCCATCGACCTGCAGCTTCATGCCGCCGGCCAGCGCCGCGATCTCCGCGAACTCGGGCTCCTTCGACGCGGCGAACTGCGCCATCGCGATGCCGCCCTGGGCCATCTGGAACATCTGCTGGGCCTCGTCGTCGCCGGTGGTGCGGAGGTCGGCGTCGAGGTACATCTCGCCGTTGACCTCGCCCATGTCGAAGCGGACGCCCTCGGCCCGCTGCAGGACGAGCGCCACGGGCGCGATGTCCAGGCCCTTGTCGATCTCGGCGGCCGAGACATACACGATCGAGCCGGCGGAGGGGCCGCGCGTCAGCGGCGACTGGTCCAGATTCGCCTCGAGCCGGCCGTTGCCCTCGATGATGTCGATGGCGCCGTGCAGTTTGGCGCGCACGGGCGAGATGACGATCAGCCGCTCGCCCGCGTCCGGCCCCGCGAGGAAGACGCCGTAGTGCGAATGCTCACCGTCGTCCGGGCCCAGCTTGTAGATCGTTCGGTTCTGCTCGACGACCGTGGATTCCGACATCTCCGCGGCCATCGCCACCAGGCGGGCCTCGGCCTCCGGCGTGGTGGAGATGATCACCACCGGCTCCTCGTGATCGACCGTCAGGCCGTAGATCGTCACGGAGCGCACCTCGGAGAAGAAGTCGAAGCCCAGCTCCTCCTGCAGGTCCGCGGACAGCTCCGCCAGCACCGGCTCGGGGCCCTCGAAGCCGAGCTTGCCGATCTCCGACCGCATCGCGGCCTCGACATCGACATGCACCAGCCACGGCGCGGCGGCCGGGGTCCAGTTGCGGTTGAAGGGCTTGGCGACGGCGCTCGCGCTGATGAGCAGTCCGGCGGAAGTCAGGAGCAGTGTGCAACGCATGGGTGGGTCTCCGGTGATCGAATCAGGCGGTTGCGTCCGCCCGGGGGTGGGTGCGGGTGTCCGGGAGGTTGTACGGGAGCCGGTCCGCCCCGTTACAGCTGGATCAGGATCGCCCGAGGGTTCTCCCGCCCGAGTCCGATACCATCCCGGCCGTGCCGCCCGTTCAGGGGCCCTCAGGAGCCACCGGTGACCGAATTGCTGACCGTCGAGAACCTGATCGCCTTCCTGACCCTCACCTCGCTCGAGGTTGTGCTGGGCGTCGACAACATCATTGTCATCGCCATTGTCACCGGGCGGCTTCCCGAGCATCAGCAGGCCCGGGCCCGGTTCGTCGGCCTGGCGCTGGCCATGCTCATGCGCATCGGCCTGCTGCTGACCATCTCGTGGATCATGCGGCTGCAGGCCGAGCTGTTCCGCATCGATCTCCTGGGCTTCGAGCGAGGCGTCAGCGGCAAGGACCTGATTCTCATCGGCGGCGGGCTGTTCCTCCTCGTCAAGGCGACGAAGGAGATCCACGCGACCGTCGAGAGCGACGGCCACGAAGCCCACACCAAGCGCGCGCCGAGCTTCGGGGCCGCGATCGTCCAGATCCTGCTGCTCGACCTGGTCTTCTCGCTGGATTCGGTCATCACCGCCGTGGGCATGGCCAAGGAGATCGCCGTCATGGTCGCGGCGGTGATCGTCGCGGTCATCGTCATGATGGTCTTCGCCGGGCGCATCAGCCGCTTCGTCGCGAAGCATCCGACGGTGAAGCTGCTCGCCCTGGCGTTCCTCATCATGGTCGGCGTGCTGCTCATCGCCGACGGCCTGGGCCAGCACCTGGAGCGCGGCTACATCTACTTCGCCATGGCCTTCTCGCTCTGCATCGAACTGCTCAACATCCGGGCGAGACGCAACGCCGAGAAGCGCAGGGCCCGCGTCGCCGGGAACGCGGGGCCCGAGCTGGGCGAGTGACCTACCCGTTCCGCAGCAGCGCCAGCCCCGCGCCGCCGGCGCCCAGGACGACCGCGGGGATCGCCCATCGCGATTTCCAGAGGTAGACCGTCGCCAGCGCCGCCGCGAAGATCGCCCCCGCGACGACCGAATCCATCGCATCGATGGTCAGCGTCACCGCCGTCGCCGCGATGATCCCGACGACCGCCGCCGTCACGCCGTCCAGAAACGCGTGCAGGCGCCGGTCGTCGATGACGCGCTCGAAGAACCCGTGCCCGATGAGCGTGAACGAGAACGCCGGCAGGAACAGCCCGACCGTCATCAGCAGCGCCCCCAGCGCGCCTCGCGCCAGGTAGCCGACCATCGTCCCGAAGATGATCAGCGGCGCCGGCAGGATCCCCGACAGCGCCAGCGCATCCAGGAACTGGGCGTCGGTCATCCACCCTCCGACCTCCACCGCGTCCCGGCGCAGAAACGGGATGACTGTGTACGCCCCGCCGAAGGTCAGCAGCCCGCCGCGCAGGCCCGAGACGAACACCGCCCCGGCCGTCGCCTCCGTTCCGGCGCTCGCCGTCATCGCCGTCGCCCCGGGCTCCTCGAGCAGCGTCCACGCCGTCGCCCCCGCGAACAGCAGAGCGACCATGCCCAGCCCCGCCCAATGGCGCAGCCTCGCCGCGGCGTACGCCAGCCCGCCCAGCACGATCGGAACCGCGAAGTGCACGCCCACCGCCTGGCTCCCCGCCGCGAGCAGCGCGATCGCCCACAACCACCGGTCGTGCAGCGCGTGGGCGCCGATGCGGTGCACCGCGCGCACGATCAGCGCGCACACCGCCGCCTGCGCCCCGGCGAACGCCGCCGCAGCCAGCGGCGACGCCACGCCGAATCGCACATACACCCACGACAGCGCAAAGATCATCACGAACCCCGGCAGCACGAAGCCCAGCCCCGCGACCACCGCGCCGATCCGGCCGCGCGAGAGCATGCCGAAGTAGCAGCACAGCTCCGTCGCCTCGGGCCCGGGCAGCGCCTGGTAGACCGCCAGCGCCCGGTTGAACCGCTCGCGCGTCACCCAGCGCTCGCGCTCGACAAGTTCGTCCCGCAGCAGCCCGATCTGCGCCACCGGCCCGCCCCAGGCCAGCAACCCGAACCTCAGAAAACGGAGGAACAACCGCCCCAGCGGCTCGCGCGGAGCCCCCGCCGACGCAGGAGTGGGGGCCTTGGCCAATTCCACGGCGCTGCGCCTACGGCCTACGCACCGGGACCGCGAACGACACCGGGCTGCGATAGCCCTCCGCGTCGTACGCCCGCACGCCGAACAGCCAGTTGTCCTTGCTCAGCTCGATCGTCGCCTCGTTCGTGAAGCCCACATCCCGGGACAACTGCCACACGGGGGAGGTCGTCGCCCGAACCATGACCTCGTAGCCGGCGATCTGCTCCGGGTTGTTCTCCATGTCCGGCGCGTCCCAGCGCAGGCGCGTGGGGTTCTCCAGCGTCGCCATCACGATCATCGCGTTCGTCGGCGGCGCGGGCGCATTGGCCAGGTGCATGATTGCCGCCGCGTTCAGACGCGTGACATCCGCCAGGTACTCCGCCTCGACGAACGAGGGCAGATCGCCGAACTGCACGAGCTCGCCGTCGCCGTCGCGCTCCACCAGCTCCAGACGCACATTCTGGTGCTGCCGGTCGTAGTCCTCGTACAGCGCCGTGAACCGCACCGCCGCGTCGTAGTTCTGCTCGATGAACGCCGTGTGATCCCCGCCACGCAGGAATCGATCGTTGCGATAGATCAGCGTCGGCTGCACCGGCAGGTTGTGCCAGGCGCCCACTTCCCCGACATACCGCGCCAGCGTCCGCGCAGGACCGTCGTTCTCCATGCCCGAGGCGTAGATCTGCATGATCTGCTCCGGCGTCGCGTCCCGCGGCACGCCCTCGGAGAACAGCCGCACCGTCTTGCGCGAGGCCCGCGCCTCCGGCCCGTCCTTGGGGAACGGCCCCGCCGGGTCGCCGATGATGTCGTTGTTCAGCACCGCGCGGATGTCCCGGCCCTCCGCCCGCACGCGCTCGGCGTGCAGCCGGGCGCCGATGAGCCCCTGCTCCTCGCCCGCCGTCGCCATGAGCACCACCGTCGCGTCGAGCTTCTGCTTGGCCAGCACACGCGCCATCTCGATCAGCGCCGCCGTGCCGGAGGCGTTGTCGTTGGCCCCCGGGGCGTCGCACTCGGCGTCGGTGTTCTCGCCGCAGATCGAGTCGTAGTGCGCCGTCGCGTAGTACAGCCGGTCCCGCGCCGCCGGGTTGGACCCCGGGATCACGCACAGCACATTCACGACCTCCACCTCGCGCGTGATCCGCCGACCGTCGGGCTGCACCGTGTGGGAGTCGAACAGCACCCGGATGGTCTGGTCGCCGACCCGCTCGGACTCCTCCGACGCCGCCTGGAAGCTCTGCGAGATCCAGGCCCGCGCCGCCCCGATGCCCCGGTCCTGCCATTCCGTGCTCGAGAGGGTGTGGCGTGTCCCGAAGCCGGCCAGGGCGTCCACGCTCGCCTTGACCTTCGTCGGGCTGACCCCCTGCACCATGGCGGTCACGGCCGCGGGCGGCGCCTCCTTCGGCACCGCGCCCCCGAACTCCCGGCCCGGGCCCTTGGAAGAGGCGCACGCCGTCATCGCCATCGCCGCCGCCGTCAGGGCCGCGCCGCTCACCGTTCGCTTCGCTGCTGTGTTCATCCCCCCAGCATAATGATCCGACCGCGCGGGGCCCGGCCCCGCCGTCGTATGATGCCCCGCGATGACCGCCTCGCTCGCAAGGAAGCGCGTGACGGTGATGGGGCTCGGCCGCTTCGGCGGCGGCGTCGGCGTGTCGCGCTGGCTCGCCGGACAGGGCTCCAGCGTCCTGGTCACCGACCTCGACGCCCGTGCCCGCCTCGGCGAATCCATCGACGCCCTCCGCCCCGAGATCGACGCCGGCGCCCTCGCCCTCCGCCTCGGCGAGCACCTCGAGACGGACTTCACCAACGCCGACCTGGTCGTCGCCAACCCCGCCGTCCCCAAGCCCTGGGCCAACCCCTTCCTGGTCGCCGCCCAGCGCGCCGGCGTCCCCGTCACCACCGAGATCCGTCTGCTCTGCGAGCGCCTCCCCGACCGGCGCCGCGTGATCGGCGTCACCGGGTCCGTCGGCAAGAGCACCACCACCGCGATGATCGCCCACGCCCTCCGCGCGGCGCTGCAGGGAGAGCGCTCGCCGGCGCGCGTCTGGCTCGGCGGCAACATCGGCGGTTCGCTCCTGACCTCGCTGAACGACATCGCCCCGAGCGACTGGGTCGTCCTCGAACTGTCCAGCGCCATGCTCTATTGGCTGGGCGCAGGCGTCGGCGACCCGAACGCCGCCGGATGGGCGCCGCACATCGCCGCCCTGACCAACCTCGCCCCGAATCACATGGACTGGCACGGCGAGATGGCCCACTACGCCTCGAGCAAGGCGGGGATCTTCGAGCGCCAGCGCCCCGGCGACCTCGCGCTCTGCGCTGAATGGCCCGGCTTTGTCGGGCGCCACGGTCGGCGCGTCGGAGAGGTGTTTACGCCAGAGGACCCGGCGATCCTCTCAGGCCTGCAGCAGGCCCTGCCTCGCCTGGCGATCCCCGGCGCGCACAACCGCGACAACGCCATCCTCGCCGCTCGCGTCGTCGGCGCCGCGCTCGGCACGGACCCCGCCTCGATCGCCCACCACCTCGCGGCCTTCCCCGGCCTCCCGCACCGGCTGCAGCTCGTCGGCGAGCGGCGCCGCGGCGACGGCGCCGTCCGCTTCTTCAACGACTCCAAGTCCACCACGCCCGAGTCCGTCGCCACCGCCGTGCGCGCCTTCGACGACGACGGCGGCCCTTCGCGCGTGCACCTGGTCGCCGGCGGTTACGACAAGAAGATCGACCTCTCGCCCATCGGCGCCCTGGCGCCGTCGCTCGCGGGTCTCTACACCATCGGCGCCACCGGGCCGGCCATCGCCGGCGCCGCCAGAGAGGCCGGCGCCCGGGCCGATGCCGTCCGCGAGGCCGTCACCCTCGCCGAGGCCGTGGAGCAGGCCCTGGCCCGCGCCCGGGCCGGGGATGTGGTCCTGCTGAGCCCGGGTTGCGCAAGCTGGGACCAGTTCACGAATTACGAGGAGCGTGGCGAGGCCTTCGCCCGCCTCGCCGGTTCACCGGCCGCTCAACCCGAACAAAAACTTTCCGAAAATGTACCGAACGCCTCTTGACGACCCCGATCCTCCCTGTCATCCTATCGCACACCGAACATCGACGGTCTGATCTGGACCGGAACAGGAGGCATCAGGTATGGTCGCCAGCGCAAAATCAGCCAAGGAGAACGGTCGCGTGGCCACGAACTCAAAGGACGGACGCATCGCCGGGACCATCGAGGACAAGGGCAAGGCCCAGGCCCTCCAGCGGACCCTGGCCCAGATCGACAAGTCGTTCGGCAAGGGCTCCATCATGCGTCTGGACGAGGACGCCTTCCTCGCCATCCCCGGCATCTCCACCGGCTCGCTCTCGCTGGACCTGGCCCTCGGCGGCAAGGGCATCCCGCGCGGGCGCATCATCGAGGTCTTCGGCCCGGAATCCTCCGGCAAGACCACCGTCGCGCTCACCGTCGCCGCCCACGCGCAGAAAGAGGGCGGCGTCGCCGCGTTCATCGACGCCGAGCACGCGCTCGACCCGTCCTGGGCCCGGCGCATCGGCGTGAACATCGACGATCTGCTCGTCTCCCAGCCCGACACCGGCGAGCAGGCCCTGGACATCTGCGAGCTGCTCGTCCGCTCCAACGCCGTGGACATCATCGTCGTGGACTCCGTCGCGGCGCTCATTCCCCGCGCCGAGATCGAGGGCGACATGGGCGACTCCCATGTCGGCCTCCAGGCCCGCCTCATGAGCCAGGCCATGCGCAAGCTCACCGGCGCCATCGCCAAGTCCAACTGCTCCGTCATCTTCATCAACCAGATCCGCGAGAAGATCGGCGTCATGTTCGGCTCCCCCGAGACCACCCCCGGCGGGCGCGCGCTCAAGTTCTACTCCTCCGTCCGCATCGATGTCCGGCGCACCGGCGCCATCAAGGAAGGCGATGTCACCGTCGGCTCGCGCGTCCGCGCCCGCGTCGTCAAGAACAAGGTCGCCCCGCCCTTCCGCGACGCCGAGTTCGACATCATGTACACCGAGGGCATCTCCACCACCGGAGACCTGCTCGACCTGGCCGTCAACGACAACATCGTCGACAAGTCGGGCGCGTGGTTCTCCTACGGCGATGTCCGCCTCGGCCAGGGCCGCGAGAACTCCAAGAAGTTCCTCGCCGAGAACCCCGAGCTCGCCGCCGAGATCCGCCGCGCCGTCCTGACCGCGCGGGGCGTCGGCAAGCCCGGCGCCGCCGCCAGCGCCGGCGCGACGATCGCCGAGGACGCCGAGGACGAAGCCCCGATCGAGGATTGATCCACTCGGAATGTTCCCCAGACCCGTGCCATCAACCGTGGCTCCGCACGGTTGATGATGAATCGCCACGGCCACGCGGGCCACTCGAGCTCGTTCTTCTTCCAGAACGGCGGTCGAACGCCGCCCTGACTCGGGCCGATCAGCAGCGGCCTGCCTTGCGGAACCCCTCCCTCCCCTCCGCGGACTCCGCGCCCTCCGCGGTCTCGGCGTTCGATCTTCGAGCCCTTCGCGATCCCACCCGCAGCCCCACTTGCCCGCCGCCCCAACCCCGATATGCTTCCCCCCTTCCCCCGCGGCTGTGGCGGAATTGGCAGACGCGCTAGATTCAGGTTCTAGTGGGGTAACACCCGTGGAGGTTCGACTCCTCTCAGCCGCATTGATCCGTGAAGACGCCCCTCTCCGGAGGGGCGTTTTTCATGGCCCGGCGGGTAGCGGGGGATGAATACCACGGCCGGGCCGACTGTTCGGCTGGGGTCCGCCCCGGAATGTCCGTGTCGCCCCGACACCCCCTGATTCTTGGGTCCGAGAACAGGGATAGCCCCGGACCCCGACCCAGGGTCCCCCGTTTCCCAGGACCGCCATTTTTCTGAAACCCACCCGGGTTTCGCCCCGTATCGGAGCGTGCTTTACGAATCTTTGCGCGGTCCCTAGACTCTCGCGATTCCACACGCCAAGGCATTTCGCGCACCGGCGTGGTCAATCTGTAGAAAGCGTCAGAGGTCCATCACGGCCTTGCGGACCACCCGGAACAGCGATCAGGAGACACCAAACAATGGCCCGAAATCGTCGCAACGCGTTCACGCTGATTGAGTTGCTGGTGGTGATCAGCATCATCGCCCTGCTCATCGGCATCCTCCTCCCGACGCTCGGTGAGGCGCGCCGTCAGGCCGGCATCATGGCCTGCTCGTCCAACAACCGTCAGCTCGCCCAGGGCGTTGCGATCGGTTCCAACCAGAACGGCGACATCCTCCCGAATGCGCCCGAGGGCGGCCTCAACATCGAGGGCTTCGGCAACGACGGCCAGACGGGCAGCCCTGCGACGCGCTTCGCGTATCAGCAGCGCCCGATCAACGGCTGGGCCGGCCAGACCGCTCCCGGCGCCAACCCCGCGCAGGGCTGGAAGTTCGCCACCACCGGCAACAGCTTCTACAACAACGGTTACAACTTCAACATGGTGGGCCTCGAGGGCTTCTGGTTCATCGCCTTCGGCGACCTCATCACCGACTCGCGCGGCTACGGCATGCTGACCGAGCCCTTCGTCTCCCCCGTCGCCCGCGCGTGGAAGGGCCTCTGGGAGCGCTATCAGGAAGAGGACCCCGGCCAGCCCCACCAGGAGGCTCTTGCCTGGTCGTCCTACTGGTATGTCCTTCCCACGCACTACAAGCGCGAGGTCTTCCGTCAGGACGGCCCGATGAACCCGCAGTCCAGCGGCGGCTCGCTGCCCTCGCTCCTGCCGTACCGCGCGTACGCCCGTGCGACGCAGGTGCAGTTCCCCTCGCAGAAGGTCGTCTTCTTCCAGCACCGCGCCGACCATGACCGCAATGTGGACATCTGGGCCCGCGGCAACGGCACCATCACTGTCTCCCTCATGGACGGCTCGGCCAAGGCCGTCGTCCCCGGCCGTGACAGCCCCCCGAACGACCCCAGCAACGCCGACGATATGACCGAAGAGTTCGGCCCCTTCATCGGCCTGCCCAACGGCGTCGGCCTCAACTACTCCGGCATCGGCACCATCGGCGTCGAGTACTACCGCACGACGGTCGGCGGCCTCGCCGGTCGCGACTTCCGCTGATCCGGACCCCCACGGACACTTGTTTGGATCTCACCCCCGGCCCGGCGCATCTGCGCCGGGCCGGTTCGCTTTTGCACCACGAAGCCCCGGCGAGCCGTTAAGATACCCGTCAGAACGAAGCTCCCCGCGCAGGCTCCACCGCGCGGCCGCCGGAAAGGATCAGCTGTACCCATGAACGCCAAGACCATCAAGCTCGTGATCGCGATCGTGCTCCTGCTCGTCGCGGCCGTATTGCTCTTCCGCTTCGTCGCGGGCGGCTCCTCGGCCGTCGGCCCCGATGGCCAGCCGACCAACGAGATCGGCGCCACCGTCGATCCCAACCCGCCCCCGGCGGAGTGAGCCCCGCCGGCGCCGCGCCTTGACGCCGACGCCAGGGCGCGCACGATGGGCCCACCCATGGGCCCTGCCGACACACATGAGAATGACCCCGCTCCGGGCGCCGAGCCCGGAGTGGTCTACGCCGGACTCGACGAGGCGGGCTACGGCCCAATGCTCGGCCCGCTGTGCGTTGCGCTCTCGGTCTTCCGCGTCCGCGACTGGACTCCCGGCGAGCCCGCTCCGGACCTGTGGAAGGCGCTGAAGAGCGCCGTCTGCCGCGCCGGAAAAGACTCCCGCGGCAAGCGCATCGCCATCGACGACTCCAAGCGCCTCAAAGGCGCCGGCACCGAGACTGATCCCTTCGGCGTCTCACGCCTTGAGCGCGCTGTCCTGATCGTGCTCGGCCTCTGCGGCCACGACTGCGCCACGGACGACTCGGTCCTTGCGGCGCTCGGCGCCTCGACCGAGCGACAGGCCTGGGGCCGCACCACGCCTCGCCCGGCGCCTGTCGCCAACGACCCCGGCCGGCTGAGGATCGACTCGAACCTGTTCTCAGCCGCCCTGCACAGCGCGGGGGTGACTCCACTCGCGCTCCGCGCCGAGGCCGTGGGCGTCGAGGACTTCAACGCCCAGTGCGACCGATTGGGCTCCAAGGGGGCCGTGAACTTCCAGGCCGCCGCACGCCACATGCGCTTCGTCTGGGAGCGCTGGGGGCGCGAAGGCGCCCAGGCCGGCGGGCCCCGCCTGGTGTGCGACCGGCACGGCGGGCGGACCTGCTACGCCGGCGTGCTCGGGCGCGCCTTCGAGGAAGCGCGTGTCGAGGTTCTCGAGGAGACCGACCGCGCCAGCCGCTACCTGCTGACCGACGAGCAGAGCGGGCGCGCCATGACGGTCCTGTTCCGGCCCGAGGCCGAGCAGGCGCACCTGCCCGTGGCGCTGGCGTCCATGACGGCCAAGTACGTGCGCGAGCTGTCGATGATCCGCTTCAACGACCACTGGTGCGCCCGGGCGCCGGGGCTGGCGCCCACCGCCGGCTATGTGACCGACGCGCGCCGCTGGCTGCGCGACGCCGCCGAGTTCATCACCCCCGAAGAGCGCCGCGCCCTTGTCCGACTCCGCTGACCCCCGCGCCCAACTCGATCGCGCGATGCTCGACCGAGCCGCCAGGGCCGCGCTCCGCGCCGCCGGCGACGCCGAGCCCAACCCCCTGGTCGGCTGCGTGCTGGCGGACGCCTCCGGGCGCGTCATCGGCATGGGCCACCACAAGCGCTGCGGCGGCGCGCACGCCGAGGTCGAGGCCCTCGCCGACGCGGCGCGCCGGGGCGAGGACCCGCGCGGCTGCACCGCCTGGGTCACGCTCGAACCCTGCCGCGGCGTGGGCCGCACCGGCCCCTGCGCCGACGCCCTGCTCCGCGCCGGCGTAGTGGAGGTGGTCTACGCGAGCGACGATCCGGCCCCCAAGGGCCTGGGCGGCGCCGACGCCCTGCGCGCCGGCGGCTGCGCCGCGAGACGGTCCGACGCCAGCCCGCTGGCCACGAGTCTCGCGCGGCCCCACCTGAAGCGCACGCTGCGCGGCCTGCCGTGGGTGATCGCCAAGTGGGCCCAGACTCCCGACGGCCGCTTCGTCGCCGACGAGGGCCGCTGGATCTCCTGCCCCGCGTCGCTGCGCCGCGTGCACCGCCTGCGCGCACGGGTGGACATGGTGATCGTCGGCGTCGGCACGGTCCTGGCGGACGACCCCCTGCTGACCGCCCGGGGCGTGGCGCGCGTCCGGCGCGTGGCGCGGCGAGTCGTCTTCGACACGCAACTGCGCACGCCGATCACTTCGGCGCTGGTCGGATCGATCGACGCCGCGCCGCTGACCATTGTCGCCGGCGCCAGCGCGGCCACGCGAAATCCGGATCGCGCCCGGGCGCTGCACGCCGCCGGCGCCGAGCTGATCGAGGCTCCGCTCGACAGCGCCGGGCGTGTGGACGCGGGCGAGGCATTGGCCCTGCTGTCCACGCGGCACAACCCCGCGACCGTCCTGCTCGAAGCCGGCCCGACACTGCTGAACGAGTTCCTGAGACGCCGCCTGGTCGACGAGGCTTGGGCGTTTATCGGGGGCGATCCCGCCGCGCAGACGAGCCTCGCGGACAGCCATGGCTACACGCGATGCATGTCGCGCCGATCCGGCGTCGACGCCCTGCTCATCTACGGCGCTGCGCCCGCGGGCGCGGGCGTCGGCTCGGGCGCATCAAGTCCCTGAGGCGTGAGCAAGTCCGGCCACGGGCCGGGCGTGTAGACCCGCAGCAGCCGGTCCCGCAGCGCGCCGGGCGCGCCTTCCACGGTCACTAGCTCCACGGCGTCCAGCGGCTCGTCGGTGAAGCCGAACAGCGTGACCGTCGCCCAGGGTTCGCCGGCGCTCTGCGAGCCGTCGAGGATGCGCAGGGTGGGGGGGATGCGGGCGCTGAGGAAGTCCAGCATGTCCTGCACGGGCTCGGGTTCGAGGGGGAGCATGGAGCCGTCGATGGTCAGTTCGTCCCAGCCGTCCAGACCGCGCCGGCAGCCGCGTTCCGTGCCGTCGGCGAAGCGGATGTGCACCATGCCGACATTGGAGGGCAGCACCCCCGTGGCCGGTCGGGCGATGCACGCCGCGGCGTCGGCGGGGACGGCGCGAAGGCCGTTCGTCGGGATCGTGAAGATGGTCGCGCCCATGTCCGGCGTGGCGAAGAGGAAGTTGCCCTCCATGTCCGCGGCGCCGCCGACGGTGAGATGCTGCTCTTTCGTGCGGACCGAGACCTCGCCGTTCTCGCTGATCTCGCGGGCGTCGGTCTCTGTGTCGATGCGCAGGCGGGGCGTCTCGAACCCCGCGGCCGCGCGGTCGATGGAGCCGTCGTCGATGAAGCGCTCGATCGGCAGCGAGGTGAGCGTGGCGAGGATGTTCTGCACCGCCGCGTCGTCGGCGCGGGCGCCGACGGGCT
>CALKYH010000015.1 GCA_938003595.1 uncultured bacterium
GGGTGCCCGCCCTCCATCTCGTGGTCCATCGCCTTGCCGATGTCGTGCAGGAACCCGCAGCGGCGCGCGATGGAGCCGTCCATGCCCAGCTGGTCCGCGATCAACTGGCTGATATACGCGACCTCCATCGAGTGGCGCAGCACATTCTGGCCGTACGAGGTCCGGAAGTGCAGCTTGCCCATCGCCTCGCGGATCTTGGGGTGCACGCTGCGGATGTTGGCCTCGAGCACGGCGTCGCGCCCCAGCTTCTGGATGCGCTCGTCCATCTCCTTGCGGACCTGCTCCACGACCTCTTCGATCCGCGTGGGGTGCACGCGCCCGTCGGCCACCAGCTTCTCCAGCGCCTCGACCGCCACCGCCTGACGCACCTTGTCGAACGACGACACCGCGATCACGCCCGGCGTGTCGTCCACGAGGATGTCCACGCCCGTGGCCTTCTCGATCGCCCGGATGTTCCGACCCTCGCGCCCGATGATGCGGCCCTTCATGTCGTCCGAGGGGATCGCCACCGTGCGGACCGTCGCCTCCGAAGTGTGCTCGGACGCGAACCGCTGGATCGCCATGACGGTGATCTCGCGGGCCTTGTCCTTGGCCTCGGCCTGGGCGTCCTCGGTGATCTTGCGGACGATCCGGGCCGCGTCCATCCGGGCCTCTTCCTCGACCCGCTCCAGCAGGGCCGCCCGGGCCTGGTCGCGCGACCACTCGGAGATCCGCAGCAGCTCGTCGTTCTGCCGGCGGATGATGTTCTCGACTTCCTGCTCACGGGCGGCGACCTTGGCGTCCCGGGCCTTGAGGCCCTCCCGCTCCTTGGCCAGCGCCTCTTCCTTCTGGGCTACGCCGTCGAGCTTGTGGTCGAGGGTGTCCTCCCGCTTCTTGAGCCGGCGCTCGTCCTCGCGCAGTTCGTTGCGGCGGGACTCGGTCTCGGCCTCAAGCCGGGTCCGGGCCTCGGCCACGCGCTTCTCGGCGGCCAACTCGACCTCGCGGGCCGCGGCGTCGGCCTCGGCCTTGGCCACGCGCAGCACCTGCTCGGCCTCGACTTTGGCCTTGCCGATCGTCTGGCCGGTGACGATCCGGAACAACAGGAACCCGAGCAGAGCCCCCACCACCAGCCCGCCGACGCCGATGCCGGCGGCGGTTGCGGTGGTGATCTCCCCCAGGGTGACGAAGCCGATCTGTGGTGCGGCGAGGTGCATGTCCGATTCCTCGCGCCGCGCAGGCGGCGAACTACGACGGGACGCTCTCGGAGCGCCTCGCCGGCATCGGACTCGCTACGCCGACGGACCAAGCCGCCGACCCGTTCGCCATCAGATTGAACGAACCCCATGAAGTGCGGAGCAATCCGGCATCGGACAAGGCCTCGCGCCGGGCGGGGCCGGGGTGTCCGGCTGGTCGGAAATCGCTGTCAGAACTCGACTTGCTTGCATGCTGCTCACGCTGTGGCTGCTGCGCGGGGGGAACTCGGTTCAATCTATGCGCGCCGGGAGAAGATTCCCGGGGCGGACCCCTTCCGGCGTCGGGCCAAGGTCGGCGCCACGCGGTCGGGATCGGAAACGGCCGCTCGTCAGAAACCGGACGGGCCGAG
This sequence comes from uncultured bacterium, assembly GCA_938003595.1. GTDB lineage: Bacteria > Planctomycetota > Phycisphaerae > Phycisphaerales > UBA1924 > JACVCK01. Next base: position 1,583 of record CALKYH010000015.1, read on the forward strand.
AGTCTCGCGCCGGCGAACGCTCGCCGGACGCGCTGTGGATCAACAACTCTTCATCTTGACGACTTCGGCCCATCCGGTCAACGCCGCCCCCCCGGAACCCCCGGAAGCCTCGGAAGCCCCCTCTGTCCGGGCCGCGCTCCGGGGCCTCCTCCCGGGCCCGCCGGCGCCGGTACGATCCCCCCATGCCCGCATTCCTGCGCTGGCTGCTCCGGCTCGGACCGACCAATCCGATCTGCGTCCGGCTCGTCCAGGGCGGGTCGCGGCGGTCGCGCCACCTCTACATCCGCACTGGCTACCTCGCCGTGCTCATCGCGGTGCTGTTGTGGTCGCTGCTGCTGAACGCGGGGCAGACGACGCTCTCGTACCGGGAACTCGCCGCGGCGGGCGCGTCATCGTTCACGATGGTGTCGTACCTGCAGATCGCCCTGATCTGCATCCTCGCGCCGGTCTTCATGGCCGGCGCCATCGCTCAGGAGGCCAGCCCGCGCACCTGGGAGGTGCTGCTCACCACGCCCCTGTCCGCGGCGCAGATCGTCCTGGGCAACCTGCTCGGACGGCTGTTCTTCGTCGCCGGGCTGCTGCTGAGTTCGCTGCCGCTGTTCGCGATCACGCAGTACTTCGGCGGCGTGCCGGGTCGATCGATCTTCGCCTCGTACACCATCGCCCTGTGCGCCGCCCTGCTGGTGGGCTCCATCGCCATCTTCCTGTCCGTCTCGAGGACCGCCGGGCGCAAGGCTGTCTTCACCTTTTATGTCGCCGTGATCTCCTACCTGGCCGCGACCTGGGCGATCGACCTGTGGCTCCGGCGCACCACCGGCGGCGTGACGGTGATGACGCCCACGAACCCGTTCCTCGCGCTGGAGGCGCTGCTGAACCCCACGGCGTATCCGCGCCCGGCGTCGGACGAGATCGCCGCGATGGGGCCGATCCGCGCCTTCTGGCTGGGCTCGCCCGTCACCGCCTGGTGCGTGGCCAGCGCCGGGCTGAGCGTGGCGCTGGTGCTGACCAGCTCCATCACCGCGCGGACGGCGGGCGCCACCGGGGGCGCCGCCTGGTATCGGCGCATGTTCGGCTTCGGCGCCAAGGGCGAGAAGATCCGCGCCCCGCGCCCCGTGTGGAAGAACCCCATCGCCTGGCGCGAGGGCACGGCGCGGTCCGGGGCGCTGCCGAAGCTCGTCGCGCGATGGGCGTTCATCTCACTGGGCGGGCTGTGGGCGCTGGGCCTGGTCGCGGCGTACCACGGCGGGCTCACGCACTCGGCGTTCCGCCTCGCGCTCATCTCCACGGTGTGGACCGAGCTGGCCGTCATCGGCCTCATCGCGATCAACCTCAGCGCCACCTCCGTCTCGCGCGAGCGCGAGGACGGCACGCTGGACCTGCTGCTGACCACGCCCATCACGCCCCGCATGTATGTCGGCGGCAAGCTGCGCGGGCTCATCGCCTACCTCACGCCCCTGCTGCTCGTGCCGCTGGGCACGCTGGCGGTCGCCTCGGTCTATGTGCTGTTCGACGGCTTCAGCCGTCAGGGCGGCGTGCTGGTGTCCACGCTCGCGGGCACGGGCACGACCATGGTCCCCGTGGTGCTGCCCGAGGCGGCGCTGGTGGCGCCGCTGGTGGTGCTGCCCGCGATCGCCGCGGCCGTGATGGTCGGGCTGCAGTGGTCCATCAAGAGCAAGGGCACGATCGGCTCCGTCGTGGCGGCGGTGGGCGTGATCGGCGTCATCGGCGGGATCCTGGGGCTCTGCGGCTGGCAGGCCGGGCAGGAGATCTCCGTCATTGGCCCGGCGCTGGCGGCCATGAACCCGGCGACCGCGATCCTCTCCATGATCGACCCCGGCGACGCGGCGGAGGCCACGCTGGCCCAGCGCGACGGCCTGCAGACGATGCGCGTGTCGCTGGTCATCGGCGCCGCGCTGGCGGGCGGGGTGTATGTCGCGGTCGTGTACGCGCTCTACTCGAGCATGGTGCACCGGTTCGACATGACGGTGCGGCAGCTGGCGGGGACGAAGTAGCCGATCCGCTCAGAACTGCTTGCGCATCCGCGCCGAGGGGATGTTCAGCTGGGCGCGGTACTTGGCGATGGTGCGCCGGGCGATCTCGACGCCGCGCTTCTTGAGCTCTTCGGCGAGCGCCTCGTCGCTGAGGGGGTTCTTCTTGTCCTCGGCGTCCACGACCTCCTGCAGGGAGACGCGGATGGCTTCCCAGGAGACATCCTCGCCGGATTCGGTCTGGGTGCCGCCGGTGAAGAAGCGGCGCAGGGGCATGACGCCGCGGGGCGTGAGGACATGCTTGTCGGCGACCGCCCGGGAGATGGTCGCGACATGCAGGCCGAGCTGGTCGGCGACCTGGGTCATGGGCAGGGGCTTGAGGGACTGGGGGCCGTAGTCGAAGAAATCGCGCTGGGCGTCCACCACGACATTGAGCACGCGCTGGAGGGTGCGCCGGCGCTGCTGCAGGGCGTCGATGAGCCAGTGGGCGTTCGTCAGGTTGCGCTTGACGAACTCCTTGGTCTCCTTGGGCGTCTCGCGGTCGCGGACCATCTCGGCGTACTCGCGGTTGATCCGCAGGTTGGGCAGGCGGCCGTCGGTCTGGATGGCGATGTAGCGGTCCTGCTCCTCGTCGAACTCGATCATCGCGTCGGGCACGATGGCGCTGGGCGTCTCGCTGCTCAGGCGGCGCGCCGGGGCGACGCTGAGCCGGCGCATCGACGCGATCGCGCTGTTCACCGCCTCGATCGACAGGCCCGTCTTCTCCACGATCTTCGGCAGCCGGTTGTGCACCACATCGTCCAGGTGCTCGGAGATGAGCCGGCGCACGATGCCCGTCTCGGCGTCGGGGTCGTCCTCGGCCAGCGCGTCCAGCTGCAGCAGCAGGCACTCGCGCGTGTCGCGGGCGCCCAGGCCCGAGGGCTCCAGGAACACCTGCACCGCGAGGATCGCCCGCTCCAGGTCCGCGGCGGTGGGCTTGGCCCCGTCCGGCCCCGCCGGCGCCCGGTCCGCGATGGTCGCCAGATCGGTCTTGATGTAGCCGTCCTCGTCGATCTGCTCGATCAGGATCTCGCCGAAGCGCTTGATGTCCTCGTCCACCGGGGCGAAGGCCCACTGCTCCAGCAGTTGCTCGGTCAGGCCCGGCCCGCGCCCGGGGGCGTTGGCCATCGCGTCCATCTTGCCGTCGCGCTCGCCGGCGCTGCGGGCGGCGGAGTAGGAGCCCTCGGCCAGCTCGTCGAAGCGGCGCAGGCTCGACGCCGAGTACTCGTTCTCGAACGCCTCGGTGTACGACTCCTCCATGCGCTCGAGCCGGGCGAACTCGTCGGCCCCGCCCTGCTCGTCCACGGTCAGCGGGCGGTCCTCGTTCAGGTCCGCCGTGCGCTGCTCCTCGATCTCGGCGCGCCCGGCCTCGGTGTCGCCCTGCTCGAAGGTCTCCAGCGTGACATTGCCCTCCAGCTCCTGGGCGATCCGCTCCTCCAGCGCCATCATGGGCAGCTGCAGGATCTCCATGGACTGGATCATCCGCGGCGCCAGCTTCATGTGCTGGCCGAGCTTCATGGACTGGGAGGTTTCGAAACGCATGCGAGGCCGTCGTTCTCCTGTCAGGAACTCAAGGCATACGGGAAAGGGCGGGAGGCGATCGGAGCGGCCGCCCCCCAACCCTTAAGAATCGGTTTGTTCGGTCGGTTAGTCCATCGATTGTCTGCCGGCGATGGCCTCCGCCAACACCGCCTTGCTCGCGAACTCCAGCTGCGAACCCGCGGGGAGACCCCGGGCCAGCCGGCTCACGCGGGCGCCGAGCTTGCGGGCCTCCTCGGCGATGTGCAGGGCGGTGCCGTCGCCCTCGAGGTTCGGGTTCAGACCGAGCACGACCTCGCGGACCGGCTCGCCGCCGCAGTTGTGCGACGCGTCGCGCACGCGGTCCAGCAGCGCGCCGATGGTCAGGTCGCCGGGGGCCACGCCCTCGAGCGGGCTGACGCGCCCGAGCAGCACATGGTACACGCCGCGGTGCATGGCGGTCTGTTCGAGGGCGATCAGGTCCTTGGGCTGCTCGACGACCAGCACCAGCGAGCGGTCGCGGCGCGGGTCGGCGCAGATCGGGCAGGGATCGTGCTCGGCGAGATTGAAGCAGATGGAGCAGTGGCGCACGCTGCGCTTCACCTCGGCGATGGCGTCCGCCAGGCGCATCGCGTCCTCGCGCGTGGCCTTGAGCACCCAGAA
>CALKYH010000016.1 GCA_938003595.1 uncultured bacterium
TTCAACAAGAGCCTGGGCGACGACGGCTTCAACCCCGAGTACGACCTGAACCAGGACGGCGTCGTGAACTTCACCGACCTGAACAGCCTCGTCCAGAACCTCGCCCCCGACGCCGCGGCCGGCTCACCCGCCGCCAGCGAGATCACCGGCCTGCTCGGCGCCTTCAACCGGCGCGAAGGCCAGGAGGGCTTCGACGCCCGCTTCGACTACGACAACGACGGCGTGGTGTCCTTCATGGACCTCAACCACCTGCTCGACGAGCTGGCCGGCTGAACCGCGCCTCGCCCCGCTGCGAACACACGAAAAGAGCCCGGTCTTGCGACCGGGCTCTTTGCATTTCCAGATGATCAGATCCGCCGCTTACGGGTTGCCTTCCGACGAGCCGCCAGCCGTCGTGAGCTGATCGATGCGCGTCGGCTTGAAGATGGGCAGGCCCAGCACCACATTGCCCTCGGGCTCGCCCACCACGCCCACGATAAAGCCAAGCTTCATCGGCATGTTGAGCTCGTCGTTGGGCAGGACATACGCCAGCGTGCGCCCGACGCCGCCCTCGACGCTCTGCACGCGGTACATCTGCGGCAGGTTCTCGCCGTTGTACACCGTGCTCGCGCCCAGGCGGCCCACGACCTTGTAGATCGGGTTCGCCTGCATCAGGCGCATCGACTGCGAGATCGAGTCGGAGCCGCGCGTCGCGAACGCCTCGGCCTCCTTCAGCGCCAGCAGGTTCTGCTGCAGCTCCAGACGAGCGCCCAGCAGCTCCACGCGGCTCTCTGCGTAGCGGCGCCAGCCGGAATCCGCGGCGGAGTCGCTCAGCGAAGAAATGAACCGCTGGTACTCCGCGATGAGCGGCTGGATCTCGGCGTCCTCGGTCGGCACGCGCTTGAGCGCCTCGAACGCGCTGTTGAGCTGGGCCATCGTGGCCACGGCCCGCTGCGTCGGCGTCGACGCGGGCGCCTGCGTGGTCTCCACGACCTCGATCGCCGCTCCTTCGGGCGTGACCTCCTCGATCACCGCCACCTCTTCGTCGGCAGGGGCCTGCGTCGGGGCCGCGGCGGTCTCGGTCGGAGTCTGCGTGGGCGCGGTCGTCGGCTGCTCGGTCGGCGCCGGCTCGGGCTTGGCGGCGGTGGCGGGCGTCCCGCGGACCTGCGCGACCTCGGCCTCCGTCGCCGGGCGGACCGATCGCTCGCTCACGAACCCGCGCGCCTCGGCCGGGGCCGACACGCGGAACGCCACCAGCTCACCCGTCGAGTCCCGCACCTCGTCGATGAACCGCAGTTCCACGCCCGCCGCGAGTTCCTGGTCCAGCAGTGGGCGCCAGCTTTCGCTCAGGCCGCCCTTGGGGTTGTTCGCCAGCAGACGGCTGGGCTGGCGCAGGACCACGCCGTCGCCGGAGCGAGAGGCGTCGCTCACCCGCACCATGGCCGCGGCGCCCGTGGGGTAGGACACCCGAAGCCAGCCCTCCTCGGCGCCGTCCGTCACCAGGACCGTGCCCGAGGCCACGGTCGCCACCGGGTACCACACGCTCCCGGCGCCGCAGCGGATGTTCACATCATCGCCGGTGACGACGACATAGTGCGGCTCGGTCGCCACCACCTCGGCCCGGGCCTCGAAGGAGGGGGCATGGAGGACGGCGACTGGGGCCAGAACGAGGAGGGTGCCACGGCAGGCGCCCGCAAGCGCAAGAACAGCGCGGGCGCGACCGGATCGACGATGCGGCATGGTGTTCATAGGAATCTCTTCATCGGCGCCGAGCGGCGGAGGAACGCAGCAAACGACGCATCAGCATACGGGGTCGGCCGGAATCGGGTGCGGGGGGACGCGCAGAAACCCGCACAGGGCCCCGACAGTCTTTGACCGGCTCCGACCCGGCCCCGTACGCTCTCGTCCTGTGAGCCCCGCCCACACCCACCGTCGCCACCCCGGGATCGCCCTCTCCGCCGCCGGATTCGTAGCCGCGCTCGCCGGGTGCTCCAGCCCGTTCGAGTCCGGCGAGCAGACCCAGGCCCTCCGCCAGTCGGCGCTCGAGACCGTGTCGCGGGAGGTCCGGTCAACCGATCAGTCCGGCGCCGACCTGGGCCCTCGCGAGACCACCCGTCCGCCCAGCCAGCTGAGCTTCCCTCCCGAGCGCATGGCCGAGCTCGACCGCATGGCCGGACCGGCCTCGTACCGGGGCGTCGCGCCCCCCGAGTCCCCCGACCTGCTCGGCGAGATCTCGCCCGAGGTCACGATCTCGCTGGAGGCATCGATCGCCGCCGCCGTCCGCAACAACCTCGATCTGCAGATCGCGCAGTTCTCCCCCGCGATCTCCAGCGCCCGCGTGGTGGCGGCCGAGGCCGCGTTCGACTGGGTGTTCTTCGGCGGCGTGGACTGGGGCAACCTCGACCAGCCGCGCGTTGTGCCGGCGATCAACGGCGTGCCCGTCGGCTCGGCCGTGAATCAGAATCAATCGGTCGGCTTCGACACCGGCGTGCGCCGCCGGCTGTCCTCGGGCGGCCTGTTCTCCGTGACGCAGGGCCTGCGCTACAGCGACAACACCACCCCGGGTCTGGACACTTTCCCCGACCCCGCCGACAGCGCGTACCTCGAACTCGGGCTCGAGCAGCCCCTGCTGCGCGGCTTCGGCAGCGACGTGAATCTCTCGCAGATCCGGCTGGCGCAGAACGCCGAGCGCGACGCCGTCGAGGCGCTGCGGGGCGAGCTGATCCGCGTCGTCACCGAGACGGAGAACGCCTACTGGCGGCTCTACCTGCAGCGCCAGACGCTGCTCATCCAGCAGCGCCTGCTCGATCGCGGCGTCGGCACGCGCGATGTGCTGCAGGGCCGGCTCGATTTCGATGTCAAGCCCGCCGAGTATTCCGACGCCGTCGCCCGTGTCGAGAACCGGCGCGCCGCCGTGATCCGCGCTCAGAACCGCGTCCGCGCCGCCTCCGACGCCCTCAAGCAGCTCATCAACGACCCGGACCTGTCGGTCGCGTCCGAGGTCATGCTCGTCCCCAGCGACGTGCCGATCGACGCGCCCATCGAGTACTCCTTCCTCGATCTGGTCGTCACCGCGCTCGAGCGCCGACCCGAGATCCAGCGCGCCATCCTCCGCATCGACGACGCGTCCATCCGCCAGCAGGTCGCCGAGAACGGGCGCCTGCCCCTGCTCGACCTGTCGCTCCGCACTCGCTTCAACGGCCTCGACGGCGATGTCGGCGGCGCCTACGGCGACATCACCGACGCCTCCTTCGTCGACTACCTCGCCGGACTGCTCTTCGAGCAGCCCATCGGCAACCGCTACGCCGAGGCCGAGTTCCGCGCCCGGCGCCTCGAGCGCATGCGCGCCGTCGTCGACTACCGCGCCCAGGCCCAGCGCGGCGTGCTCGATGTCAAGACCGCCCTCCGCAATGTCGTCACCAACTACAAACTCATCGAGCAGACCCGCGCCGCGCGCCTCGCCTCCGCCGAGAACCTCCGCACGCTCCAGGTGGAGGAGGAGACCCTCCGCGGCCTGACCCCCGATTTCCTCGACCTCAAGCTCCGCCGCCAGGAGGCCCTCGCCGTCGCGGAATTCGAGGAGGTCGCGGCGCTGGTCGAGTACAGCAACTCCATCTCCGATCTCCACCGCGCGACCGGCGGCGCGCTCGAGCGCAACCGCATCCAGTTCGTCGTGCCCGATCACCCCGAGGACCTCTCCTCCGATCGACGCTGAGGCGGCGCCGCCATGCCCGCGAACGCAGAACAACCGGACGCGATCCTCGCCGCAGCGGCGCGCCTGCGCGACGGCGGCCTCGTGGCCTTCCCCACCGAGACCGTCTACGGCCTGGGCGCCGACGCGCTCAACCCGGACGCCGTGTCGCGCGTCTTCAGCCTCAAGGGCCGCCCGGCGCAGAACCCGCTCATCGTGCATGTCGCCGACAGCGCCATGGCCCGGCCCCTGGCCGCCCGCTGGCCCGACGCCGCGCGCCGCCTGGCCGACGCCTTCTGGCCCGGCCCGCTGACCATCGTCCTGCGCCGGGCGCCGGTCGTGCCGGCGATCGTCGCCGGCGGCGGCGAGACCGTCGCGCTCCGCTGCCCCGATCACCCGCTCGCGCTCGCGCTGCTGCGCGCCTGCGCCGGCCCTCTCGTCGGCCCCAGCGCGAACCCCAGCGGGCGCGTCAGCCCCACCACCGCCGCGCATGTTCGCGCCGCCTTCACAAGCGAGCAGGTCCTCGTGCTCGACGGCGGCCCCTGCCGCATCGGCATCGAGTCCACCGTCGTGTCCCTCGCCGGCGATTTCCCCAGAGTGCTGCGTCTCGGCGCCGTTTCGGCCGTGCACATCGGCGATGTGCTGGGCGTGCAGCCCCTCGTCGGCGCCGATGAGGGCGGCGCGCCCGGCGGCGCACTATCTTCCCCCGGCATGCTCCCCTCGCACTACGCGCCCTCGACGCCGCTCACGCTCTTCGACGCCAAGGCGCCGCCCCGTGAGCTCGAACGCAGCCCGCGCCCCATCGTCGTCATCACCCACCGCGAGGCCTTCGCGCTGCCCCGCGAGTGCAGAGGACCGCGCACGCTCGTCCGCATGCCCGCCGACGCCGAGCGGTACGGCGCCCGCCTCTACGCGGCGCTCCGCGAGGCCGACGAGGCCGGGTCCGAGATGATCCTCCTCGAAACCCCCGCCGACGCCGGCCCCCTTTGGGACGCCATCCGCGACCGCCTCTCACGCGCCGCGGCACGAGCCGAGAGCGACTAACGCTCCAGCCGGCGCACCTGGCCCGCGCCGTCCTCGATCAGCACGACATCCGCCTCGCGCAGGAACAGGCCGTGCCCGATCACCCCGGGCACGCCGCCGAGCAGCGCGTCCACCGCCTCAAGATCCATCCCCGCCGGCAGCGCCGCGTCGATCACCGCGCCGCCGTTGTCCGTCCGGTACTCCGCGCCGTCCTCGCGCCGGCGCAGCGCCCCGCGCAGCCCCGCCCGCTCCAGCGCTGCGCGCACGCTCGCCAGCCCGAACGGCATGACCTCGATCGGCAGCGGCGCCTTCTCGCCGAGCCGGCGCACGACCTTGCTCTCGTCGATCAGGTACACCCGCCTCGCCGCGGCCCGGGCGATCATCTTCTCGCGCGTCATCGCCCCGCCCCGCCCCTTGATCATCCGCAGCGCCCCGTCCACCTCGTCCGCGCCGTCGAACAGGTAGTCCACCTGCTCGACCCCCGCGAACTCCACCACCGTCAGCCCCAGCGACCTCGCCAGCTCCGTCGTCGCGTCGCTCGTCGAGACGCAGGTCAGCGCGAGCGATTCCCGCTTCACCCGCTCCGCCAGCGCCCGCACCCCACGCGACGCCGCGCGACCCGTCCCCAGGCCGACCATCATCCCGGCCCGCACCGGCGCCGCGGCGTCCATCGCAAGCTGATCGACTGCGCTCATGGCCTCGATGCTAGCGGATCCCGCCCCTCCCCGATCCGCTGCAGCGCGATGGCGCACGCCGTCGCCACATTCAGCGAGTCCGCCCCCGCGTGCATCGGGATCCGCACCCGCGCATCGGCCGCCGCCAGCGCCGCCGCGCTCAGGCCGTCTCCCTCCGCGCCCACCAGCACAGCCACCCGGTCCCCCGCCCCGCGCGCGAACCGCCCGATCTCCTCGCTGCCCTCCCCCGGCGTCATCGCGGCGATCACGAACCCCAGCTCCCGCAGCCGCCGCAATTCGTCCGGCCACGCCCGCGCCCGCGCGAAGGGGATCCGCAGCGCGTGCCCCATCGAGGTCCGGATCGCCTTGCGGTACAGCGGGTCCGCGCAGCGCGGGCTCAGCACGACGCCGCCCGCCCCCAGCGCCGCCGCGCTCCGGAAGATCGACCCCACATTGTCCGTGTCCACCAGGTCCTCCAGCGCCACCACCATCGTGCGCTCACCCTCACCCGCGAGCGCTCGGCCCGCGGCCTCTTCCACCGTCAGGCTCTCGCCCACCAGCCCCGCCGCGACCACCCCGCGGTGAAACGCGAACCCCACCACCTCCTCCATCTGCTCCCTGGCCATCACGAAGACCGGCGCGTCCCGCCCGCAGCGCTCCAGCGCCGGCGCCAGCGTCTCCAGCGACCGGGGCGTCGCCAGGACCGATTTCACCCCGAACCGGCACGAGGGCTCCAGCAGCCGCTCGACCACCAGCCGCCCCTCGGCGATGAACACGCCCCGCCGGCGCAGCAGATCGCCCTCCTTCAGGACGCGGTAGTCGTCCAGACGCGGGTCGCTCGGGCTGTCCACATGCTCGACGCGCATCGGCCTCCGTTCCCCTCTAGCATCCCATCATGACGAACCGAGCCACCCTCCGCATGCTCGCCGCCTGCGCCGCCAGCGTCGCGATCCTCGCCGCCTGCGACCGCAAGGAGCCCGAGCCCACCGCCACCGCGCCCGCCGCAGCCCCCGCCGCGGCCACACCGCCCGCACAGGCGCCCTCCGGCCCGACCACCGCCGGCGGCACGATCGACGCCAGCGCGCTGATCTTCTCCATGCCCGCCGGCTGGATGAGCAAGCCCCCCGGCACGATGCGCCTCGCCGAACTCATCGCCCCGGCGCCCAAGGACTCCGGCGCCGAGCCCGCCGAGGTCGCGGTCTTCTCCTTCGGCCCGCAGGGCGCCGGCGACGCCGCGGCCAATGTCGCGCGCTGGGCCTCCCTCGTGCACGACGACGCCGGCAACCCGGCGCCGCACACCGAATCCACCGAGACCATCAGCGGCCTGACGATCACGCTCGTCGAGTCGCGCGGAACCTACCAGTCCGGCTCGCCCGCCGGTCCCAAGACGCCCAAGCCCGGCTCCGCCCTCTTCGGCGCCATCATCGAGGGCGGCCCCGAGGGCCCGCTGTACATCCGCATGACCGGCCCCGCCGAAGTGATGGACGCCCACCGCGACCGCTGGCTCGAGATGATCCGCTCCGTGCGACCCGCGGCCCACTGACCGGCGTCCACACCATGGACCGCTACGACCTCTACGAGCTCGCCGCCACCGACCCCGCGCGCACCATCCCATTCCTGCTCGCCGTCCACGGCGGCTCGCCGCGCACGCTCCGCGAGGACTTCTGCGGCAGCGGCGCCCTCGCCCGCGCCTGGGCCGCGAGCGATCCCTCCCGGACGAGCGTCGCCGTCGACCGCGACCCCGAGGCCCTCGCCGCCCTCGACGCCCGCCTGTCCGACGACGCCCGCGCGCGCGTGACCCAGCGCCGCGACGATGTCCTCGCCTCGACCGACGCGGCCGACCTCATCGCCGCGCTCAACTTCCCCATCGGCTACCACCACACCCGCGCAGACCTGCTCACCTACCTCCGCCACGCGCGCGCCTGCCTGTTGCCCCGCGGCGTCCTGGTCTTCGACACCTACCTCGGACGCGACGCCTTCACCCCCTCCGAGGTCGATCAGGACCTCCCCGGCGGCGTCACCTACACCTGGGAGCAGCGCGAGGCCGACCCGCTCACCGGGCGCGTGCTCAACGCCATGCACTTCTCCGTGAAGCGCGGCCCCGCCATCCGCGACGCTTTCACCTACGACTGGCGCCTGTGGTCCGTCCCCGAGCTCCGCGACGCGCTGCTCGAATCTGGCTTCGCCGCCGTGGAGGCCTACTCGCGCCTGGGCGACGCCATCGACGGCCAGGGCCGCCTGCTCGTCCGCCAGGCCGAGCCCGACGACCTCGAGGACAACGATGTCGTCTACATGGTCGCACGCCGGTAGGCTGGTCCGCGACCGACCGTGAACCTCGCTCATCCCATGCTGGCGCTCACCTTCCTCGACCCCGCGGCCGGGATCATCGCCGCGTCCCTGGCGCTGCCGGCGCTGCTGCTGCTCTACTTCCTCAAGCTCCGCCGCCGCCCGGTGCGCATCTCCTCCACGATGCTCTGGGACCGCGCCGTCGAGGACCTGCAGGTCAACGCGCCGTTCCGCTGGCTGCGCGTCTCGCTGCTGCTGCTGCTCCAGGTCCTGGCCCTTGCGCTGCTCGCGGCGGCGCTCGGCAGGCCCGCGCTCCTCGACCCCGCGGCGCCGCCCGAGGGCCGCGTCGTCCTGCTCATCGATCGCTCCGCCTCCATGAACGCGACCGACGGCGACGCGCAGGGCGCCACGCGGCTGGACGCGGCGCGCCTCGCCGCCGGCGAGCTCATCGCCCGCCTGCGCGCCGGCGAGTCCGAGGCGATGGTCGTCTCCTTCGCGGCGGACGCGCGCATCGAGAGCCCCTACACCGACTCCCGCGCCCTGCTCCGCGACGCCGTCGCCGCCATCGCCCCCACCGATCAACCCGGAGACCTCGATGGCGCGCTGGAGCTGGTCCGCGCCTTCGTCTCGCCGTCCGGCGAAGAATCCGAGCCGGTCCCCGCCACCGTCGTGCTGTTCTCCGACGGCGCCCTCGAGCGCATGGCGCCGGAGCGGCGCGCGTCCATCCCCGGCGCCTCGTTCCAGTTCCGGCGCATGGGCCCCGCGCCCGACGCCCCGCGCGACAACCTCGGCCTGGTCGCCATGAGCGCCCGGCGCGACGAGACCGATCCCAAGACGCTCCGCCTCTTCGCGCGGATTCTCAACACCGGCGCAGAGCCCGTCGAGACGGCGCTGTCCGTCCGCCTGAACGATGCGCCCGCCAGCGCGCAGTCGCTCGTCGTGCCCGGCGCCGACGAGAACGGCCCCGGCGAGGCGCCCGTCACGCTCGCCTTCCCCGCGCCCGACGGCGGGCTCATCGTCGCCTCCATCGCGCGCGACGACGCCCTGATCGTGGACAACGGCGCCGCCCTCATCGCGGCGCCGCCGTCCGACCTGCGCGTGTGGCTCGTCTCCGGGGGCGCGCCCAACCCCGACCTGCGAGAGGCCCTCGCCCTCTTCGTCGCCGGGACCGACGCCCTGCGCGTCATGTCGCTCGCCGAGTACGAGCGCACGATCCCCATCGCCTCGCCCCCGCCGGACCTGATCGTCTTCGACCGCGCCCGCCCCACCGCGCTGCCCGCCATCCCCACCATCTCCTTCGGCGCCACGCTGCCCATCCCCGGCCTGGGCGTCGCCGATAGCTCGACCAGCGCCACGCGGTTCCTCACCTGGCGACGCACGCACCCGCTGCTGCGCGATGTCGTGCTCGACGCCATCATCGTCTCCCGGCCGCTCGCGCTCACGCTCCCGGAGGAGCAGCCGTCCGTCATCTCGACCCCGCTCGCCCAGGGCGAGGACGGCGCCCTCATCGCGCTGCTCGAGCAGGGATCCATCCGGCGCATCGTCGTCGCCTTCGACCTCGACGCCTCCACCTGGGCGCTGTCGTACTCCTTCCCCATCTTCATCGCCAACGCCGTGGACTACCTCGCCGGCGGCCTCGGGACCGGCGCCGGCGGCGTGGCGCGCGGCTCCCTCACCACCGACCCCATCACCGTCCGCGCCGCGCCCGGCGTCGAGATCATCCGCGTCCGTGGCCCGATCGAGCTCGACGCCCCCGTGCGCGCCGGCGACCGCGCCGCCCCCCTGGGCGCGCTCCCGCTCGCGGGCGTCTACACCGCCGAGGGCGCCGCGCAGCGCGACGCGACGCTCGCCGTCAACCTCCTGAACGACCACGAGAGCCGTATCGCCACCGCCGCATCCGTCGAAGTCGCCAGCGCGTCCACCCTCAGCGGCGGATCGGCCGACGGCGCCCCGCGTGAGATCTGGCCCTGGTTCGTCCTCGCCGCCGGGGCGCTGCTCACGATCGAGTGGTTCCTCTTCGCTTGGCAGATGCGCGTCTGAGCCGGTACCGTGGTCCCCGCTCGGCATCCCCAGGAGATCGCACCATGCGCCTTGCCCGCCGCCTGATTCTCGCTGCTCCCCTGTTCTGCGGCGCCGGCGCTCTCGCGCAGGTCGCGCCCGACCCCGGCTCCGGGCTCCGCCCCGAGACCCAACTCGGCGTGAACGAAACGCTTCGCCAGGGCCCCCTCGGGTTCCAGCTCTATGCTCAGGGCACCTGGGATTTCGACGCCGATCTGGACGCCGGCGGACAGACCTCCGTCAACCGACTCGGCGCCGGCGCCGGCATCGAGATCGAGGCCGCGAAGAACCTCATCTTCCGCGTCGCGTTCGACGCCGAATGGTCGGACTACGACTTCAGCGGCGTGACCGGCCTCATCGGGAACGACCTGTCGCCATGGGAGGATGTGCAGTCCTACCGCATCGCGCCGTCGGTGCAGATCAACTTCGATGATCCCAAGTGGGTCATGTCCTTCGGCGGCGACATCCGCGCCGCCTACGAGCCCGGCGCCGACCTCGCCGACTCGCTCACCGGCAGCGGTTTCGTCGCGTTCCGCTATCAGTGGACCGAGGCCTTCGCGCTCACCTTCGGCGTCTCCGCGGCCTCGCGCCTGGAGGAGGATGTCCTGGTCCTGCCCATCCTCGGAGTCGAGTGGAAAATCGACGACAAGTGGAGCTTCGGCACCCGCGGCCTCGGCGCCGGCATCACCTACGAGATCTCGGATCAGCTCCACCTGACGCTCCGGGGCGGCTACGAGCCCCGCGCCTACCGCCTGAGCGACAGCCGCGGCGCCAACCCCGGCGGGGTCTTCTACGACGATCGCGCCCTGGTCGGCCTCGAACTCACCTGGAAGCCCGCGCCCTTCGCCATCCTCTCCGTCTACGCCGGCGGCGTGGTGTGGCAGGAGTACCGCGTCTACAACGACAACGGCAACAAGCTCACCGACAACGAGTCCGACGCGGCGCCGTTCATCGCCGCCCGCGCCACCATTCAGTTCTGAGCGTCCTTGCGGAATCTTCACGGCCGGGCCGCCGGCGGGCGGTAGACTGCCCGCCCATGGCCGGCCCGACGCCCCAGTCCGAGCGACAGCCCACCCGGCGCGACTTCCTCGCCGCCTCCGCCCTCGGCGGCGCCGCGATCCTCGCGGGCCCCGGCAGCGCGCACGCGCGCCGGCCGGCGCCCGGCGACAGACCGAGGACCGCGAAGAACCTCATCCTCCTCATCGCCGACGGCATGAGCGTCGGCACGCTCACCCTGACCGACCTGTTCCTCACCGAGCGTCTGGGGTGGGAGTCGCGCTGGATGCAGTGGCTCCGCTCGGGGGACGCGCGCCGCTCCCTCGTCGCCACCGAGGCGGCGAACTCGCTCGTCACCGACTCCGCCGCCGCCGCGAGCGCCTGGTCCACCGGCGACCGCTACAACAACGGCGCGATCTGCGTCACGCCCGCCGGCGCCTCGCCGGAGCCGCTCTGGCATCGCGTGCGCCGGTCCGGCCGGCGCGCCGGCGTCGTCACCACCGCGCGCGTCACCCACGCCACGCCCGCCGCGTTCTACGCCAACCAGCTCCGCCGCGACGACGAGGGGCCCATCGCGAGACAGCTGCTGGAGCGGGGTCAGGACATCGCCTTGGGCGGCGGCGCCAACTTCGTCACCCCCGAACTGCTCGCCGCGCACCCCGGCGTCCGCGCCGTCGCCGCCCGCGAGGAGCTGATGGCGCTCCAGCCCGGCGATGCGCCGATCTGCGGCGTCTTCTCCAAGGGCCACATGGCGTTCGAGATCGACCGCCTGCACGATCCGGAGATCCAGCGCGCGCAGCCGTCCCTCGCGGAGATGTCGCGCGTGGCGCTCGACCACCTCTCGCGAGGCCCCAGCGGCTTCGCCCTCATGATCGAGGGCGGGCGTGTCGATCACTGCGCCCACAACACCGACGCCTCCATCCTCTACGACCAGTGGGCCTTCGACGACGCCCTGGGCCTCGCGCTCGACTTCGCCGCCGCCCGCGACGACACCCTCGTCATCGCCACCACCGACCACGGCAACGCCAACCCCGGCCTGTCCTCCTACGGCCGCGCGGGTCGCGACGCCTTCCAGCGCACGCAGAACCTCCAGCGCTCGTTCGAGTGGGTCTTCGCCCAGTTCGGCGCCCTGCCGCCCACGGAGCGTTCCGCCGAATCGCTCGGCTCGCTCGTCGCGCAGGCCACCTCGCGGACCCTCGACGCCGACGACATGTCGAATCTGTCTCGCTGGCTCGCCGGCGAGCGCGTGGACCCCTGCAAGCTCCGCTGCCGCGACTACTGCCCGCTCGGCTCCATCATGACGAACCACCACGGCGTGGCGTTCCTCTCGTCGGACCACACCGCCGACCATGTCGAGTTGGCCGCCGCGGGCCCCGGCGCCGAACGCATCCCCGCGTTCCTGCACCTGAGCGATCTCAGCGCCGTCATGGCCGACGCGCTGGAGCTCGAGCCCGCGCCGGCGCTGTAGCGCCTTACGCCGCCGCGGGCGCCTCCTGGAACATCCCGCCCCCGCCGCCCAGCGCATCGGGCGCCGCGACCTCCACCCCCACCAGCCCGCGCCATCGCTCCCGCGCCTCGGCCGCGAACACCGGCGCGCTGTTGGCGATCACCACCGCGTCGAACGCCAGCGTCTTGGCTTCGTCCACGCTCACTACCTGCGCCCCGCGATACCGGCGCACGCCCGCGCGCAGGAACCGATCGTCCGCCACCGCGACGACCTCGATCCCCGCCGCCCGCGCGCCGCGCCAGTAGGCCAGCACATTCTTTCCCAAGGGCGCCAGCAACACACGGCGCACGCCGTCCCCCGCCAGCCGCTCAAACTCGCGCGCGATCCGCGTCACGCCGAACAGCTCATCGAACACCGGCCAAGCCAGCGGATCGCCCGCGCCCAGCCACGGCGCGCCGCGGCCATCCTTCAATCCCCGCGCCGCCTCCCCCGCGCAGCCCCGCGCCCGCCCCAGCGCCAGGTACCGCTGGCTGTAGTCCTCCGCGTAAGCCCGGGCCCACGCGCTCGGCGCCCATCTCCGGATCAGCGCCAGGTTATTCCGCGCATCCAGGTAGATCGTCCGCCGCCCCGACCGCGCCAGCGCGCTCTTGCGGTGCAGCGCCGGAAGGTCGTGGAACACCTCGCACCGCCCGCCCCGCGCGCTCAGGCGGAACAGGATGTCGTACTCCTCCGCCTGCATGAACAGCCGCGCCGTGTAGCCGCCCGCCCCGAGCAACTCCCCGCGCCGGAACGCCACCGCCGCGCCCACGAACGCCCGCGGCAGCGCCCCGCACTCCCTTCCCCCCTCCGGCACGCACACCCCCCACCCCGCGCACGCCAGGTCGGGCGCCGCGCCGAACCGGCGGGCCATCTCGTCCCAGGTCCACGGCGCCGGGGCGCAGTCGTCGTCCAGCGCCGCGACCAGTGGGAACCGGGCCCGCTCCAGCGCCAGCTGCTTGCCGGCCGGCCCCAGGTTCCGGCGCACGCGCAGGACCTGCGCCCCCGGCCATGCCCGCTCCGCCGCCGACGCCGACCCGTCGCTGGATCCGTTGTCCACCACGATCACCTCGCCCACCACCCCCCCGGGTGCGGGCAGCCGGCGCAGGGTCTCCGCGAGCGCAGCGGCCCTGTTCCTCGTCGCGATAATCACGGACCACGGCTGCACGGCCTTCAGCCATCGTCCCGAATGGGTCGATAACTCCAGCGTGAGCCACGCCCGAAAAGTCGTCCCCCTCGCCCAGGCCGCGACCGTCGCCCGCCAGGCCCAGCAAGACGGACGCACCGTCGTCCTGTGCCACGGCTGCTTCGACATTGTCCATCCCGGCCACCTGCGCCACCTCGTCTGGGCGCGCGAGCAGGGCGACATGCTGATCGTCTCGGTCTCCGGCGACAGCGCCGTCGCCAACAAGGGCGTCGGCCGCCCCCTGGTTCCCGAGCGCCTGCGCGCCGAGAACCTCGCCGCACTCGAGTGCGTGGACCTCGTCGTCGTCACCCCCGGCCCCACCGCCGTGGACACCCTCTCCGCCGTCCGCCCCGACCGCTACATCAAGGGCGCCGAGTACCGCGACTCCCACGACCCTCGGCTCGCCGCCGAGCGCGACATCGTGCTGTCCTACGGCGGCTCGCTGCTGTTCTCTTCCGGCGATGTCGTCTATTCCTCCACGCAGCTGATCGCCAGCGGCGCCGGCGACTGGAACGGCCACGCCGAGCGCCTCGCCGGCTTCACCCAGCGCCACCACCAGTCCCCCGGCGCCCTCCGCAAGCTCCTCCGCCAGGCGCCGCAGCTCCGCTGCCTGGTCGTCGGCGACACCATCGTGGACGACTACTTCCACTGCGACGCCACCCATGTCGCCGGCGAAGCGCCCATGCTCAACGCCACGCTCCTGAAGCGCGAGCGCTTCTGGGGCGGCGCCGCGATCGTCGCCCAGCACCTGCGCGGCCTCGGCGCCCGGGTCACCCTCGCCACCCCCATCGGGCGCGGCAAGGCCTCGCGCGGGCTGGCCATGGCCTGCGAGGACAACAACACCGCGCTCATCCCGCTCGTCCACGACCACGCGCTGCCCCGCAAGCGCCGCTACCTCGCCCGCGGCGCCAAGCTCCTGAAGCTCGACGACGCCCCGCCCCCCGCCTTCCCCGCGCACCGCGTCGATGAATTCGTCCGCGCCGTGGATCAGGCCGGCGACTCGTGGGACCTGGTCGTCCTGCTCGACTTCGGCTACGGCGCCCTCGCGCAGAACACCCTGCCGCGCCTGCTCGCCTCGCTCCGCCCGCGCGCCCAGGTCATGCTCGGCGATGTCAGCGGCCCGCGCGCCGACCTGATGGCCCTCAAGGGCTGCGACCTGCTCTGCCCCACCGAGAGCGAACTCCGCGCCGCCATGCACGCGCCGTCCGTGGGCCTGGCCACCCTCGCCGGCTCGCTCGCCGGGCAGGCCGGCGCCCGGGGCGTCGTCGTCAAGCTCGGCGAGGACGGCCTGGTCGCCTTCGACGCCGCCCGCCGCGACAGCGCCGATCGACTGCTCTCCGACTTCCTCCCCTCGCTTGCGCACCGCGCGGTGGACCCCCTGGGCTGCGGCGACGCGCTGCTGTCCGTCGCCGGCGCCGCGCTCGCCGTCGGCGGCTCGCTCTTCGACGCCTCGCTCCTGGGCTCCGTCGCCGCCGCGATGGAGGCCGAGACCCCCGGCAACCGCCCCGTGGTCCTCGAGCGCCTGATCCAGCGACTGGACGCCGAGTTCGAGTCCATCGAGCGGGTGCGCCCGAAGATCACCACCACGCGAGGCGCCGCGGTCGCCTGAGCCCGGGCCGCCGTATGCTCCCCCGATGCCGCGACTCTCGTACATCACCGCCGGCGAATCCCACGGCCCCGCGCTGATCGCGCTCGTCCAGGGCATGCCCGCGGGCGTCCCCGTCGATGTCGCCTTCATCAACGCCGAGCTGCGCCGCCGCCAGGGCGGCTACGGTCGCGGCGGGCGGCAGCGCATCGAGACCGACGAGATCGACATCCTCACCGGCGTCCGGCGCGGGCGCACCATCGGCTCGCCCATCGCCCTCCGCATCGCCAACAAGGACTCCCGCCTCGACGACCTCCAGAAGACCCCGCCCGTCCACCGCCCGCGCCCCGGCCACGCCGACCTGGCGGGCAGCGTGAAGTGGCTCACCACCGATTGCCGCGAGACCCTCGAGCGCGCCAGCGCCCGCGAGACCGCCGCCCGCACCGCCGCGGGCGCGCTCGGGCGCTGCCTGCTCCGCGAGATCGGGGTCGAGGTCTTCGCCTTCGTCCGGCGCATCCACGGCGCCGAGACCGACCTCGCCGTCACCGCCGCCAACTGGCGCGAGATGCTCGCCCTGCGCGACTCAAGCGATGTCTACTGCCCCGACCACGACGCCGGCGCGAAGATGGAGGAGGCCATCCGCCAGGCCAAGGTGGACAAGGACACCGTCGGCGGCCTCATCGAGGCGCATGTCTTCGGCGTCCCCATGGGCCTGGGCTCGTGCGTCCACTGGGAGGACAAGCTCGACGCCCGCCTCGCCTTCGCCGCGATGAGCATCCAGGCCATGAAGTCCGTCGAGATCGGCCTGGGCAAGGAGGTCGCCTCGCGCCGCGGCTCGCAGGTGCACGACCCCATCGGCTTCGACCGCGCCGCCGTCGAGACCCCCACCCTGGGTTTCACGCGCCCGACCAACAACGCCGGCGGCACCGAGGGCGGCATGAGCAACGGCCAGCCGATCGTCGTCCGCGCGGCGATGAAGCCCATCTCCACCCTGCTGCGGGGCCTGCCCAGCGTCGACCTCAACACCCGCGAGGCCCAGACCAGCGCCTACGAGCGCAGCGATGTCTGCGCCGTCTCCGCGGCGTCCGTCGTGCTCGAGAATGTCGTGGGCTTCGAGGTCGCCGCCGCCGCGCTCGAGAAGTTCGGCGGGGACTCCCTGCTGGAGTTCACCCGCAACCACGAGGGCTTCCTGCGCGCTGCGCGCGAGCTGCCGCTGGACCCGCCGATCGGGACCGTCGCCGGCGCCTGAGCCGGCCGATCGCTCACTGACGGCGCGGGTTGGGCAGCCGGAGCGGCGGGTTGAACTCTTCCTGCGTCTGGGGGCCGATGTTGAACTTCACGATCTGCACGCCCGCGCTGGGCCGGAAGATGAGCGTCAGCCGCTCCGAGGCGCGGCTCGCGCTCAGGGTCGGCAGCTCGCTCAGCGCCCGGATGGGCTGGCCCGGGGTGAAGCGGATCGTCACATTCGTGCCGTCGTCGTAGACATAGCCGATGGCGTCGTACACCTGGCCCAGGTTGTCCACCAGCTGGGGCGGCGCCACGCTCAGCGCCGCGTCCGCGGCCTTGCCCAGCAGCGACAGCGGGCTGCGGCGCGACACATCGATCTGCACGATCTTGGTGTCCGCCGTCTCCGCAAACTTCTCCAGGCGCAGGTTCTGATCGAGCCCGCGCTCGTTGACCTGCTCCTTGGTCAGCGTGTGCTGGCCGTCCACGATGTAGTTGGTCTTGTCGATGTTCTCGAGCCGCAGGCCGCCGCGGTTGGTCGTGTTGAGCATCCAGCCCGGGCCGATGCGGTCCGTGATGCGCACGGGGTCGGTGATCGGCTGGTCGTTCGCCGCGCTGCTGCTGGAGCGCTCCTTGGCCTCGGCCAGGACCGGGTCCGCGATGTTCAGGTCCGTGAACATCGAACGCGAGCTCAGCGCCTCGTCGCGCTCCGCGATCGACGCGAACTCCGTCCCCCCGCCCTGCGCAGAGATCGGCGTCCGCAGGTTGCGGAACAGCAGGTCCGTCGTCTCCCAGCCCTGCGGCACGAGGAACTCGAACGCCATCGGCGCCTCCGAAGCGCCGCCCACCGACGAGATGTACACCTCCGACGCGTCGAACCGCCACCGGCCCAGGTCGAGCCGGGTGGCGTCCGCCTGCGAGATCATCGCGAAGGGCTCGAGGATCTCCGCTTCGCCGTCCGGCGTGCGGCAGATCAGCTGCAGCTGCCCGCGCCCGATGACGAACTTGCCGTTGGACTCCTTCGCGCCGGGGCGCAGCCGCAGCACGAAGCCCTCGATGCGCGCCGGGCTCGGCACCGGGGCGCCGCTGAGCAGCTTCACATCCTGGCGCGCGGGCGAGCCGTCGGGCGTCCGGCCGAACGAGTCCGTCGTGATCTCGCCCACATTCGCCGGGGCGACCACATACCGGCCCACGATCTCGAAGTCCGAGGGCTTGGCCGAGGTCCGTCCCTTGCCGCCGTAGGTGTACCGCACCAGGTTCGCGCGCAGGTCCGCGTCCGGCGCCCGCAGCGCCAGGGGCGTCGCCGTCGAGAGCGAGCCGCGGCTCACGAACTCGTAGAGGTCCACCGTCATCGAGTCCGCCGGGACCCAGAGCTTGGCGCTCTGCACCAGGTTCCCCGCGGCGTCGTACGCCACCGGCCGATGGCCCAGGAACCCCGGCGGCAGGCGGAAGAACGAGATCGCCGTCACAAGGATGCCCACCGTCACGAACGCCGACCCGGCGCCGCAGACCAGCCCGCCGACGAAGTTCGTCACCTCGTCGAAGTCCAGCCCGCGCGGGATGAGCTTGTCGCATGCGACCCGCAGGACCAGCAGCGAGAGCAGGAACGGCGCGATCAGCCCGAGCCCGAAGGCCAGCTCCTGGATCGGCGGATTGAGCCCGATGAGCACGCCGTAGGTCAGCGGCTCCCACACCGCGAACGCGATGGCGCCGGCCACGAGCACGCAGGCAAGGTGCATCAGCGCCGAGAAGAAGCCCTGCGACGACCACATGTAGGCGATGCCGCCGATCAGCGCGATGACGAGAAGGTTCATGATCATGGGAGCGACCTCAGATAGCGAAGAGAATCGGCGCGAAGGACGGTCAGGAGGCGACGGGGGCGGAGCGCTGGGCCGACGGGCCGGAGCCCCCCGGCGCCGCGGGCGGCGAGCTGATGCGGATGACTTCCTCGACGCTCGTCACGCCCTCCACGGCCTTCCGCAGGGCGCTCTCCTGGATGCCGGGCAGGCGCTTCTTGCGGAGCGCCGCCTTGAGCGAGGCGTAGTCGTTCTTGGCGACCATGGCGCGCTCCTCGGCGCCCAGCTGATGCACCTCGAACACGCCGTCCTGCCCGAGGTACCCGGCGCCGTTGCACATCGGGCAGGTCTCGGGCTTGTTCTTGATGAGCACCTGCCCGCCCTTGCGGAACAGCTGCTGCACCTTGTCCGCCGGCAGGCCCATCTTCTTGAGCATGTCCGGCGACGGCTGGTACGCGGCCTTGCAGTTCGGGCACAGGCGACGGAGCAGCTTCTGCGCCACCACGCCGTGCAGCCCCTTGGACGCCGCGGCGGGGTCGTTCACCGCCTTCACATAGGTCTGGATCGCCTGCAGCGCGCTGTCCGCCCGCAGGCCCAGGTACACCCGGGTCCGCGTGGAGTCCACCCGCGCCACCTCGACGCCCGTGGCGGCGTCGGGCATCTCCGCGATCGCCAGCACATCCGGGTCGCGACGCAGCAGCGAGCGCACCGTCGTGGAGTACTCGGCGCCGTCCACCGCGGGGTCGAACACATTGTGGCGCACGCCCTCGACGATGCCCTGCGGCTCGATCTCCATCGTCTGCACATTCGTCGTGTAGGCGTCGTGCGCGCGGAGGATCGCGTACAGCGTGGAGGTCCGGCCCTGGCCCGGGGGCGCGCCGACCAGCACCACGCCCTGCTCGTCCTTGATGATCTTGTCGAGCTCCTCCATCTGGTTCTTCAGCAGACCCAGCTCGTCCAGCTTCCGCATCGTCTGCTTCTCGGGGTCGATGACCACGCCCAGGCGCATCCCGCCCTGCGCGCCCATCGCCGTCACCCGCAGCTTGTGCTTGATGTTCAGCCGCTCCATCGCCGCGTCGCCCACCTGGCGCTTGCGGCGGTCGGCCACATCCAGCCCCGCCGCGGTCTTCAGGAAGTCGATCGCCGCCACCGCCTCGGGCGCCGTCATGGTGCTGCCCGCCTGACGCAGCCCGTCCACCACATACGAGAACGAGTAGGTCTGCTCCGACACCGGCGCCAGATCGAACCGCCCGGCGCGGGCGTCCATGGAGCGGATGATCATGTCCTCCGCCGCGGCCCGGATGGCGAACTCCGGCGTCTCCTTCTCCGGCGCCTCGATCACGCCCTGCTTGGTGCGGAACACCAGCGAGACATCCTTCGCCCGCTTGTCCTTCTTCTTGTCGTCGGCCGAGGCCGACTTCCAATCGCTCGGGTTGAGCGACCACTTCTGCGCCTCGCCGACGCGGTGGTCGTTGTTCCGCATGTGGTAGTACACGCCCAGGTCGATGAGCAGCACGACGATCATCGCCGGCAGCGCCGCGACATACAGCGGGATCGCCAGCAGCACGACCAGCGCCAGCAGGCCGGCGCAGGCGTGGGCGATGTTCCACTGCCGGCGCTTGAGGTAGAAGCGCTGGGCGTCCTTGTCGTAGATGGTCGCGACGATCCACGCCCAGCCCACGAAGAACGCGAGCGCCAGCAGCGGCTTCCACCACGAGACCAGGACCAGGCCCGCGCCCAGGGTGGTCCACGGGCCGCCGGGAAGAGCGCCGGCCGGCGAGAGCGACGGATCGGTGAAGGGGGTCAGACTGAGCATGGGACCTCGTCAGGTGAAGCGGACAGAGCGGCGCGGCGGCGAGCCCGCGCCGAGCGAAGCAGGCGGGGGCCGGCGCGCCCGGACGCGGCGGGGGTCCCCGGACCGCGCCCGCCGCCGACCCGGCCGAATCAGCCGATGCCCTTGAGGCGCATCGTCAACTCGTCGGCGTTGGGCGTCGACTCCAGGGCGGTCCGCATGTGAATGTATTCCTGCTCGACCAGCTTCACAAGCGAGCCGTTGAAGTCGATCATCCCCGCCTTTTCCGACTCGGTGGACCGGATGACCTCGATGAGCTCGCCCTCGCGGCCCTCCAGGATGTACTTGCGGACCACCGCGTTGTTGATGAGCACCTCCAGCGCCGGGATGCGATGGATGTTCTCGTGCAGCGTCGGCAGCAGCTTCTGGTACACGATCGCCCGCATCTGGTACGCGAGGATCTTCCGCACCTGCTCGCGCGCCTCGGGCGGGAACAGGTCGTAGATGCGGGTGAAGGTCTCCGACGCGCTGGAGGCGTGGATCGTTCCGAACACCAGGTGGCCCGTCTCCGCCGCGTGCAGCGCCGCCTCGAAGGTCTCGGCGTCGCGCATCTCGCCCACCAGCACGATGTCCGGGTTCTCGCGGACCAGCGCCCGGAGCGCGATCTTGAAGTCCAGCACGTCGATGTGGATCTCGCGCTGGTGGATCGTCGCCTTCTTGTCCGTGAAGATGAACTCGATCGGGTCCTCGATCGTCACGATGTGCACGGGCTTCCGCTCGTTCACATAGTCCAGCATCGAGGCGATCGTCGTGGACTTGCCCGAGCCCGTCACGCCCGCCAGCAGCACGATGCCCTGCGGCTGCATCGCGATGTCCGCCATCACCTGCGGCAGGTGCAGGTCCTCGAACTTCTTGATGTTGCCCGTGATGAGTCGGCCGGCGATCGAGAGCTTGCCCCGCGACTGGAACAAGTTCACGCGGAAGCGGCTCTTCTCGTCGTAGTCGTACGCGAAGTCCACCGACCCGAACCGGCGCAGGTCCGCCCACTGCTCGTCGTTGAGGATGTGCCGCGCGATCTCCTGGAACTCCTCGTGCGTCACCGGCTCGGTGTCCAGCGTCTTGAGGGCGCCGCGCAGCCGGATCACCGGCGGCTTGCCCGTCTTGACGATCAGGTCCGATCCCGAAAACTTGATGCACGCCTGCAGGAACTTGCCCAGCCGCGTCGCGTGCGGATCGTGCTTCTTGTCCGGATCCAGCGCCGTATGCGCCGGGCCCGGCGCGGTGTCCGGCGTATTGGTAATGCTGCTCATGCCGCCTCTTCGGATCGCGGGTGCGGAAATCGATGCGCCCTGGGCCGACCGCCGCTCCCGCGCACGCGGGACCGGGTTCGCGGCCCCTGATCGCTCAGAACGCCGCCCGACCGGGCCCACACTGTTCGCCGCGGGATCGCCTGCGGTTGCCCCCAACGCCGGCATGGTACAGGACCAGCGCCCCCGCCGACCCGCCCCGATGGCGAAGATTCCGCCCCCGGCCGCCTGCCCCCTGCCCTCGCAGCGCCGGATCCATCGCCCGGCGCCGCCCCCGGGCGGCCGCTCAGCCGCCCATCCGCGCCGCCGCCACCAGCCCCGACCACGGGGTCCCGTTCACGCTCGCGGGCGTCATCCCCGGCATCGGGTACCGCTGCGTCAGGGCCTCGCCCAGCGCCCCGGGCTCGGTCAGCACGAAGTACGCCGGCTGACCCAGCGCCCGGTACACGAACCGCACCGCCCGGGCCAGGTTGTCCAGCGTGGTGCAGATCATCAGGCCCTCGCCGTCGCGCCGGATCGGCAGCAGCTTGAACTGCCACGCCTGACGCGCCGTCAGCGCCCGCAGCGCATCCTCCGTGATGGGCTCGCGCCGCGGATCGATCCGCGGCGTCTGCGACGCGTACTGCTCCGCCCACAGCCCCTCGACCACCGTCGGGTCCACCCCGAACAGCGATTCGGCCAGCTCGCCGAACGGCCGGCCCTGCTCCTCCTGGCGCAGGAGGATGACCTCCACCTGCTCGGGAGTGAGCACATTCCGACGCACCATCAATTCGCCAAGTCGCAGAGCCATGGGTCGTTCCTCCTCGTGGCCGCGGGCTGTCCCGGGCTGCGTAGGTCATCGACCGCCCCGAACGCGCCTCGTGCCCGAGCCGCCCGATCCGGAGCAATTCCTCGTCGCTTGTGCGCTTGGCGTCGGATCCGCGCGACACGCCGCTCCTGCAGCCGGCGATCGCTCTACTTTGCGTCGGTTCGCTTGCTCTCTCCGCGATGATTTCGCATAAGCGCGCACGATGACGCCGATAATCCGCGGCCCTGGGCCGAACGAAAGCGGCACGCCCTGGGGCGTGCCGCGGTGATCTGTTCAGGATGTCCGATAACCCGGCCCGGGGCCTCGGGCGACCGGCTCAGTCGCCCGGCTCGAGCGTGACCGTCAGCCCCTTGGACTGGAACTGCTCGCGGTACAGCTCGGCCCGCTCACGGTGGGTCACCAGCAGCAGCGAGATGCCCGCCGAGTGGGCCTCGCGGGTGCGCCGGACCGCCTCGTCGCGGTTCAGGGGGGTCAGCTCGGTGATGGAACGGACGACATGGACGACATCGTTCACATCATCGTTATGGAGGAGGACACGAAACGGGGGGAGGCGATCCACTTTGGGAGGCGCCACACGGGTCCGGGTGGCCGTCGCGGCGCCGCTCTGACCGGTCGTTTCCTGTTCCATCGCCATCTACGGGAGCTCCTTTTCCGTGGTGAGGGAGAAAGCGCCCAACTCTAGGCAGGCCGGGGAGATCGTCCACAGGATCGGCCAAACAGGACGGCGGGCTCCATTCCTCGGCGCCCCGGCCCGCCCTCGCCGGTCGCCGCGGCCGCTCACTCCATCTCGAACCCGTCGTCCTCCGGCGCCTTCGCCTTGAACCCCTTCCTGCGCGGGGCCGGCGCGTCGGCCGCCAGGTCCGGGATCGGCGCCGGGTGCGTCTTCCAGGATTCCGCCGCGACCAGGCGCGGGTCCAGCGCTGCGCCCGTCGAGGCCACGGGGACATAGCCCAGGGTCGCGGCCCGCTGCATCTCGGCCATGACATCCGCCGAAGTGATGTCGCGCTTCAGGTAGCTCGACAGTCGGTCGAGCCGCGTGAAGCCCCAGGTCTCGTGCCCCGGGTTGAGCATGTCCGCGAGGTAGTGGCGCGTCTCGATGCGCATCACGCCCTCGCCGGCGCGCGTCGTCAGCAGGAAGCACGGCGCCAGCGTGTGCATGATGTCGCCCAGCGGCGGCTCGATCACGAACTTCACGCCGGGCGCCCGCGCCTGCATCCGCTGCAGCCAGGGGTACGCCTTCCAGATGTCCATATTGCGGAACGCGTCCAGGCCGATCGTCGTCGCGCCCGCCGCCAGCGCCGCGTCCAGGTCCTTCAGCGCCGCCTCCGCCTGCGCGGGGTCATCGGGGTCCAGCGGCACGAAGGTGGGCGGGTCGTAACTGACCGCCAGCATGGCCGAGCGGCTCCACCACAGCCCCAGATTCCCCCCGCCGCGGCCCACGCGCTGCAGCGACTGACTGAAATCCTGCATCCGCGCCGGCCTGCCCGGCCCGGCGCCCCACTGCGAGGAGAACTTCAGGGGCACATTCTTCTCCTGGCCCTTCTCCGTTGCGCCGGCCGCGGCCCAGACCATCGACCGCTTCCACCCCAGCCCGACCGAACGCAGGATGTTCTCCGCCCACGGCCCGTAGCCGTGCAGGTCCGGGCGGAGCTTGTCCTGTCGGAACCCCATGGGGTTGCCCGGGCCGACCTGCCCCGACGCCGCGACCGAGAACGCCTGCACCGGGCGCGGATCGCGCTCGTACCGCACGCCGCCGTACTTCTCCTTGAAGTAGTCCGCGTACGGCTGGAGCGTCTGCTCCCACGCCTGCGGGCTGTTCACCGCGCGGACCGCCACCGTGTAGGTGCGCGTCTCGCCCGGGGGGATGTCGCCCTCAAGACTGAGCTTGCGTCCGTCGGCGCCGGGCGCGTTGAGGTTGAACGAGAACTCCCACACCAGCCCGCGCCCCGGGTTCTCCCGGCGCGCGAACACGCCGATGCGCGTCTGGTGCTTGTACTCAAGGATCGGATAGATGAGCGACGCTCCAACCCGGACATCGCCCTCGCCCAGGATCGCCACCGGCGAGTACAGGCCGTCCGGGTAGAACCAGCCGCCCGGCGTGTAAGGACGGTTCAGGTGGTTGAGGGTCGTCTCCTTGCCGTCGATCCGGAAGTCGCGCGACACGACCTCCTTGCCGAAGCGGAAGCCGGTGATCGCGATCTTGCCCGGGCTCATCGGAGTCGCCGTGCGGTTGGTGATCCGCACGACCGCGTCGAAGCCGCCGGGCTTGCTCACGATCTCCACCGCCGCGGGACTCTGGCCCTGCGGCGCCGGCGCGCCCTCGTCCGGCGACCAGATCGGCTGGCCCGCGGGCGAGAGCAGCACGCGCCCCGAGGCGCGGTCCGTCATCTTCACCATCCCGTTGATCGGCTCGACCTGCGCGTCCACCAGGCCCGCCGCCGGCGCGCCGGGCGCGTCGGTCTTCACGGGCTTCTTCGCCCACGGCGGCGGCGCGGCGCACGCGGCGAGAGTGAGCAGGATCAGCAGCAGTGAGGGCATGAGATGGCTCCTCCTGGAGTTCGCGGTCGTTGGCATCACCGGATTATCGCGCTCCGCGCGCCCCGGGGCCATGAGAACCATCGGTAAGAACCCGGAAGCGAACAAGGCCGGCCGCCCCGCGGCGACCGGCCTGCTGCGCTCTGTTCCGATGATGTCCTCTATGCCTCCGCCCCGTTCGAATGGGCGGCAGGGCCGTTGTTATTCGTCCGCAAGCCAGGACTCCACCGCCGTCATCGCCGGCGTGAGGGGGATCGGCTCGCTGATGCAGGGGATGTACCCCAGGGCCGCGACACGCTCGGCCTCCTCGGTCCACTCCTCGAGCGTCGGTTCATGACCGAGGTAGTCGGTCAGCCGGTCCACGCGGATATAGCCCCAGATCTCATGCCCGGGGTTCAGATAATCCGCCAGGAAATGGCGCGTCTCGACCCGCAGATCTGCCTCGCTCGCCGGCCTGGTCGCGACCTGGAAGCCCGGGTACCGCACATGCAGCACATCGCCGCACATCGGCTCCGTCACGAACCGCACCGCGGGGGCACGCTCCTTCATCATCGACAGCCACTGCAGCGCGTCCCACGCCTGCATCCGTCGGAACGCGTCCAACCCGATGATCCGCGCTCCCGCGGCGTAGGCCAGGTCCAGCTCGCGGAACGCCAGCGCGACATGCTCCGGATTGTTCGGATTCAGATCCTCGATCGCGAAGGTGTCCCAGCCATCGGGCATCACCTGCGCTGAGCGTCCCCACCACAGCGCCAGCTTCATCCCCGTCGCCGGGACCCGGTTGAACTGCTCCACCGCGTCGCCCATCGCGTGCCCGTACTGGGCGCCCTCCAGCCAGTGGCTCGTAAACAGCGGAGGGATGTTGTTCTGTTGATTCACGAAGAACTGGCCCGTCGGCTTCGAGACCATGATCCGCGTGAAGCCCAGGTCGCTCCGCGTCACCAGACGATCCACCCACGGCCCGAATCCGAAGAGATCCGGACGCATGTTGTAGCCGCCCGCGAAGCCGTAGGGATTCTCGATCTCGTGGTTTCCGTCCACCGCGAGCGAGCCGAACTGCACCGGCGTCGGAGTCCGCGTGTACCGCACCTGGCCGTGCTTGAGACGGAAGTAGTCCTTGTACGGCCGCAGCGTCTCCTGCCACGGACGTCCGCTCCGCGCCACGCGGATCGTGACCGTGTAGGTGCGGCTCTCGCCCGGCGCCAGATCGCCCGCGGCGTTGTACTTCAGCTCATGATCGGGGTTCAGGATGAACTCCGTGTACCAACGCGTCTCTCCCCCGGGGAACTGCGCCTTCGAGCGGATCCGCACCTGGTGCTTGTAGGTCAGGATCGGGTACAGCAGCGAGAAGCCGACCTTGTACTCGCCGTGCTCCAGCACATTCACCGGCGAATAGGTGCCGCCCGGGTAGTACCAGCCGCTCACGCCGATGCCCGAGTTGTCCGCGTTCAGCGGAATCGGCTTGCCGTCGAACCGGAAGTCGTGCCCGGTGATCGTGTCGCTCATCCGCAGACCCGTCACCGTGATCTTGCCCAGGCCGGACCATTCCGTGGTGTCGTTCACGAACCGAAACACCAGGTCGCAGCCGTCGGGGTGCGGCACGAGGGTGATCGTCGGCGTCACCAGGCACTCGTTCGGCCCGCTCGAGCTCGTCCAGAGCCGCGTGTTCGTGGGCAGAATCAGGTAGAAACCGTTCGCGTCGTCCACCATTTCCAGCTTGGTGCCGTCCGCGACGAGGCTGCTCGTGAACCCGGCGTCGTCGCCGACCAAACCCGTCCGATCGTCGAAGCCCGCGAGCATGAGCGAGACATCCACCAGGTCCACCTCGCCGTCGCCGTTGAAGTCAATCGCCTGCCGAAGGCTCTCGTCCTCGCTATCCATCCACTCAAAGAGTGTGATCAGGTCCAGCGTCCCGACGACGCCGTCGCCGTTCAGGTCGAGCCCGCGCGGCGCGCCCGTCGCGACCGGCGCCTCGTCCGTCGGCTGGGCGAGAACTCCCTGCCCCGCGACGAGCGCGGCGACAACTGTTGCGAGGGCTCCGGCCAGCGGCCGGACAGATCGAATGCGAGACATGCGTGGCTCCTCCGCAGGGCGTCATGGCCCTGCTGTTGGGGGCTTCGCGACCGGCCCGGGACGCCGCGCACGCGCCGATCACGGCGCTGCGGCGGGGTCGTCGCAGGGCGCCTCAGTCACAGACTGGGCGCCAGACTCGGAGATGTTTTCTGGACGGCTGGCGCGCCCCCGGCGCGGACCATTCCACGCCGGCGACGCAAAGGCGATTCGAGATACGACCACCATCGATCGAACGGCTGCGAACGCTACCAATTTTCCCCCGGGCGCGCGAAGATCCATCGGTAGATTTCACCGCGTTCCGGGGGAATCCCGCGGCCCCCGCCGCCGCCCCGGCGCCAATGCAAAAAGGGCCGGGCGCGTCGCACGCGCCCGGCCCCGGCTTGGCCGACTTGGACCATCATCGTGATCGACGAGCGCCGCTCAGTGGTTCTCGTTCCACGAGTCCACCGCCACCATGCCGGGCGTCGTCTGGATCGGCTCGCTGATCGCCGGGACATACCCCAGCGCCGCGACGCGCTCGGCCTCCGCCGTCCATTCCTCGACTGTCGGCTCGTGGCCGAGGTAATCGGTGAAGCGGTCGACGCGGATGTAGCCCCAGATCTCGTGCCCTGGGTTCAGAAGGTCGGCGAGGAAGTGGCGGGTCTCGACACGCAGGGCCGCCTCGCTGGCCGGGCGCGTGGCGACCTGGAACGCCGGCACGAAGTTGTGGACGATGTCGCCGCAGACCGGCTCGGTCACGAACCGCGTGCCCGGGGCACGGGCCTGCATCAGCTGCAGCCACTCGAGCGCGTCCCAGGCCTGCATGCGCCGGAAGGCGTCCAGACCGATGGTGCGAGCGCCGGCCTCATAGGCGAGATCCAGCTCGCGGAACCCCAGCATGATGTGCTCCACATTCTGGGGATTCAGGTCCTCGATGCGGTAGGTGTCCCAGCCGTCGGGCATCACCTGCGCGCTGCGGCCCCACCACAGGCCCAGGTCCAGACCGACCTGCGGGATGCGCCGGAACTGCTCGACCGCGTCGCCCATGTTGTGGCCGTACTCGCCGCCGTCCAGCCAGTGGCTCGTGAACAGCGGAGGGATGTTGTTCTGCTGGTTCACATAGAACTGACCGGTCGGCTTGGACACCAGAATGCGATCGAAGCCCTGGTCCTTTCGCTCCACCAGCCGGTCGACCCAGCGCCCGAAGCCGAAGAGATCCGGACGCAGGTTGTAGCCGCCCGCGAAGCCGTAGGGATTCTCGGCCTCGTGATTGCCGTCGACCGCCAGCGAGTTGCACTGGATCGGGCGAGGATCGCGCACATACTTCACGGCGCCGTACTTGGCCTGGAAGTACTCGCGGTACGGCTCGAGCGTCGCCTGCCAGGGCCGGTTGCCCGTCACGGCGCGGACGGCGACCGTGTACTCGCGGGTCTCGCCCGGGGCCAGATCGCCCGCGGCGCTGTACTTCAGCTCGTCGTTGGCGTTGAGCGTGAACTCGGTGAACCACGCCACGCCGCCCGAGGGAAACTGAGCCTTCGAGCGGATCTTCACCTGGTGCTTGTACTCCAGCACCGGGTAGATGAGCTGCATGCCGACCTTGTAGTCGCCGTCCTCGAGCACATTCACCGGCGAATAGGTGCCGCCGGGGTAGTACCAGCCGCTCACGCCGATGCCCGAGTTGTCGGCGTTGATCGTGATCGGCTTGCCGTCGAAACGGAAGTCGTGGGCGGTGATCGACTCGTCGAACCGAACGCCCGCCACCGTGATCTTGCCCAGCGCCGACCACTCGCCGGTGTCGTTCACGAAAGTGAAGACCAGGTCGCAGCCGTCGGGCTGCTCCACGAGCGAGATCGTCGGCGTCACCAGACAGGGATTCGGACCGCCGCTGATGGGGCCCCAGAGCTTCGTGGTCGTCGGCAGGACCAGGAAGAACTCGTT
Organism: uncultured bacterium; assembly: GCA_938003595.1. GTDB lineage: Bacteria > Planctomycetota > Phycisphaerae > Phycisphaerales > UBA1924 > JACVCK01. Next base: position 28,414 of record CALKYH010000016.1, read on the forward strand.
CTCATTGTCGATCATCTCCAGCTTGTTCCCGCCGACCAGCCGGGAAGTGAAGCGGAAGGTCGGCGCAGCGGGGTCCTCCGGCGGACGCGTGTCGTCGAAGTCCTCGATGAGCACGCCGATGTCCACCGGGTTGACCTCGCCGTCCTGGTTCACATCCGCGTTCGGGTTGTTCGCCAGCTGGCCCCCCTGACGCGCGGCGGTCAGATGCAGGCGCAGGTCCAGCGTGTTCACCACGCCGTCGCCGTTCAGGTCCGAAACGCTCGAGGACGAGCCGCCTCCCCTGCGGGGCGCCGCGGCGCCCGCCGTCGGCGCCATCGCCGTGCACAGGGCGCACGCCGCGATCAGCGCCGCCGCCCCGAGAATCCGCCGTTTAGTCCCATCCATGCAGTTCGTGTCATGTGCCATGCCGTCGACTCCTTTCGTCGGGCATCCGGGCCCGACGGTGTGGGAGATCGACGACGCCGCGCGACAAATGGAGCGCACGATGCCTCAGAACGACGCCGACCTGTGGGCGGCGACGCATGCACGATCGGCGCCAATCGGTTCGAAACCGCGGGCGCGCTCCGACCTATTTTCCGTCCCCCGCCTTGCACCCCCGCGCATCGTTTCGCAGGGCCGATCCGCCCCGGCCGAGAACACCGGCCCCCCGGGCGCGCGCCGGCGCCGTCCGAGAACGGTCCCTCTCAACCAGCGCCGGTTATCAGCCCGCCGCGCCCGCCAGCGTGGCGGATTTCCGCAACCCGCCCTCCACGCCGCGCCGCTGCTGCGCCGCCGGGACCGTGGTGTCCGCGAAATTCTCGCCGAACCGCACCAGGCGGAACGAGTTGCCGATCACGAAGATGTCGCCCA
>CALKYH010000017.1 GCA_938003595.1 uncultured bacterium
CCGACGCGCCGATCATGGAGAGCTTCGCGATCCTCACCACCGAGCCCAATGTCCTCATGCGCGACATTCACAATCGCATGCCGGTCATCGTGGACCCCGCCGACCACGACCTGTGGCTCGACCCCAAGGTGGATGAGCCCGAGATGGTCCATCACCTGCTCCGCCCCGCCCCGTCGGACTGGCTCGAGGCCGTGCCCGTCTCCAACTATGTGAACAGCCCCGCGAACGACGGCCCTGCCTGCGTGCACCCGATCCGCGCCGAGGCCTTCGGCGACGCGTTCAGCCCCGATCCGCAGGACGAGGACAACGAGGCGCCCGGCACCCTCTGGGGCTGAGGCAGTCGCGCTCGCTGTTCACACGCCCGCGCGCATCACATACGCGATCCGCAGCGCCGACTCCCGGAACCCCGTGCGCTCGTACAGCCGGATCGCCGGCGTGTTCTTCTTGTCCACCGCGCACGTGACGCTCCGCAGCCCGCCGCCCCGCAGGGCGCATTGCCGGATGCCGAACTCCAGCGCCGGCAGCGCCACGCCGCGCCCGCGCAGCGCCGGCGCGATCCCCAGGTACACCAGCTCGATGTTCCCCATCGAAGGATTCGGGTTGAACAGCATCACGCCCTCGGTCGAGGTCGCGCCCTGCTGCTCGAGGTCGATCATCCACCACAGCGCCGGATCGAAAGTTCCCGCGGCCCGGTGGCTCTCGAGCACCTCGTCCGTGGTGCGCAGGTCGCACAGGCGCGGGCAGTCCAGCGTGTCGATGTAGGTGCGGTCGAGGATCCCTGGCAGCGCCGCGTCATCCGCCGGGGTGTACGGGCGGATGCGCACGCCCTCGGGCAACGCCGGCGGCGTCGATCGGCGCGCCGACATCATGCTCGGCAATGGACGACGCAGGTACGCCAGCTCCGCCAGCCGTTCGAAGCCCGCCGCCGCGAAGCTCTCCATCGCCAGCGCCTCGACCGGCTCGAGCAGCGCCTGCGCCAGGCACGACTCTGTCACCGCCCCGCACGCCGCGCGGATGACCGCCCCCAGCTCGCGCGACTGCGCCTCGTTGCCGGGCGTCGAGGTGAACATCGTCGCCGTCCGCCCGGAGCCCGGCACCGCGAGGCACACTTGCCGCACCGTGCGCCCATCCGCCTCCACGCTCGCCCACATGTTCGTCAGATCGATCTGATGCACCGCCGCGGCCTCGAGGAACCGCCTGCCGGAGGTCAGCGCGTCCGCCCGGCCCCGGCCCACCAGCGCCGCCGCCGCCGGCAGGTGCAGCGCCGGCGTCACCCGCACCACGGCGGGGGAGGGGGTCGTCGAAGCCCGTGGCGCTGCGGTCACGATCGAGGCCTCATCAGGGGGTCCGGAGGGGCTCCTGCAGACAGGATGAAGCCGCTCCGATTGACGCTTCGTACATCGTCCTTAGACTACCCGGCCCGACTTCCCGAGAGGAGCCCGACTTGCGCGCCATTCTGACGACCATCGCCGCCCTGGGAGCCCTCAGCGCCGCCGTTCTCACGGCGCCCGCGCCGGCTCTGGCCGCGCCCGAGCCCTCCGCCGTTCCCACCCGCTGGGAGCTGGACATCGAGCCCGGACCGCTGCGGATCGCCACCATCCCCGTCGAGGGCGAGGGGACCCGCTCCTTCCTCTACATGACCTACAAGGTCGTCAATAACTCCGGCCAGGACCTCTATTTCGCCCCGACCTTCGAGCTCACGACCGACGCCGGGACCGCCGTCCGCAACGGCGAGCAGGTGCCCCAGAAGGTCACCGAGATGCTCCTGACCCGCGTCGCCGATCCCTTCATCCAGGACCAGATCGCCATCATCGGCACCCTGAGCCAGGGCGAGGAGAACGCCCGCGACGGGCTGGTCGTCTGGCCCCTGGACAACCTGCTGGTGGACGAGATCACCGTCTACTGCAACGGCTTCAGCGGCGAGCTCCGGCGCGTGGCGGTCCCCGACGCCCCCGCAGGCCCCGACGGCAAGCCCCAGGAGGTCATCCTCCGCAAGACCCTGATGCTGGTCCACTCCACCCCCGGCGAACTGGCCGGCAAGGGTAACCAGCCCCTGGACCGCACGGTCACCCGCTGGATTCTCCGCTGACCCCGCGGTACACTCCCGACCCCCCATTTGGCTCGCGGGGGGCCCGTCTGGGACCTGTCTGTTCGAGCCGCCTTCCCGCTGGAGCACCCCGCAATGGCACATAAGAAGGGTCAGGGTTCGACCCGCAACGGTCGCGACTCCAATCCCCAGTATCTCGGCGTCAAGCTCTCCG
>CALKYH010000018.1 GCA_938003595.1 uncultured bacterium
AGGTCGGAGAAGCCGATGAGGTCGTCGTGGTCGATGTCGGCGATGTGGGAGACGCCGATCTCGTAGGAGGCCGCGCCGGCCTCGGCCCACCAGCGGAGCGTCTCGTCGGAGGTCTGCGGCAGATCGAAGCTGTCGAAGTCGCCGGTCAGCGAAGCGAACTGCAGGATGGTCCAGCGGTCGCCCCAGGCGGCGAACTCGGGCTTGGGCGTGGTCACCACGAGCGAGCCCGCGAGCTCGGCGTCGCCGGTGATGGTCAGCAGGCCCGCGGGGACACTTGGCTTCGAGCCGCCGACCTCGAAGGCGAGCGTTGCGTTGGCGGCGTTATCGAAGTCTCCTGACACCTCGATCGTAGCGCCACGGGAGATGGCGTAGGTTCCGTTGTTGGTGGTGGTCGCGGCGCCGAGGAGTTGAAGTGCGCCATCGCGGACATCGACCATCCCGAGATTCTCAAGGGAGACCGGCCCGCCGCTGGGCCCGATTCTGAGGATGCCGGCTCCTTCCTTGAGGAACTCGCCGTAATTCAGGAACTCGCCACCTGCGCCCGCCGGCCCACCGAGGTCGAGCGTACTCGCTGCGCTCGTCCGGAATGCGCCAAAGTTCTCGATGCGCCCGCCACCGAGCAGGAGTGCGCCAACGGTCCACTCCGTGGAGCCGTTGATCTCCAGAGTGCGGGCCAGCGTGCGGACGGGCCCGGAGGAGATCCGCAGAAGGCCGTCCTCCGCGATCGTCGTTCGTCCGGCGCCGATCATCGAGGCACGCCACCAGTCGAGCATGCCCTTGAAGACAACATCGCCTCCTCCGGTGAGCGTGCCGTCTTCAAGGGCGCTGTCGCCCGTGAAGCAGGTCTCGCCATCGAATGCGATTGTGCTGAATGTCCCGTGTCGAAGCATGAATCGCCCGGCGTTCACGGGCCCGCTGAACTGCCCGTTGGCCGTGTTCAGGACAAGCAACAGGCCGCCAATGTCCAAACTGCCGGCATGGGCCATCTGCGACGCATCGATCCATACATCGCCGTCCCCGGAGATCGAGGTCGCTGCCGAGAGCGTGTGCGCATTTCGGAGCTTGAGCACACCGCCGTCCGCGACTTGGATGGCGCCGTCGTGCTGGCCGCCACCGGTCAGCGCAAGGGTTCCTTCGACAGAGATTTCACCATAGTTCTCGATCGGTGTGGCGATGGTGACTGTTCCGACGCCGAGTGTCCGCAGTTCGCCATGATTGACGACGCGCGAGTCGAGGAGTCCGCTGATGGAGCCCGCGGAGATTTCGAATAGGCCCCAGCTCTCCAGGACCGCTCCGCCTTGGAGTTGGGTATCGCCGGCGATCTGTGAGACGGCGCCCTCCACGGTCCAGTTTCGGCTGATCGTGCGCTGCAGGCCCGACATGGTCGCGCTGCCGCCAAGTTCGAGGTGGAGCCCCCCGGCGCCGCCGATCGTTCCGCCCGACCAAGTCAGCAAGTCTTGAACCAGTAGGTCGCCGGCTCCGAGCACCGAGCCGCTGGTCAGCTGCAAGCTTCCCGCCTGCGCGGCCGATCGTAGGATGGCTTGCCCGCCGCCGGTGATGGACAGGGAGCCCATCCACGCAGCGCCGGCGAGGTCGATCGTCGCGCCTGCTGCCAACACCGCCCCGTCGAAGCTCAGCGGCCCTCCGACCTGCAAAGACCCGCCGCTGACGCGCAACGTGCCGGCGCCTGTGATCGATGCGGTCGGCAGAAGTGAGTGATCCCCTGCGAGTTCCAGGCGGGCTCCAGTGTGCACATCAAATGATCCGCCGTGGGCGCCGCCGCCCAGCAGCGAGAGACTGCCTCCGATCGCCTCCACCAGACCGCAGTTGTCGAAACGGGCGCCGGGCGAGAAGCGCGTTTCGCCTGCTCCACTCTTGACAAAGCTGCCACAATTCTCGAAGTGGACGCCCGGGTTGCCCGCGGTCGCGACATTCATCGCAAGCGGCAGGGCGGAGGCGCTGAACATTCCCATGTTCGAAATGCGCCCATTGGGACCGCTGAATTGAATGCCGCCGCTGCTCCACACCGCAGCTCCCTCATTCACCAAGACCTCATTGAGCGTTTTCACTCCGCCGCCGAGCGCCAGCGAACCACTCTCCGCTACTCGCAGCGAGCCCGCCAGACCGATGGCGCCGCCCAGCCAGTCCATGGCGCCGGCCGCCTCGAGGGACCCAGCGCCGCTCAGGCCTCCTCCACCGACTATGAGTCGGCCTGACTGAACGACAGAAGCGTCTTCCAGCGTCAGCACGCCGCCGGTCTGGTGGAGCGTAGCGGTTGATGAATCCAGCGTAAGGCTGCGGATCGCCACGCTGGCGCCGAGATCAACGGTGTACGGACCGCCCATCGCGTCGATGATTGCGTCGAACTCCGGCGAGCCGCCGCTATTGCTCGGGAATGCCGGGGCCGAAGACCAGTTGGCGCCGTCATTCCAGGCGCCGCTGACCGCATTGAGCCAATGCGCGGTGACGGCGTCGGCGCGGGCGGCGGCGCACGCGGCGCCCGCGGCGAGCATGAGGACAGCGGCGGCGCACTTGGAGCTGGGCCGGGCGGCGGGCTGGGGCATCGGGATGTCCTCCTCGGAAGCGGGCCCCGTGGGTGAGGGCCGCGGACGCACCAGGCGGCCCCCCGCCGACGGGAGGTCGGCCGACCGAGGGGAACACCTGCTCGGGATTCCATCCGCCGGAGTCGCGGTGGAGGTTCCCCGTACAGGGGAGGGATTCTGCCGGGCACTGAGCCGTCGCCTGGGGCGGGGTGGGTTTGGCGGGCTAGGCCAAAGAAAAACGCCGAGGTCCGGTTTCCCGGGCCGCGGCGTAGACTCCTCCAAGTGAGTGTGGCAGTTTTTTGGGCTTTGAGCCCGATTCCGGACAAATCGGTTTCCCGACCTGTCAGGGGAATGGTTTAGGTCTCGGGGGCTCCCTGTGCTGGGCCGCCGATGCCATCATGGTAGATATTCGCAGCCCAAAATCAAGGGGATGCAGGCCAGCCAGCAGAATTTTTCTGCGCAGCCAGCCCTGCAGCGTCATCCTGACGGATGACGAACTCCCTCATCGACGGCCCTTACGCGTTCTTCCCTCCGCTTTCGAGCGATCCGGCGTCACTTTGAGGGAGGGGCGTTCCCCCAGCGCCCCTCCATCAATGCTGCCGGCCCGCTGCGAGGGGCCGTCTTTTTTTGAACCGCTTCGCCGATGATTTACCACCGGCGAAGCGGGCACAGGGAATCCGTGGATCTTCTGCCACCGCACATACCGGCATTGCACCGAGCGCAGTGACTCACCACGGAGGAGTCAGCTAGATCCTCTTGGCCGAAGACAAAGCGATAGCGCCTTGGCTTCACAAACTATTTGAGTAGGATTGGGTTTTGCTTCCCTACTCTTCTCGACTCAACTCGTCTTGGTGTCCGCCCCTTGCAAGGCGGCTCCTTGACTCAACACATGCAACATAGCAGGTCTCGGGGATGCGTCAAGCCATTTCCCGATGATCCGACAAAAATCCTGCAGACCGCCGAAACCGACCCCATTGCGCCCGCGTACGGCGGCCTCGCGCCGGGGATCCGCGCCCAGGCGAGGATCGAGGCTCAGTCCGCCGGGAAACGGCCCTGGGCGTCGAGGCGGGGGAGCAGGCCGGGGCGCGCATCCTGCCAGATCCGGAACTTGGCTCGCCATGCCCGGGCCTCGGAAACCGCTATTTCCGTGGTGATCGGACCTTCGCTGTCGCCGCCCTCGGCGATCACCTCGCCCTTGGGACCCACCACGATCGACCCGCCGGCGTAGGCGGTCAGGGGGTCTGTCCCGACGCGGCTGACCGCGACGACGAAGGCCTGGTTCTCGATCGCTCGAGCGATGCACAGCGCCCGCCACTGCCCGATGCGGGGCGCGGGCCAGTTCGCGATGACGAAGTACACCTCGGCCCCGAGCATGCGCCCGGCGCGGAACAGCTCCGGGAACCGCAGGTCGTAGCACACCAGCGGACAGACCTTGGCTGGGCCGTCGTCGTCGGGCAGGTCCGCGACGACCACGCGATCTCCGCCCGAGAACGATTCATTCTCGCGCCCGACGGAGAAGGGGTGGATCTTGTCGTACTGCGCGACGACCTCCCCGGCGCGACCCACCAGGACGGCGCGGTTGCGGGCGAGGTTCATGGTCTGCGGCGTGGGGGCGATCGTCACGCCGGCGAGGACGGCGCAGTCAAAGCGTCGCGCCGTGTCGGCGAGCCAGCGCCGCGCGTCGCCGTTATCGGCGGTGCGCGTGGTGTCGCGCGAGAAGCCGGTGTCGAACATCTCGGGCAGGACGATCACGGCGCCTGGCGAGGGCGGCGCGGCCTCGAGCAGCGCGTCGGCGCGGGCGAGGTTGGCGGCGCGGTCTTCCCAGGCGATGTCGGTCTGGAGCAGGTGCAGTCGCATGGGGCATTGTTCTCGGCTGTTGAGTCTGGGGAAGCTGCGCAGGCGCGGTCGGCGGTCGGGGCGGTCTGGGGGGGCTGCGCGGGGTCGATTCCGAGCGGCGAACGCGTGGTGTCTTGCCTCCGGGAACCCAGAGAGCATGGTGTCCGTACAGAAGTAGCGTTCCCGCCCAGCACAAGGAGGCAGGACGAAAATGCGGATGTCAGTTGTATCGGTTGTTATGGGCGCGGCCCTTGCGGCCGCCGCCGCGGCGCAGGACGCGTCGCTCGCAGACGCCTTGCTGCCCGTCGAGGAGGTGAACACCTCCGAGAGCGACGAGCGTGCGATGGTGACGGATGTGGTGACGCCGTTCGGGCGGTCGCTGGTCCGGTCGCCGGAGTTCGTGACCACGGGCTCGGAGTGGGCGACGAAGGGCGCCAAGGCTCGGGCGTCGCTGCGTCTGGCCGATATGAACATGGCGTCCGAGCCGGAGCCGGCGGACAATCTCTATGTGGGGCCGACCGAGGCGGCGGTGATGTTCTGGCGCGGCTACGCCTCCATGGAGGCGGGGCCGGATGTGTTTGTCTTCGACTCCATCGGGCGCGCCAGGGGCGTGACCGTGACGCCGTTGTATCGCCTGGCGGACGAAACGATCGTCGAGGGCCGCTCCGTCTCGTTCGACGCGGAGTCGGCGATGGGCCGCGCGCAGGTGCGCGGCAAGACGGTCTACGGGCTGGGCATCGATCTGGACGCGTGGGTGAAGGCCGGCGAGGTGCCGGAGCGCGCAAACATCGCGGGGCTCGTCGTGAGGCACGACGGGCGCGGGGATCGGTTCGAGCCCTCGAAGTTCATGATGGCCGAGCCGCCCTCCCAGTCGAGCTTCGAATCGCGGTTCGGCGGCCTGGATGTGGGCCACCTGCAGCACCTGGCCAGCGGCGGCGGCGGGACGCGCGGCGGCGGCGGGGGCGGCGGCGGCGATGGGCGCACGGCGGGCCCCGACACCGACGAGGTGCCTGCTCCGGGCACGGCGCTGCTGATCGGCTTGGGCGCGGGCGCCGCGGGCATGCGGCGGAGGCGCGCCGCGTAATACGACTGACTGCCTCCTTTCGGCGTCCTCGTTTTCGAGGACGGCCGTCATGACCGGCCGACGCCTGCCACACACGGGCCGCGGCCGGTCGTGTTTTTGGCGTTGACGGCGCAGAGTCTGCGCGTCGCGTTTCTCCCACGAACGAAGGGGTTGGCGCGTGTCTGGGGTTGTTCTACGCTGCGCCGTGGAGTCTCCCGCTCCGCGCACTCGGAGCGGGCGAAGCAAGGTCGAGCGCTTCGCAGGAACAAACGCAGGAGGCGATCGTGTCACGCAATGCCCGCCGCGCGGTTGTGTTGTTCGGATGCGCCCTGTCGACCCAACTGGTCGCGGGCCCGATCGATGTGCTGTTCCCCATCACCGAGGTCGGCCTGCACGAGGACGCGGCCCGCGCGACGCGGATGAAGTCGCTGGGCACGGCGTTCGGGCGCGCCTCGCTCCGGCAGGCGGACTATGTGATCAACGGCGGGTCGTGGGCGTCGGGCCGGCTGCAGGATCGCGCGCCGAGCGTGGTGACCGATCTGGATCTTGCCAGCGACGAGGACGACGCCGGCCCGCTCGGCGGCGAAGTCGCGGTGATGTTCGGGCGCGGCTTCTCGTCGCTGCAGGCGGGGCCGGATGTGTTCATGGTCGGCGGCGCGCGAGCGACGGCGCGCGCCATGACGGTGACGCCGGTCTATCGACTCAACGGTCAGACGCTGGTCGAGGGCGAGCCGGCGCTGATGTCGCCGGAAGGCTCGTTCGGGTTCGTGAGGGCGGGCGGGCGCGACTTGGGCGGCGTCGGGATCGATCTGGACGGCTGGCGCGTGCAGGGGCTGGCGCCGGAGGGCGCGCTGATCGTCGGCGTCGTGTTCCGCGCGGCCGACGGCGAGTCACTGGCGCCGATGCGGCTGATGCTCGGCGACAACGAGGACCCCGGCGAATTCATGGACCGAAGGCCCGTGGGCGGATCGTCACGGAATGGCCTGCTCTATCGGGGCGGGGCGCGCGACCAGAACGGCAGCGGCTCGGGCCAGGATCCCGAGCCGGCGGCGGTCCCGGGGCCGTCCATCCCGGGCGTCGCGCTCGCGGCGATGGGGCTGCTGGGCCTACGCCGGCGGCGCGGTTGAATCGACGGCGCGGACGAAGACCGTCGGCGGCAGATCGATCTCGCAGCGGAGGCCCTCGGGGCGCGGCGTCCATCGGACGGCGCCGCCGAGCTCGTGCGGGATGCTGCCCTCGATGAGCTCGGCGCCGAAGCCGCGCCGCGTGGGCGGGCAGGGCGAGGGGGGCCCGCCGGTCTCGCTCCAGATCAGAGAGACCGCGCCGTCGGGCGCGCGGGTCCAGCGGAGGTCGACGCGGCCCATGGCGTTGGAGAGCGCGCCGTGCTTGGCGGCGTTGGCGGCGAGCTCATTGATCACACGGTTGAGCGTCTCGGCCGTGGTGGAGTTGACGCGGAGGTCGCGCGGGCCCGTGAGCGTCACGCCGCGATCCTCGCCGAGAAACGTCTCGAGCGTGCGCTCGAGCAGCTCGTGGAGAGAAATGTCGCCGTCGCCGATGCGGCGCATGAGGTCGTTCATGCGGGCCATGGCCTGGATGCGGTCGCGGAACGCCTCGCGGTGCTCCTCCACGGTCCGGGCGTGGCGGGCGGTCTGATCGGCGATGGATTGCACCGCGGCGAGGTTGTTCTTGACGCGGTGCTGCAGCTCGCGGTTGAGGAAGTTCAGGCGTTCGTCCTGGCGGCGGCGCTCGGTGATGTCGCGGAGGAGCGTCTGCCCGGCGGGGGCGCCGTCGAAGGTGCAGGGCGCGGTCTGGGCCTCGGCGTAGAAGGTGGAGCCGTCGAGCCGGGTCAGCCGCTCCTGGGCGGTCGCGGTGAACGCTCCATGCTCGTAGACCGCTCGGACGCGCTCCCTGACGAACTCCCGATGGTCGGCGTGCACGGTCTGCATGATGTCCACGCCCAGGAGCGCGTCGCTGGAGTGGGCGCCGAGCAGGCGTGCCGCGGCGGAGTTGGCGTAGACGATGCGGAAGTCCCGGTGCACCACGATGCCGTCGGGGCTGGATTCAACGAGCGTGCGGTACCGCTGCTCGCTCGCGGCCAGCGCGGCCTCGGCCTCCTTGACCGCGGTCATGTCGATCAGCACCGAATCCAGCGCGAGCTCTCCCCCGGTCAGGCGCGAGACCCGAGCGACGCGCCGCATCCACCGCACGCGGCCCTCGCGGTCGAGCACGCGGAACTCGATGTCGTCGGCGTGTCCGGTCTCCAGGATCTTCTGGCGGGCGTTGAGGACGATGGGCAGGTCCTCGGGGACGACGCGCGCCATCGCGACGCCGGGGTCCTCCATGCACTGCCTGGGCGACACGCCGTACACGCGCTCGACGCCCTGGCTGATGTACTCGATCCGCGCCGGCCGGGTCGGCGACAGGACGGCGCGGAGGAAGATGCCCGGCAGGTTCGAGGCGACGCTCTCCAGGCGGAGGCGTTCGGCGGCGCTCGCGCGGCTGGCGCGCCGGAGCGCCAGCAGCGCGACGACCGATCCGATCGAGAGCACGCCGATCAGGACGGCCATCGCCTCGACATGCCGCCAGAGCCGACGCTGCCGCGCGGCGATGGCGCCGGAGTTGGCCCGCTCCTCGACGATGACATCGTGGATCGCGCGGAGCGCCCGGGTCGTGCGCTGCGCTCGGAGCTCGTTGGAGTGATCGTGCGTCAGCTCGGCGAAGGCCCGGATCGCCGCCGGCGGCGGATCGGGCCGCAGGGTCGGCCAGTCGCGGAGGAGCTCCTCCGCGGCCCCGGTGGCCGTCATGAGGGGGTCGGTCTGCTCCTCGATCGGCGGCGCCGCGCGCAGCATGGCCAGGCGCACGCTCTCGAGGCGGCTGATGCGGACGAGACTCTCGGAGACGCCGTCCCAGCCCTGATCGAACTTGTAGATGACTGCGCCGGCCCAGACCGCGAGGCCGACGGCCGCGGCCAGCGCCAGGACGATGATGACGGCCTCGCGATGCGATCGGGCCATTCGGGCACCTCAGGGTCGCCTCGATCGAGAGCGCCGGAGCACGCCGCCCCGGTCCGGATGCATCGATCAGCCGCGCCGCCAGGTCGAGGCGCCGTAGACGGCGCTGTCGCCGAGTTCTTCGGCGATGCGGAGCAGCTGGTTGTATTTCGCGTTGCGGTCGCTGCGGGCGGGGGCGCCGGTCTTGATCTGCCCGCAGTTGGTGGCCACCGCGATATCGGCGATGGTGGCGTCCTCGGTCTCGCCGGACCGGTGGGACAGCACCGCGGCGTAGCCGTTGCGGAGGGCGAGGTTGACGGCGTCGAGCGTCTCGCTGAGCGAGCCGATCTGGTTGACCTTCACGAGGATGGCGTTGGCGCAGCCCTCGCGCAGGCCCTTCTCGAGGAACTTGGGGTTGGTGACGA
>CALKYH010000019.1 GCA_938003595.1 uncultured bacterium
GGAGGACCCCGCGGTCACCGCGGACTTCAAGCGCGTCCGCGAGCTGTCCATCAAGCGGGCCGCGATCGAGCCGGTGGTGGGGGACTACCTCGCCATGCGCGCGGCGCTCGCCGAGGCGCAGGACCTCGAGGCCGTCATCGCCGCCGGCGACGACAGGGAACTCGCGGCCATGGCCCGCGAGGAACTGCCCGCCCTGCGCCAGCGCGCCGATGCCCTCGCCCGCGCCGCGCTCGAAAAGCTGGTGTCCGCCGACGACCGGGCCATCGGCTCCGTCGTGCTCGAGCTCCGCGCCGGCGTCGGCGGCGACGAGGCCGCGCTCTGGACCGGCGAGCTGCTCGACATGTACCGGCGCCTGGCCGACAAGCGCGGCTGGAGCTTCGAGCTGATGGACCTGAGCGAAGGCGGCGGGGGCGCGGCCTCCGGGGGCGCGGGCGTCAAGGCCGCGGTCGCCACCGTCGCGGGGCCCGGCGTCTGGTCCGAACTCGCCCACGAGGCCGGCACCCACTGCGTGAAGCGCGTGCCCGCCACCGAGGCGCAGGGGCGCATCCACACCAGCACCGCCACCGTCGCGGCGCTGCCCGAGCCCGAGGAGATCGACCTCAAGATCGACCCCGCCGATGTCATGGAGGACATCACGACCGCGCAGGGCCCCGGCGGGCAGAATGTGAACAAGGTCGCCACCGCCGTGCACCTGCTGCACCGGCCCACCGGGGTCGAGGTCCGCATGCAGGAGAGCAAGAGCCAGCGCCAGAACCGCGAGAAGGCCTGGCGCCTGCTCCGCGCGCGGCTCTACGAGCTCGAACTGCAGAAGCAGCGCGCCGAACGCGAGAAGGCGCGCAACACCCAGATCGGCTCCGCCGACCGCTCCGAACGCATCCGCACCTACCGCTTCAAGGAAGGCATGGCGGTGGACCACCGGCTGAATCAGGACTTCAACCTCTCCGGCGTGCTCGCCGCAGGCGACGCCATGGACGACATGCTGCGGGCGCTGCAGGAGCAGGAGACGGCGCGCCGGCTGGCGGCGATGTAAGTCGCCCTTCGCTCTTGCAGAACCCCGAGCGCAAGCGAGCGGGCACCGGGCCGCGGCATCGCCCAGAGTCGCCCCTCGGAGCCGCTCGCAGGCATTTCCGTTGTTCCATTTCGGCGCCCCCGGTACCATCTCCCCAGCGCCCGCACGGTGGGGGATCACCAGCGCCGGGCGCACAACCAAGGGAGACCCGCCATGCTGCTCGCCACCGAAGCGCCGTCCGCCAGCCGCAACACGCAGGCGTTCCTCGACCGCAAGCACAAGCTCCTGATCAACGGCGAGTGGGTCGCCGCGGCCTCGGGCAAGACCTTCGAAGTCCAGAACCCCGCGACCGGCCGAACCATCGCCACCGTCGCCGAGGGCGACAAGGCCGATGTGGACAAGGCCGTCAAGGCCGCACGCCGCGCGTTCACCACGGGCGAGTGGCCCGCGCTCACCGCCTCGCAGCGCGGGCGCCTGCTCTGGAAGCTCGCCGACCTGCTCGAAGACCATCTCGACGAGTTCGCCGAGATCGAATCGCTCGACAACGGCAAGCCCCGCGCCGTCGCCGCGGCCGCCGATGTCCCCCTCGCCGTGGACCTGTTCCGCTACATGGCCGGCTGGTGCACGAAGATCGAGGGCGGCACGCTGCCGATCTCCGTGCCCTACATGCCCGGCGCGGAGTTCCACGCCTACACCCTGCGCGAGCCCATCGGCGTGGTGGGGCAGATCATCCCGTGGAACTTCCCGCTGCTGATGGCCGCGTGGAAGCTTGGCCCCGCCCTGGCCACCGGCTGCACCGTCGTGCTCAAGGTCGCGGAGGAGACGCCGCTCAGCGCCCTGCGCCTGGGCGAGCTGTTCGTGGAGGCCGGGTTCCCCGCGGGCGTGGTGAACATCATCACGGGCTACGGCGAGACCGCCGGCGCCGCGCTCTCCGCGCACCCCGATGTGGACAAGGTCGCCTTCACCGGCTCGACGGAGGTCGGCCGCCTGATCGTCAAGGCGGCGGGCGAATCCAACCTCAAGAAGGTCACGCTGGAGCTGGGCGGCAAGAGCCCCAACATCATCCTGCCCGACGCGGACATCCAGGCGGCGATCGCCGGCGCCGCGAACGCGATCTTCTTCAACCACGGCCAGTGCTGCTGCGCCGGCTCGCGCCTGTTCGTGCACCGCAGCCAGTTCAAGCAGGTGGTCGAGGGCGTCGCCGAGCACGCGAGCAGGATCAAGGTCGGCCCCGGCATGCACCCCGAGACGGGCATGGGCCCGCTGGTCTCGCAGATCCAGCAGGACCGGGTCTGCGGCTTCCTGGAGTCCGGCCAGCGCGAGGGCGCCAAGGCGCTCGTCGGCGGCAAGAAGCGCGCGGGCGAGGGCTTCTTCGTCGAGCCCACCGTGCTCATCGACACCAGGCCCGACATGCAGGTCATCAAGGAAGAGATCTTCGGCCCCGTCGTCGCCGCCGTGCAGTACGACGAGCCCGAGGAGCTGGTCGCCGCGGCGAACGACTCCAAGTACGGCCTCGCCGCCGCCATCTGGACCCGCGACCTGAGCAAGGCCCACAAGCTGGCCCGCCGCCTCCAGGCCGGCAGCGTGTGGATCAACTGCTACAACATCTTCGATGCGGCGCTGCCCTTCGGCGGCTACAAGCAGTCCGGCTGGGGCCGCGAGATGGGCGAAGAAGCGATCAACCTCTACACGCAGACCAAGGCGGTGACGATCCAGCTCTAGGTCCTGCACCTCTCCCGTTCGGCCCTGCGAACGGGAGAGGCGGGGAGAGGGCTGCTGGCTTCGCTTTCCGATCCGTACACTCCCCCGCGTGACCCTCCTCTGCGTCCCCATCCTCGCCGACTCCGCCGACAGCGCGCTCCGCGCCGCGGCGCTGGCCAAGCTCAAGCACGCCGACCTCGTCGAGTACCGCGTCGATCGCCTCTTCGACGGCTCCGAGGACTCGATCGCCGCGTGCAAGCGCCTCGCTTCCGAGTCGCCCCTGCCCTGCATCGTCACCTGCCGCACCAATCGGGAGGGCGGCGAGTACGACGGCCCGGACGACGAGCGCATCGCGCTCTACGAGGCGCTGGGCACGATGGACCACCCGCCGCGCTACCTGGACATCGAGCAGTCCACGCTGGAGCGCTCCGCGAACCTCCGCCAGAAGGTGCGCCTCGCGGTGCAGCACCCGGAGCAGCTGCGCGAGGGCCGGCCCTCGCTGATCCTGTCCATGCACG
Organism: uncultured bacterium; assembly: GCA_938003595.1. Lineage (GTDB taxonomy): Bacteria > Planctomycetota > Phycisphaerae > Phycisphaerales > UBA1924 > JACVCK01. Next base: position 3,229 of record CALKYH010000019.1, read on the forward strand.
ACTTTGATCGCCGCCCGCCGGACCTGATCCGCCGCCTGGGCGCGATGCAGGCCGAGGACAGCGCCGCCGTTCTCAAGGTCGCGTTCCGGGGGCGCTCGCTCCGCGACAATCTGGAGCTGTTCGATCTTCTGTCCGAGCGCCAGCGCCCCACGATCGCGCTGGCCATGGGGGAGTTCGGCCTGATGTCGCGCGTGCTCGCGCCCAAGTTCGGCGGCTTCCTCACCTTCGCCTCCCTCCAGCCCACCGAGGTCACCGCGCCGGGGCAGCCCACGCTCGACGACCTGCTCCACCTCTACCGCGTCCGCGCCATCGGCCCCGCCACCCGCGTCTACGGCGTGGTCGGCTGGCCCGTCGCGCACTCCCTCTCGCCGCTGGTCCACAACGCCGGGTTTCACGCGCCCGGAGTTGAGGCCGACGCCGTCTACCTTCCCCTGCCCATTCCGCCGGAGTGGGAGCACTTCAAGGCCACCATCCTCGCGCTGACCGACCATGCGAAGCTCGATTTCTCCGGCGCCAGCGTCACGCTGCCGCACAAGGAGCACCTGCTGCGCCTGGCGCGCGAGGAGGGCTGGTCGATCGACCCGCTCGCCGAGCGCATCGGCGCCGCGAACACGCTGGTGCGCGACGGCGCAAAGTGGCGGATCGCCAATACCGACGCCCCCGCGGCCGCGGAATCCCTCGCCCGCGCCATGGGCTGGCTCAAGGACCGGCGCATCGCCGTCATCGGCGCCGGCGGCGTCGCTCGCGCCGTCGCGACGGCCCTCGTGGACGCCGGCGCCACCGTCGCCGTCTACAACCGCACGCACGACCGCGCCGAGCAGCTCGTCGCCGATGTCCGCGCCAACATGCCCGGCAGCAGTGGGGGGCGCATCGTCGCGGCGCCCTTCGCCAAA
>CALKYH010000020.1 GCA_938003595.1 uncultured bacterium
GTCGCGGCGCCGCGTCCGTGATCTATCTCGTGCAGGACCCCAAGAGCAAGCAGATCTGGGCGCTCAAGCATGTCCAGCGCGAGACCGCCAAGGACCAGCGCTTCATCGACCAGGCCGAGCAGGAGGCCATGGTCGGCGCCAAGCTGAACCACCCCGCGCTCCGCCATATTGAGCGCTCCATCAAGAACCGCTCCCTCATGACCGTGAAGGAATTGTTCCTGGTCATGGAGTATGTGGACGGGATCAGCCTCGAGAACCATCGCCCCAGGACGCTGCTGCAGTCGATCGATGTGTTTCGGCAGGTCGCCAGAGGGCTGGCGCACATGCACGCCAAGGGCTTCGTCCACGCGGACATGAAGCCCCACAACATCGTGCTGCGCGAAGACGGATCGGTGAAGGTCATCGACCTGGGCCAGTCCTGCGCCGTCGGCACGGTCAAGCCGCGCATCCAGGGCACGCCCGACTACATCGCTCCGGAGCAGGTGCACCTGCGCCCGATCACGCCCAAGACCGACACCTACAACCTCGGCGCGACCATGTACTGGACGCTCACCGGGACGCACATCCCCACGGCGCTGCCCAAGCACGACTCGCTCGTCGGCAGTCTCGACGACCACCTCATCGAGAGGCCCAAGCCCATCCGCGAACTCCGGCCCGACCTGCCCGAGATGCTCGCCGAGCTCATCATGCAGTCTGTCGAGGTCGACTCGGATCGTCGCCCGGCCAGCATGGACCAGGTCGCCGACCGGCTCGACCTGATCTACGCCAAGCTCAAGGCCTCGCTGAACAAGCCCTCGGGCGACGACGCCGCGGCCTCCGCGCCGGACGGGGGCGCCAGGTCCGAGGGCACGAAGTGACCACCACGCTGGAGCGAAGGCCCTAGATGCCCGGCGCCGCCGACTGGCTCGCCGGCCTCGACCTGCGCTCGCCCGCCGCCGTCGTGCGCCTCTTCGATGATGCGACCGCCGCCAACCGCCAAGCCCGCTGCCGGCGCGGCGCAATCGACCTGATCGAGCCCGAGGGCGAGCTCATCGCCACCGGCGACCTGCACGACAACCCCGCCCACCTGCTCGCGGCGCTGCAACTCGCCGATCTCGAGGGCGCCGGCAAGGGCCCGCGACACATCACGCTGCACGAGGTCATCCACGGCGGCCGGTCCATGATGGACATGGACATGAGCCACCGCGCCCTGGCCCGCGTCGCGGCGCTCAAGGCCCGGCATCCCGAGCATGTCCACACGCTGCTGGCCAACCACGAACTCTCGCAGATCGTCGGTCTGGGCGTCATCAAGGACGGCGTCCGCATGACCGAGGCGTTCAACGACGGCGTGCGCTATGTCTTCGCCGACGAGTCCACCGCCGTGCTCGAGGCGATCGCGAGGTTCATCCGCTCCATGCCGCTGGCGCTGATCAGCGGGCGCGGGACAGAGCGCGGCGTGCTCTGCGCGCACAGCGTTCCCGGTCCCGATCTGATCGACCGTTTCGACGAGGGCGTGCTCGACCGCGATCTGACGGAGGAGGACCTGCAGCCCCGTCGGGGCTCGGCGCACATCATGGTCTGGGGCCGCTCGCACACGCCCGCGCTGCTGGACCATCTCGCCGAGCGTTGGGGCGCGCCGCTGTTTGTCCTTGGACACGAGAAGGCGCCGGAGGGCTGGATGACCGTGCCCGACCGCGCCGTGGTGCTCAACAGCGACCACGAGAAGGGCGCCGTGCTGCGGATCGATCTGGCCGCGCCGCCCCCGATCCCGCTGGCGCTGGACGAGCCGCCGCCGGGCCTGATCCGGCTGACGGGCGACAGCGCCGGCTGAAATCGTCAAAAAACGCTGCGACGCAAGTTTTTTTGCAGCACACAAAACCGCGACAAGGCGCCGCCGCAACACACAAAACCGCGACAAGCCCCCGGAATCCGGGTCGGCCGTCGCTGCGCTGATCGTGCGCCGAGTCCCGGGGTTTTGCCCCCGATCGTGAGGTCCGCACGGCGTGCGCCCTGACACACAGAATTGAGGCGCACCGAAGCGCAGGCCCTTGCGCCGACTCGACTTGGGTATTGCAAACGCGCCCCGCGTCGTGACATATTCCCCTCTTGAGCGGGCCTCTGCCGTGGAGGCCCGCATGCAAATCGAATCGCGCTTGGCGCTTATGTACGCGGACGCCCGGACCATGACGGAAGTGTTCGGACCCACACGGGCCCTGGTGGGTTCGCGCGAGGACCCCGTCTGCTGCGCCGCCGCGACGGCCCTGCTGCTGGCCCGTTGCGACCAATGCGTGCCTCAGGATTGGCTCGCGTGCGCCTGCTCCACCCTCTCGACGCTGACGCCGACCGAGACGCTCGTCGGCGCGATGCTGGCCGAGCCCGCCCCGGCGCCCACCTACTGGAAGTCCGTCGCGTGCGCCGTCGGCGGCCGCTACGGGCAGAAGCTGCTCGACGCGGTCCTCGCCGAACTGCGAGCGGGCATGCCGTCCGACGATCTGGCCGAATCACTCGGACACCGCTCCATGTGGCCCCGTGCGGCGTGCGTGCGTCGAGCGGACCTGGTCACGGGCGAGGAGTGGGCGACGAGTCAATACAGGGCCTGGCGGCGCGGCCTGGGGCTCGGCGAGTTCGTGCGCGTGGTGGCGCCGATGGAGGACCACCTCGGCCGGCCCCGCACGCTGATTGTGCAGTTCGACGGCGTCGGGCATGAGTGGTCGCCGGACGAGGCGTTCGTCCGCATGGCCGGCGCCGCGGGCGCGTGCCTGTGGGCGGCGTTCCGGGAGCGTTTCGTCGCGCCGATGGAGCGATCGGAGCAGGCCATGGCGCTGCTCAAGCCGCTGCGGCGGAAGATCGCGCAGCTGATCGTCGCCGGCAAGTCGGAGTCGCAGATCGGCGCGATCGTCGATCGCAGCCCGCACACCATCCGGGATCATGTCAAGGCGATGTACAGCCTCTTCGAGGTCTCCACGCGCCACGAGCTGATCGCGCGGCTCAGCGGCGTGCGCCGGCCGAGCCTCTCCCCGGGCCTGCCGGATTCGCCGCTGGTGCGTGAGGAGCCGACGCTCGCGCCGGGCGCCGAACTCAAGCCGGCCTCGCGTCGCCCGAGCGTCAGCCGCGCCCGCATCGCTGCGGATGCAGGCGAGAATCGCCGCAACACATCGAACTAAGCGGCGCCCGCTCGCCCCCCAACCTGCGGCCGGCCGTCCAGTCGTCCCGGAAACCTCAGGGGCTCCCGCCGCGGATATTCTGGGCGCGTGGGCGACCGAGGCGCCGAGCCCGTGTCGGACAACCCGCCGGGGATCCTCCCGGCGGCGTCGTGCCCGCGCTGCGGGTACGACCTCGAGGGGATCCGCGCGACCTGGAAGGACTCGTGCCCGCTCGGCGGGGTGTGCAGCGAGTGCGGGTATGAGTTCGAGTGGGCGAACCTGCTCCGCAAAGACCGGCAGGAAGTCCGCTGGCTCTACGACAACGCGCGCCGCTGGTGGAGCTTCCGGCGCGCGGTCCAGACGCTGGTCATGACGATCTGGCCCATGGCGTTCTGGAAGCGCGTGCCCCTGCATACGCGCCTGTCGCCGGTGCGCTGGGTCCTGTGGCCGCTCGTGCTGCTCGTGCCGCTGCATCTGGCCTGTCTGCTGTTCACGACCTGCTTCTTTGTCACGATGCGCCGGCTCTACGGCAGGTGGCCGGGCGGGCGGCCGCGATCCATCGACCTCCGTTACGCCTGGGAGAGCTACTCCGATCTGCTCCCTATCGCCGGGTGGCGATTCGCGCGTGGCGTCGGCGCCTGGGAACCCAGCCTCTATGCGTACACGCAGGCGAGCGTGGCGGCCTTCAACCTCTTGACGTTGGTGATCTGCCTGATCGGCGCCTCTCACTGGTCCTCCGCGAAGGTTCGGAGGCTGCACTTCGTGCGCGCCGCGGCGTACGGAATGGCGCCGATCATCCTGCTCTTCGTGATCGTCGCAGTGGAGTGGATCTGGAGGCATGTGCCGACGGCGGTCTGGATGTCCGGGGGTCGGTCCTCCTGGCGAGGATTCGGCTTCCCAGTGGCTCCGCCCAGCTGGCTCTCGGCGATCGCCAATGGCCCGGCCACTCCGCTGGATGAGCTGGCCGCCTGGGTCTGGCTGCTCGTCTGGTGGTGGGCTGCGCTGCGGATCGGACTCCGAGTGCGGCAGGTCGCGTTGCTGTGGATCGCCGCGGTAGTCGCCGGATCACTCGCCATGCTCGCGGTCATGGCGGCGGGCGATGTCGCCCGCATGCTCTGGACCCTCTGACGCCCCCGCCCCGCCGCCGTACCATTGCCCCCATGCCCCACGACTCCGCCACCGACGCCGTGTTCGACCTCCTCCGCGCCGCCGATCCCGCCGCCGCGGCCATCATCGAGGCCGAGGCCGACCGCCAGGCCACCACCATCGAGCTGATCGCCAGCGAGAACCATGTCTCGCCCGCCGTCATGCACGCGATGGGCACCTGCCTGACGAACAAGTACGCCGAGGGCTACCCCGGGGCGCGGTACTACGGCGGTTGCGAGTTCCACGATCAGATCGAGACCCTCGCCCGCGAGCGCGCCTGCAAACTTTTCAACTGCCGCTTCGCCAACGTCCAGCCCCACTCCGGCGCCCAGGCCAACATGGGCGCCTTCATGGCGACGATGGCCCCCGGCGACACCTTCGCGGCGCTGGTCCTGAAGGACGGCGGGCACCTGTCCCACGGGATGAAGATCAACTTCTCCGGCGTCTTCTTCAACCCCGTGTTCTACCCCCTCCACGCCGAGCCCTCCCACCCCGAGTTCGAACGCATCGACTACGACGCCGTCCGCAAGGTCGCGCTCGAGCACAAGCCCAAGGTCATCCTCTGCGGCTACTCCGCCTACCCCCGCACCATCGACTTCAAGCGCTTCCGACAGATCGCCGACGAGGTCGGCGCGCTGCTCGTCGCCGACATCGCCCACATCGCGGGACTGGTCGCGGGCGGGGCGCATCCTTCGCCCTTCCCCCACGCCCATGTCGCGACAACCACCACGCACAAGACCCTGCGCGGGCCGCGCGGCGGGCTCATCCTCACCGATGACGAGGAGATGGCCAAGAAGATCGACAAGGCCCTCTTCCCCGGCGTCCAGGGCGGCCCGCTCATGCACGTCGTCGCCGCCAAGGCCGTCGCCTTCGGCGAAGCGCTCCAGCCAAACTTCCGCGACTATGCGAAGAAGGTCGTGCAGAACGCGCAGACGCTCGCCGCGTCGCTCACCGAGCACGGCTACCGCATCACCACCGGCGGCACCGACAACCACCTGATGCTCGTCGACCTCCGCAAGCGCAGCGACACCCTCACCGGCGCCGACGCCGAGAAGTGGCTCGAGCAGGCCGGCATCGTCTGCAACAAGAACGGCATCCCCGGCGACCCCCGGCCGCCCCGCGTCACCTCCGGCGTCCGCCTCGGCGCGCCCGCGACCACGACCCGCGGCTTCGGCCCCGCCGAGATGAAGCAGGTCGCGAAGCTGATCGACCGCGTCCTGGGCTCCGGCGGCGCCGACGCCGAGATCCGCGCCGTCCGCGCCGAAGTCCGCGCCATCTGCGGCCGCTTCCCGCTCCCCGGGCACGCCGGAGCCGCCGTCGGCGTGTGAAGTTGGCGCGCCGCCGAGACCGCTGCGCGCGGAGCCCTGGAAGAAGCGGGCGCCATCCGCACGATCGAAGAGCCAGACGTCGATGCTTTCACCGACACCGACAGCGACGACGAGGGTGGATGGCCCTTTGGCGAAGCGGTCGCCTCGCTGGGAACACGCGGCCTAAGCCCGCCTCATCGAGAAGCTCGGCGCCCGTGCGAGGGGTACACCCTAGACCTCTGTTCCGCCCCGACCCGGCGAGGCCATCCGGCGTCATCACTATTGCACTCCCCGGGCGGAGGGGGTAGGTTTCCCGCATACCGGCCCGCACAGCCGTCTCGGAGTCAAGCACGTCCGCCCCTGCTGATTGATCTGCGACAAGTGTCGCCGGTCTTGCGTTCAGTGCGCGGTGGACCGCTCATTTTGGCGAGGAGTCTGTTCATGTCGAGTTCCATCACCCGCACATCGGCCCTGGTCGTCGGCGCACTGTTCGCGTCCGGCGCCGCGCTCGCCGGCATCGCCGCCGAGAACAGCAGCACCGCCTTCATTGGCGGCGGTTCAATCGGGTTCGCGCCCGGCGGCGAGAGCAACACCAAGTTCGGACAGACGTTCCTCGCCGAGGAGAGCGGGAAACTGCAGAGCATCTTTGTGCGCGGCTTCTATCACAACATCACGCACAACACCCTGCAGCAGTCGCTCCGCATCGACATCTTCGCAGTGGACGCTGGAAACGGGCTTCCGTTCGGCCCGTCGCTGGGCGGATGGGACACGCCCGCCGCCGACATCCCCGAGGACAACACGAACGGCTATCTCTTCGTCCGCGGAGGGGCCCCCGTGCACATCGTCGCCGGCCAGCGCTACGCCTTCATCTTGGGCACCGCCATCCCCGCGCCAAACGAGGCCACGCCCTACTCCTTCGCGTTCACCGACGACACCTACACCGGTGGGATCATGGTCTCATGGCACCAGGGCACTGGCCCCTTCCCGTGGTATACCTACGATCTCAGCTTTGAGGTCACCGTTCCCACCCCCGGCGCCGCGGCGTTCCTCGCCCTCGCCGGCCTCTCGACCCTGCGCCGCCGCTCCCGCTGACGCGCTGACGGCTTCCGCCGCTTGAACTCCCAACGCCCCGTCTTCCCCGACGGGGCGTTTTCACGCGCCGCCCGACCGACCATCCGTCCCTACACGCTGCGCCTTCCGCGCCGAAGTCCACGCCATCTGCGGCCACTTCCAGCTGCCCGGGCACGCCGCGCAGGCCTCTCACGCGGGCGCCTGAGCCCTTTTCCGTGTCGGCGAGCGGATCGTGCCGAAAATAAGGCTGGTGCCCGCAAGATCACCACAAGCCGCGGCTATCCCCTATCGCCTCCGTCCCGACGGCGGGCTGGAGGTGCTGCTCGTCACCTCGTCCTCCGGACGCTGGATGGCGCCCAAGGGCTGGATCGAGCCGGGGCGCACCGCCGCCGAGGCCGCGACGCTGGAGGCGCTGGAGGAAGCCGGCGCGATCGGCAGGATCGTGGAGCCGGAACTCGGACGGTTCACCGACATCAACGCCGACGGCGCTCCGCGCGAGGTCCGGGTCTTCGCGCTCGCCGTGGATCGGGTGCTGGACCACTGGCAGGAGGAATCCACCCGGCGCCGCAGGTGGATGACGGTCGAGGAAGCGACCGAAGCGGTGTGCAAGCACGGCCTCGCGGGCCTGCTCGAGAAACTCAGCGAGCGTCTGAAGCCCTAGACCTCGTGCGGCCGGATGCGCCCCGCGCTGTCCAGCCGGATGTCGCCCCGCGCCACGCACTGGCGCACGCCCTCGCACAGCGCCGCGCACACCGCCGTCGCCAGATTGAGCGATCGCTCGCCGCCCAGGATCGGGATGGTGAGCAGCCGGTCCGGGTAGCGGCTCAGGATGGCGTCGGGCAGGCCGGCGGTCTCCTTGCCGAACGCCAGGGCGTCGCCGGGGCGGAAGTCGGCGTCCCAGAGCGGCCGGCTGGCCTTGGTCGTGAACAGCCAAAGCCGCCCGCCGGCGCCGGTCGCCGCGATGGCCTGGTCCCAGCCGTCGTGCTCGGCCGGGGCCAATCGGGGCCAATAATCCAGTCCCGCCCGTCGGACGGCGTGCTCGGAGGTGTCGAACGCCAGCGGCCGCACCAGGTGCAGCGAGCAGCCCAGCGCCACGCAGGTGCGCCCGATGTTGCCCGTGTTGTTGGGGATCTCCGGCTCGTGCAGGACGACATGGAACAGCGGGGGCATCGCGGCGAACACTACACTGTCGGGACGAGGATGAGAGAGAACAAGCGCCCGCGGACAGGGGGTCCGGGCGCCAAGGCAGGCCAGATCGGCGATGGAGCGCCCCGCCCGGGCACGGTCCCGGCGCCATTTCTCCAAAGCCGCGCGGCCCCGCCCCGATAGAGAGAGGACACCCAGAGGAACCATGGCCAGCGAACCCCACGACAGCACGCCCGGCCCCACGGCGGAAGCCAAGGAACGCCTCCGCGCCGCCATGCGCGAACGGCTGGCCGAGCTGACCCAGGACGAGATCCTGCGCATGTCCGCGGCGATCTGCCGGCGGATCGTCGCCGCGGGATTCTTCGAGGCCACCGAGACGGTCATGATGTTCCTGCCCATCGCCCAGGAGGTCGACCTGACCCCGCTGGCGCTCCGCTGCTTCCAGGACGGCAAGACCGTCTGCGTGCCGCGGATGGACTGGGCCTCCAAGCGCATGCGCGCCGTCGAGATCCGCAGCCTCGAGGACGAGTTCGAGCAGCGCAAGTGCGGCGTGCGCGAGCCGGTCTCCGGGCGCGCGATCCCCATCGACGAAATCGACCTCATCCTTGTGCCGGGCCTGGCCTTCGACACCGCCGGCCGTCGGCTGGGCCGGGGCGGCGGCTTCTACGACCGATTCCTCGCGCAGCCGACCCTGCGCGGGCGGGGCACGCGTCGCTGCGGTGTGGGCTTCGACGCCCAGATCGTGGACGAGGTGCCCGCCGAATCCCACGACGCGCCGCTGAGCGTTGTGGTGACGGATCGACGGATCATTTGCGCGCCGTGCCGCAGGCCGGCGTAGGACGACGGAACGACCAACACCGCCCGCACCGACCACCGAGGAGACGGAACTCCCCCATGGCGCTCTCATCGCAGATGCCTCGAACGAACGACGCCGGCCGCACCCGCGCGGGCTCGATGTACCACAAGAAGCGGACCAGCCGGGCGCCGTTCCTGATCGGAGCCGTCGCCGTGGCGGGCGCCCTGGCCGCCTGGTGGCTGCTGCGCCCGACCGAGCCGCGCGAGGTCATCGGCGCCAGCCTGGACGACAGCGTTGTGGAGCCCTCGGCCCCGGCGGGCCAGGCGCTCGGCTCCGCGGCCCCGCTCCTCCGGGAGCCGGCCAACAGCCCCACCACGACCGCCACCAGGCAGCCGGAGCCCCTGAGCGTCATCGAGATGGGCGCCAAGGCCCCGGACAGCGCTCCTCCGCAGCAGACCGCCGCCCTGCCGAACCCCGGCCCGGGCGGGTCCGACCTGTCCGGCGGCACGGCGCAGCCCGCCACGACCCAGACGAACCCGGTCGCCGCGCCGCCGCAGAACCCCGCCCCCACGCTGACCGCGATCGGTCAGGCGATGGCGGAGGCGGCGAAGCAGGAATCGGCCGGCCGCCCGGTCGAGGCCCGCACGACCCTCAACCGAGCCCTGCACGACGCCCGCGCGACCGAGGCCGAGCGTGAGGCCATCCGCGACCGCATGTCGCGCCTGAACGACCTGCTGATCTTCTCCTCCACCATCGTCCCGGGCGAGCCCTACACCAGCTCGGCGGTCGTCCAGGGCGGAGACTCGCTGACCAAGATCACCAACGCGAACGGCCTGGCGACGGACTGGCGCTTCGTGATGCGGATCAACAACATCGCGGCGCCGAACAAGCTCGCCGTGGGCCAGAAGCTCAAGCTCATCAAGGGCCCCTTCCACGCGGTGGTGTCCAAGAGCAAGTTCCGGCTGGACCTCTACATCGGCGAGCCCGACGCGAATGGCAACCGCACGTATGTGCGATCGTTCCCGGTGGGGCTGGGCGAGTTCGGCTCGACGCCGATCGCGAGCTTCATCGTGCGTCCGAACTCCAAGCTCATCAATCCCTCCTGGCGCAACCCGCGCACGGGCGAGTTCTTCACCGCCGACGACCCCAAGAACCCGCTCGGCGAGTACTGGGTCGGGCTTGATCCCGCGGACGCCGCGTCGGCCCAGTACACCGACTACGGGCTGCACGGGACCGTCGATCCGGACTCCATCGGGTACGAGAAGAGCATGGGCTGCATCCGCCTGGCGGAGCCCGACATCAGGCTGCTGTACGAGGTCCTGGTGGACCGCGTGAGCACGGTCCAGATCACGCCCTGAGAGGCCCCTTTTCGCGCCCTGGAATCCGGCCTCCGGAGCACGATTCGGAGCCCCGAAAATCACCCTCCCCGGGGGCTGTCTCCGCGCGCCGAAAGAGGCCGGGCGACCTATACTTTGCGCTTGCCAAACACCCCCGAAAACACGGCTCTTTCCGACCCCCGCGACATGACCACCACCGACGCTTCCGGACCCTCCAAAGGCACGGGCAAACAGGGCTACACCGAGAGCAGCATCAAGGTTCTGGAGGGCCTCGAGGCGGTCCGGAAGCGCCCCGGCATGTACATCGGCGACACGGGCGTCGCGGGGCTGCACCATCTGGTCTACGAGGCCGTCGACAACTCGATCGACGAGTGCATGGCGGGCCGCGCGACCACGGTCGGCGTGAGCATCCACGCGGACGGCTCGATCAGCGTCATCGACGACGGCCCCGGCATCCCCGTCGGCCCCATGAAGCACGAGAACCCGGCGCTCAACGGCAAGCCCGCCGTCGAGATCGTCATGACCGTGCTCCACGCCGGCGGCAAGTTCGGCGGCGACGACTCGGCGTACAAGGT
>CALKYH010000021.1 GCA_938003595.1 uncultured bacterium
CTGTCCCTCGCCCGCGACCCGCGGACGGGTGGGTGTTGCCCACCACCGTGTCCTGCCGTGTTCGGACTTTCCTCCCGCGGGGCGAACACACCCGCCGGCGGTCGCCCGTCCGTGTCTTCGTGGAATCCTACGCGGTCCGTTAGCATGGCGTTCATGGCGCAGCGGCGATCGTCCTCCAGCCCCGAAACGCCCGAGAGGCCCGCGCACCGGGCCGTCGTGTGGCTCGAGCCCGAGCAGGCGGAGTTGGCGCGGATCGTCGGCTCGCTGGCGGGGGTGTCGTTCGTGGCCGCGGGCTGCCCGCAGGGCTCTGGATCTGGCCGCGGGCGATCGGCCGAGATCGCCCAGGCGCTGGGCGCCGAGCCGATCGACGACCTGCTGCGCACGCTGGCCAACGCCGAGGCGGATGTCGCGCTGTTCCTGACGGCGGGGCGCGCCCCGGAGGACCCGTCGCTGAGCGACCCGGCGCTGCTGCGCGCGTGCCTGGACCGCAATCTGAAGATCGCGACGCTCGAGCCCGCGCCGGCGACGGTGAGCGACCGGGCGCGCCTGGAGAAGGCGCTGGGCGCGGGGAGCATGGAGAAGATCCGCTTCGTGCCGGCGATGCGCCGCTCGCGCGGGTTCCGCGCCGGGGCCGAGATCATCGAGAGCATCGCCCCGCTGCGCACGCTGGCCGTGGGCGCGCGGGGCGGCGCGGGGCAGGGCTCGCTGGCGGCGCGCCTGTTCGACGCGATGGATGTCGTGCTCGGCCTCATGGGCGAGCCGGAGACCATCGACTGCGCCATCGCCGGGCCGGCCACGCCCTCGGGCGTGCACCTGACGCCGGGCGAATCGCTGCGCGACCTGCGGGGCGATCTGTCCGCGAACCTGCGCTTCGCCTCGGGCAAGAGCGCCTCGCTCATGCTCAGCGACTCGGCCGGGCGCTGGTTCCGGGGCGTGACGGTCCTGGCGCACGGCGGGTGCCTGCGGATCGACGACAAGTCGTTCGAACTCATCGACCCGGCGGGCGCGACCGTGGACCGCACGCGCTCGCGCCTGTCCAGCGGCGGCGCGGACGATCCGCCCGCGGCCGCGGCGATCGCCGAGCAGCTGAGCGCCCTGCTGGACCCGCGCACACCGACCCCGACGCCCATCAACGCGCCGGTGGCGCTGGCGATGTGCGAGGCGGCGCTGCTGAGCGCCCGCACGGGCCAGGGCGAGTCCCCGGCGACGATCCTGCGAATGGCCGGGGCGCCCTAGGTATTCCGGTTGCAGCCCGGAACCATGGGGGCCCTAGAATCATCGAACCCCTGTCCGCCCCCCTTGGCCCGCACCCATTCGCCGCGAGGGCGGCGTCACTCGAATCCCTGGAGGCCCCATGATCCGCATGCTTCTCACCGCCGCCGCGCTCGCCGCCGTTGTCGTCAGCGTGGGCTTTGTCACCGGCAGCGCCAGCGCGGGCGACCGCCAGGGCAAGGGCCTGCTGCAGACGGGCACGATGGCCCCGGACTGGACGATCAAGGACGCCAACGGCAACTCGCACTCGCTGTCGGACTACGAGGGCAAGATCGTGGTCATGGACTTCTGGGCGACCTGGTGCGGGCCGTGCATCCGCGCGATGCCGGGCCTGCAGAAGCTGCACGAGAAGTACCAGAACGACGGCGTCGCCATCATCGGCATCAGCACCTCCGAGAACGACAACGCCGACCCGGCCAAGTTCATGGCCGACAAGCAGTTCACCTACCAGCTGCTGGTCAAGGGCGACACGGTCGCGAACACCTACCGCGTGCGCGGCATCCCCTCGTTCTATGTGATCGACCCCAGCGGCAAGATCGTCTACTCGGCGGTGGGCTACGACCCCAGCCACGAGGAGGAGATCGAGAAGGTCATCAACGAGGAGCTCGCCAAGGTCAAGAAGAGCTGAGCGACGCTCGACGAATCACAGACCGCCCCGTGGACGGCAGCGTCCGCGGGGCGGTTTTTCGTTGCAGGGGTGATGCGGCTCATCCCTCGATGTCCAGGCGCGGCTTGTGCAGCTTCGCCTGCTGCATCGCCAACTGCTCAGCTTCATAGAGCAGCGCGGCCTGGTGGTCCTCGTGGGCTTCTTCCTGGTCGTTGCCCTTGGCGTTGCGCACGGCCTCGGCTTCTTCGACGCCGGTGATCGTCAGCTCCGCCTGGTCGAGCGAGCGCTTGAAGCGGTCGTCGATGCGCTTGTTCTCCTTGGCCTTGTCGCGCGCGGCGACACGCTCGGCCCCGGTCAGACCGGCGACGGAGGCGGCGATGCTTGGACCGACAGCGTCCATATCCCCGTTATCGGCGCCCCGGCGCGGGGACTCAGCAATTCTTGCCTGCCTGGTCGGCGAACGGCCCTGCAGGGGGCCCGGAGGCCCTAGGCCCGGCCCAGCTTGCCCATCTCCGCGCGGGCCATCAGGGCCTGGAGCTGGGCGACCGAGCGGGCGACCTCGGGGGTCCAGGACGATGGCTCGCCGCAGACCGCGACGGCGCGCCGGCACTTGTCGAGGAACCTGGCCGGTTCGAGCCCGTCGTCGAGGGCGTTGGAGAGGTTGTCGAACTGATCGGCGAGCTTGACGACATGGGCGCGCCAGTCGGCGGCGCGGAGGCCCTCGTCGTAGGCGGGCTCGCGCGCGGGCTCGGGCAGGCGCATGTCCTTGGTCACGGCGGCGACGATCCGCGCGACCTCGTCGCCGAAGGCCTCGGCGATGTCGTCGAAGTCGGCGCTGGTGTCCTCGATCGTGTCGTGCAGGAGCGCGGCGGCGAGGACCTGCTCGTCCGAGACGCCGAAGATTTCGCGCGCGGTCAGCGCCACGCGGAACGGGTGCGAGATGTAGGGCGTGCGCCCGTCCTTGCGGACCTGGCCCTGATGGAACCGCGCCGCCATGCCTGCGGCGGTTTGCCACATGGGCGACGAACCCGCGGCGGCGGGGCCGGTTCGAAGCGCCTGGGCGATGGAGCGCCGGAGCTCGCCGTGTTTCGCCTCGGAGAACGCGTGCTCGGGGGCGTCCCACTGCTCGGGCGGGTAGAGCCAGATGGCCTTGGTGCGGAGCGATTCCGGCTCATCGGCGTGGCGGGGCACGACATGCGCGTGCAGCGTGGGGTCGAGGTTGCCGAGCATCTCGTAGTTGAGGCGCAGGGGCTTGACGACGCTTGCGACGGCGTCGCCCGCTGCGCCCATGTCGGCGAGGAACTGCGCCCGTGCGCCGCCGGACAGGTGATTGAGCGTGGGGACGATGGGGTCGGCGAGGAGGATGCAGTAGCCGCGCAGGCGCTGGGACGGCGCCATCACCAGCCAGCCGGAAGCCATGCGGCAGACGAGGCGCGGGTGTTCGCCCCGGCGGCAGGCCTCGACCTGTTCGGTGATGGTCCTCATGCGCGCGTGCGGACGAGGAGGACGACGGCGTGGGTCTCGATGGCGCGGCCCTCGCCGACGGCGTCCACACCCTCGTGGGTCTTGCCCTTGAGGTTCACCTGCGAGAGCGCCAGGCCCAGCAGCTCGGCGATGCGCTCGCGGATCTGCTCCTTCACGGGGCCGAGTTTGGGCTCCTCGAGGATGACGGTGCTGTCGAGGTTGAGGACCTCGAACCCCGCGGCGCGGACGCGGCGGATGGCCTCGATCAGGAAGACGGCGGAGTCCTGGCTGTCGTGCCGGGGGTCGGTGTTGGGGAAGAGCTGGCCGATGTCGGGCTGGGCGATGGCGCCCAGGAGCGCGTCGGTGATGGCGTGGAGGAGGGCGTCGCCGTCGGAGTGGGCGATGGGGCCCAGGTCGTGCTCGAGGGTGATCCCGCCGACGACCAGCGGCTTGCCGTGCCCGGCGGGCGGGCGGGGGTCCAGGCGGTGCAGGTCGTAGCCGTGCCCGATCCGGAAGGGGAGCGCTGCGGGTGAAGTCGGCGTGCTGCTCATCCGATGCGACGATCTCCGGGGGCGCTACAGGCGTACCAGATGGGCCTATCGGGGCGGCTGGCGGGGAATCTCGGACGGTCCGGGCCCGATCTGGCCGATTTGGACTGACGGGGCGACCCCCTTATCCTAACCAACCCGGCGATCGCCAAGCGTCGCCGCTGCACCGAGACCGGAGAGCCACGCATGCCGAAGTTCGCGATCCCCACCACCATTCCCGCCCGGCGCCGTCTGGGCGCGCTCCTGCTGAGCGGCGCCTTCGCTGCGTTGGGGGTGGGCTGCTACTACCCCGGCGGCGCGATGGCCTCCAAGGACCAGTTCACCTACGCGAGCACCACCTGGCAGCCGGTCACGATCTCGGTCGTGGACACGCGTCTGGGCGAGACGATCTGGTCCATGGATGTGCCGGTGAACAAGAACCTCGCCCTGAGGTTCATGCCGGCGTCCGACGCCGAGCTGGCGGCGGACCCGACGCGCCCGGATGTCATGTCGTGGGCGATCATGAATCCCGACCAGCACTCGCCGAACTTCGAGAACAATGTGCGCGTGCCGGGCAGCACCTCGCGCCGGGTGGACTACAAGCTGCGCCCGGTTCCGGAGCTGCCGCCCGAGATGGCCGCGGCCCGCGAGGGCCAGCAGGCCCCGCTGGAGCCCGCCGGCGGCAACCCGCCGACGCCGCAGTAAGGCGAATCGGACATTCCAAACATAAGAAAAACCGCGGATTGCTCCGCGGTTTTTTCATGGGTCTGGAATGTCGTGTGGATTCAGTCGCGGCTCTGGAGCTTGGCCAGGAGTCGGAGCATCTCGAGGTAGAGCCACACGAGGGTGGTCATGAGGGCGAAGCCGCCGTACCACTCGGCGCGCTTGGGCGCGCGGTTGGCGACGCCTTGCTCGATATAGCCGAAGTCCAGGACGAAGTTCAGCGCCGCGATGCCGATGACCAGGATGCTGAAGCCGATGCCGATGGGGCCGCTGTCGTGGATGTAGGGGATGTGGCCGCCGAAGAGGTTGGCGATGATGGAGACCATGTAGACGAGGCAGACGGCGCCGGTGGCGGCGAGGACGCCGGCCTGGAACTTCTTCGTGGGCTTGACGATGCGCAGGCCGTAGAGCACGCCCATGACGCCGAGGACGCCGAAGGTGCCGAGCATGGCCTGGATGACCATGCCGCCGTTGGCGGTCTGCGCGCCGTCCTCGCCCTTGGCGTACATGACGGCGTACATCGCCGAGATGGCGCCGAGGAACAGGCCCTCGGAAAGGGAGTAGAGGGTGGCGGTGACGGGGGCGTGGTTGGGCTTGAAGGCGGTCCAGAGGCCGAAGACCAGGCCGCCGATGAGGCCGCCGAAGAGGAAGGGCGCGGGGCTGGCTTTGAATTGGGCGAGGTACTGGCCGCTCTGGGCGTCGTAGGGGACGAGCTGGCTCCACGCGAAGACCGCGGTGGCGACGCAGCAGGTGAGGAGGAAGAGCGTCTTGCTGACCGTTCCACCGATGGTCATGGCGCCGGCGGCGGACTCGGCGCGGGCGCGGCGCGGCGTGGCGGCCTCGCTCGTGTCCACGCCGGGGATATCGGCGCGGCCCTGACGATCCAGGTCGTCCCAGGTCTGGGCGGGGCCGAAGGGGCCGTGCTTGAAGGCTGGGTTGGCGGTTCTGAGCATGAGGTGTGTCTCCGGAGTTGATCGCGCTCGATGGTCGCGATGCGGGCATTGTAGAGGGTGGGCGCGGCTGGGGTCCGCGCCGGCTGGAAGCCGGCGGCTCTGATCGGAAATCGCGCTACAGGCGGCTGGCGGCGATCGAGGCCAGCTCGGAGCGCTCGCTGCGGGCGAGCGTGACATGGCCCGCGAGGCCGAGGCCCTTCATCTTCTCGACGGCGTAGGACAGGCCGTTGGACGAGGAGTCCAGGTAGGGGTTGTCGATCTGGCCGATGTCGCCGGTGAGGACCAGGCGGGTGCCGTCGCCGACGCGGCTGATGATGGTCTTGACCTCGTGGGGGGTGAGGTTCTGGGCCTCGTCCACGATCATGAACTGGTGCGGGATGCTGCGGCCGCGGATGTAGGTGAGGGGCTCGA
>CALKYH010000022.1 GCA_938003595.1 uncultured bacterium
GCGTCTCGGTGATGTAGCCGAGGACGACGGGGCGCTCGCCGACGCCGGTGAAGGACAGGTCCACGACGGCGGTGTTCTCGTTGCGCTGCTCGGCGAGCGCCGCGAGGGCGAGCTTGAGTTCGTCGGCCAGCTCGGGGTCCATGAACTCAAGAGCGTTGACGCGCGAGATGGCGATGGAGCGGATGCCCTGCTTGGTGAGGAGGTTGACGGCGGGCTCGCTCAGGACGCGCGGCGGATCGCCGACGACGGCCTCGCGGGTCTCGACGCCCAGGACCTTGCCCTCGATGGCGCCCTCGGAGGTGGTGAGGCGGATGTCGGCGCCGCGGACGCGGGACAGGAGCGTGTGGATGGAAGGATCGTCGGAAATGTCCACGCCGAAGGAGGCCAGGCGGCGGGCGAGGGGCTCCTTGGAGCCGTAGGAGACGGCGCCGATCTGTCCGCCGCCCAGGTCGAGCAGGACGAGGGACTTGAGGATGTCGTTGATCTGGGAGGTCTCGAAGCGGAGCTGGATGTTCTGCTGCCCTTCGACCTTGCCGGTGCGCTCGAAGTAGCCGACGCCGGAGCGGTAGAGGGTGATGGTGCGGATGGGCAGGGGCGCCTCGTCGGCGGCGAGCGCGATGCCGGGCGCGGCGGCGGAGAGGATCAGACCCGAGGCGAGGACCAGGGCCGTGGCGCGAAGCTTGGACGACTGGTGCGACTGGCGCGGCATGGGGGCGCTTCCTTGTTGATTGCGGTGTTGTCCGACCCATCGAGCGGGGCGCCTTGGACCCGCCGAACCGTGCGGTTCAGACGCGGGGGGAGGGGCGGGGTTCCCGCGTGGGAGGATACCTGTGCGTCCGCTCTGTGCCCTCGCGATCCTTATAGTTGTCGCCGCGTCGCGCATGCCAACCCTCCCCGTCCTCACCGATCCGTCCCGCGAGGCCATCGCCCGCGACCTGGCCAACGCCGTCGCGGGGGAGGTGCGGTTCGGGCTGCACGATCGGCTGCTGTATTCGACGGACGCGTCGCTCTACCAGGTGGAGCCGCTTGGAGTGGTCGTGCCGTCCTCGGTGGATGACGCGGCGCGGGCGGTGGAGTTCTGCATCGGGCGCGGGCTGCCGATCCTGCCGCGGGGCGGGGGAACGAGCCTGGCCGGGCAGGCGGTGAACCGGGCGGTGGTGGTGGATCTGTCGCCCAACTGCCGCGGGATGGGGGCGGTGGACGCGGCGCGTCGGCTGATCGATGTCGAGCCGGGGGCGACGATCGAGGAGCTGAATCTTGAGTTGACGCGCCGGGGCACGGGGCTGTTCTTTGCGCCGGACCCGGCGACGCTGCGCCAGGCGACGGTGGGGGGGTGCATCGGGAACAACGCGGCCGGGGCGCGGTCGATCCTGTTTGGGCGGACGAGCGAGAATGTCGAGGCGGTGGACGCGATGCTCGCGACGGGCGAGCGCGTGCGGCTGGAGAAGGGCGCCGCGGGAACGAGCGCGCTGGTGCGGGGGCTGACGGAGCGCGTGGCGCGGGTGGTCGAGCGCGTGGAGCCGCTGATCTTGGAGCGCTTCCCGAAGACGGTGCGGCGCAACGCGGGGTACGGGCTGGACCTCGTGCTGCAGATGCTGCGGGGCGAGGGCGCGTACGCGGGCGGTTCCGGGATCGACAATGTGAACCTCGCGCACCTGCTGTGCGGGTCGGAGGGCACGCTCGCGGTGACGCTGGGCGCGACGCTGCGATTGCAGCCGGTCCCGAGGGCCAAGGGGCTGGCGGTCCTGTCGTTCGCGACGCTCGACGAGGCGATGGACGCCGTGCTGCCGATCCTGGGCACGGGGCCGAGCGCGGTGGAGCTGCTGGACGACCTGGTGGTGAGCCTGGCGCGCGAGAACGCAGAGTGCCGGCGGTATGTGGAGCTGCTGCCCCGGCTGAGCGGACAGGAGGTGAACGCGGTCCTGTATGTGGAGTACTTCGCGGACAGCGCGGAGGCGCTGTCGGAGCGCTTCGCGGCGCTGGAGGCGGTGGTGCGGTCGCTGCGGGGCCGGTCGGGCGCTCCGGGGGTGGCGAGCTACACGGACGCGACGGCGATGCTGGCCGCGTGGCGGCTGCGCCAGGCGGGCGAGCCGCTGCTGCACGGGCTGCCGGGCGAGCGGAAGCCGATCACCTTCGTCGAGGACAACGCGATCCCGGTTGAACGGCTGCCCGAATTTGTGAAGCGGCTGCGGGCGATCGTGGAGGCGCACGGGACGCGAGCCGCCTTCTATGCGCACGCGAGCGTGGGCGTGCTGCATGTGCGCCCGCTGCTGTCGCTCAAGGATGAGGATGATCTGCGCCGGCTGCGGGAGATCGCGGTGCAGGCGGCGGACCTGGCGCGGGAGCTGGGCGGCGTGATGTCCGGCGAGCACGGCGACGGGCGCGTGCGCGGGCCGCTGCTCGAGCGGCTGTACGGGCCGGAACTGTGCGCGGCGTTCCGCGAGGTGAAGGCGATCTTCGATCCGAGGGGGCTGCTGAACCCGGGCATCATCGTGGACCCGGGGCCGCTGCTGAGCATCACGGAGCGGCTGCGCGTCGATCCGGACCCGGCGCCGGGCGCGCTCCCGGCGCGCGTGCCGGAGGTGGACACCTTCTTTACCTACGACGACCAGCACGGCTTCGACGGCGCGGTGGAGATGTGCAACGGCGCGGGGGTCTGCCGGCGGCGCACGGGCGGGACGATGTGCCCGTCGTATCAGGCCCTGCTCGACGAGCGGCACGCGACGCGCGGGCGGGCGAACGCGCTGCGCCTGGCGATCACCGGGCAGCTCGGCGGCGAGGGGCCGACGAACGAGCCCCGCTGGGACGACGCTGAGACGATGGAGACGCTGGACCTGTGCCTGTCGTGCAAGGCGTGCAAGACGGAGTGCCCGAGCAATGTGGACA
>CALKYH010000023.1 GCA_938003595.1 uncultured bacterium
GATGTGGCTGAAGGTCATGGGCAAGGCGGCGCCGTTCCCGACGCGCGGCTGGGACATGCACTCCACGCGCTACCTCTACGCGTGGAGGATGATCCTGGGCGGCTGGTTCGCGGGGCCGCTGGATGTGCGCCGGTTCGATGTCGTGCACCTCATGACGCAGGGCAACGCGATGGCGTTCCTGCCGTTCGTGGAGACCACGCGCACGCGGTTCGCGGTGAATGTGGACGGCACGGCGATCCAGGACTGCACGGAGTTCGGGTTCTCGCGGATCGCGCGGGGGCCGTTCATCCGGGCGGAGCGGAAGATGTTCGGCGCCGCGGATCTGCTGGTGACGCGCAACGCGTGGGCGGCGACCTCCCTGCGGGGCGACTATGGCGTGCCGGACTCGCGGATTCATGTGGCGCAGAACTCCCTCGCGGCGCCGGCGGCGCATCGGTGGGATGGCAAGGGGCGCGAGCACGGGGGCCTGCCGCGGATCGCCTTCGTCGGGACCTGGGTGCGCAAGAACGGGCCGCTGGCGCTGCGGGTGCATCAGCGGCATTTCAAGGGGCGGGCGGAGTTGCACATCTTCTCGGACAAGAAGGATGGTCCAAAGCTGGAGGGCGTGGTGTGGCGCGGCTATGTGCCGCGGGAGGAGCTGATCAACGAGGCGCTGCCCTCGATGGACATCTTCCTGCTGCCCAGCCGCGAGGACATGCTGCCGTGGGCGGCGCTGGAGGGCGCGGGGGCGGGTCTGCCGATCGTGGCGTCGCGTGTGGGGGCGATGAGCGAGCCGGTGCGCGACGGGCTGACGGGCATCCTGTGCGAGCCGGGGAACGACGAGTCGTTCGCGAAGGCGCTGGAGCGGCTGGTGAGCGACGCGGCGCTGCGGGAGAAGATGGGTCGCGCGGGGCGCGAGCACATCAGCAAGCACCACAACCCGGACATTACCTATCCGAGGTTGGTGGAGCGCCTGATCGAGTTGGCGCGGGCGTGAGGCGCTCGGCGGGGCGGAGTCGCCATCGGGCCTGGGGGAACGCGGCGTAGTAGGCGCTGAGGGAGACTTCGAGGCCGCACTCGGGGCAGATGGATTCGTTCTCGATGGGCTCGCCCGGCTGGGTGAGGGGGTAGAGGCAGCGAGGGCAACGGTGCTCCCGGGTGAGGCGTTCGCAGGCCTGGGTCCGGAGGTCCATCCAGAGCGCGATGAGGATGACGACAGGGACGCAGAGCGCGGCGGAGAGGATGGCGGGGACGCCGAACTTGGTGACGATGACGCCGCCGAGCAGGGCGCGATCGGCGACGAGGCCCAGGGACACGGCGGTGAGCGGGATGCCGACGGCCTGCAGCCAGGGCAGCGAGGTGGCGTTCCGCCTGGCGAGGCGCTGGAGCGCTTTGGCGCTGGGCGGGGGCGGGTTGTCGGGGCTCGGCGGGGGCATCTGCAGGGTGATGCTACCGCCGCGACCCAACGGGGCGTGTTCCGTATCCTGTGGGCCCGATGCCCCCCGTCCCGAACTACCTCGTGATCGGCGCCCAGAAGAGCGCCACCTCCAGCGTGTGCGACATCCTGTCGCTGCACCCGGAGTGCTTCATGACGGAGCCGAAGGAGCCGTATTTCTTCAGCCACGACGAGGTGTTTGCCAAGGGCTGGGACTGGTACCTGTCGCTGTACGCGGGGGCCGAGGGCAAGAAGGCGATCGGCGAGGGCAGCACGACCTACACGCAGGAGTGGCTGTACCCCAGGGCGGTGGAGCGGATCAGGGAGCGGCTCCCGGGGGCGAAGCTGATCTACATCGCGCGCGAGCCGCTGTCGCGCATCGAGAGCCACTACCTGCACCTGGCGAGCAAGGGCGGGCGCGAGACGCGCGGGTTCAACCAGGCGGTGCGCGAGTACCCCGCGTACATCGACAACTCGCTGTACGCGAAGCAGATCGACCTGTACCGCGGCGCCGGATGGACGGACGAACAGATCCTCGTGCTGTTCTTCGAGGACTTCCGCGGCGACACCGACGGACAGATGCGGAAGGTCTACCGGTTCCTGGGCGTGGATGACTCGTTCGCGACGCCGGCGAGCTGGAAGGCGCAGCATGTGTCGGCGGAGGGGCGGACGGACTCGGGGGCGCTGCGGCCGCTGCGGAAGATCCCGGGGTTCACAACGCTGCGCGACGCGGCGCCCACGGGGCTGAAGGAGGCGCTGCGGCGCGTGCTGAAGAAGCCGATCGTGGGCCGGCCGGAGTGGGACGAGCCGACGCGGGCGTGGGCGATCGAGCGGCTGCGCGCGGACAACCACGAGTTCCTGACCCGGTACGGCAAGCCCGCGGATTTCTGGGGGTTCTAGCGTGCGGGCGGCGGCGCTTATGCTGTTGGACCTATGAAGCCCTCTGCACAGTCTGTGGCGGTGATCGGCGCCGGCGTGGTCGGGTTGACGACGGCGGTGCGGTTGCTGCAGGCGGGGAAGAGCGTGACGGTGTACGCCGCGGCGCGGACGCCGGGGACGACCTCCGACCGCGCGGGGGCGGTCTTCACGCCGACCAAGTCCGGCGAGGATGCGCGGATCGCGGCGTGGACGGCGCGGTCGTTCGAGGTGTTGCGCGGGTTCGCGGAGCAGGGCGCGGCGGCGCCGGTCCGCGGGGTGCGGATGGGCCTGTCGCGCGAGTTTTTCCTGAAGCCCAAGCCGGAGCAGCCGTGGTGGCGGGGGATGGCGGCGGAGTACCGGCGGCTCACGGGCCTGCACGCGAGTCATGCGGACGGGTATGAGATCGTGGTGCCACGGATGGACATCACGCGGTACATCCCGTCGCTGGAGGCGTGGGCGGCGTCGCTGGGGGCGGCGTTCGTGGAGGGGCGCGTCGCGCGGTTCGAGGATCTCTTCGCGCGCGGGCACGAGGTTGTCGTCAACTGCTCCGGGCTGGGCGCGCGCGAGCTGGCGGGCGATGCGCGGATGTTCCCGATGCGCGGGCAGATCGTCGCGGCGCCGAACGACATCGGGCTGGATGTCGCCCTGCACGAGGAGGTCGATTCCAGGACCGAGGCGACCTACCTGTTCCCGTTCCAGGATCACATCGTGCTGGGCGGGACCTACGAGGAGCGCGTGGGGGAGCCCGAAACGAGCGAGGCGGCGCTGGCGGCGGTGGTGGAAAGGTGCCGCGGGCTGTTGAGGAAGCTGGAGATCCCCGGGGCGGACCGTCTGGCGAGGACGCGGCTGCGCCAGTGGGCGGGGTTGCGGCCGGCGCGGGTGGTCGATGGCAACCCGGAGGCGGTGCGGCTCGAGATGGAGCGGGTCGGGGGCGGGGTGGTCGTGCACAACTACGGGCACGGGAGGGCGGGGATCACGCTGGCGTGGGGCTGCGCGGAGGAGGCGGCGCGGTTGGCGGGGGGATGAGCGAAGGGCGCGGGGTTTCGGGGGAGAGGTGAGACGAGCGATCTCGGCCGATGCGCGCCTGCGGATGGATGCGCTGGTGGTCGTGCGCGCGAGGTCCTCGAGGCCGGCGAGCGCCTGCTGGAAGAAGTGATCGGTGGCGGAGGGGTCGGGCGACACGGTGGGCTCTCACCCTTGGGCGAGGGGACGCGTGCGCGCGCACAGGATGGGTTCTTGTGAGGGGGTTGTGCGCGGAATGCCGCATGGGGAGCGGGAAAGATTTTTTGAGAATCGTGGGAAGTGTCTGTTTCAGCGCGCCGGTTTGTGCGCGCGCAGGTGGTTGTGCGCGGTGGCGCCCCTCCGGGGCTCGGTGGACATCGCGCGGCGAACCCCGGGCTGGCGCCCGGGGCTACGGTGTGGCGCCGCTCCGCGGCTTTCGGAAGAGCAACGAGGGATTGATGCGGAACGGTGCGGCCGGCAGCGTCAGGCGGTGGGGTGGGTGGACGCCTTGAGGCGCCAGACTTCGTTGGCGCTGGCGCCGAGGAATCCGACCTTGACACCGCCTTCGCGGAGGATCCGCGTGGCGCGCATGTTGGTCGCCACGAGCACGAGCAGGCCGATGAAGGGGATGAAGAGGCAGATGCCACGGACGACCGAGCTGAGGACGCTGCTTCCGGTTGCGGAGGCGAGGACGGCCACCGCCGCGACGCCGGCCAGAATGGCCAACAGATTGCCCAGCATCAGAACGATCATCAAGACAACCATCGGATCGTCCTCGCTCGGCAGGAGGATCAGCGCCGCCTGCAGCACGATCTGCACGAGGAGGGCGTAGATGATCAGCTTCTGTGCCACGGCGACCTTGTGCAGATTGGGCCGGGGCGTGGCGTCGATCGCGACAGGGGGGTCCGAGTCGGTCATGGTTCGGATCCCAGCGAGAGTTGTCCGGGCGATTGCATTGTGATTGCGAGAAGGGTGGTCAATCGAGATCCATGGGGCGCTTGATCTTCAGCATCGAGCGCAGCTTCACGGCTTGGGAAGAGACGCGGCTTTGAGCCGACGAATGTCGGCCCAACTCACTCCGAAGAAGCCCACGCGGACGCCGCCCGCTCGGAGCAGTCGGTTGGCGTGATCGCTTGTCAGGATGAGCGGGCTCAGGCCAACGATCGGGACCAGGAAGCCGATCGAGAGCGCGCCTCTCACTCCTGGTCCGGTTCGCCACACATCGGCCAGATTGATCAGCGCTGCAATTCCCCCGAGGCCGCCCAGTACGATCCCGCCCATCGAGAACCAGGCCAGTGGCCAGAGGAACCCCGGCCACTTATCGATGAGGACCACCTGAGTTACGAGCAGGACCCAGGATGTCATGTATACGACGACCGCGTAGATGAGCAGCTTCTGGGCGAGAGCGATCTGGTGCAGACTTGGCGGAGGGTTCCTCTTCCGCTTGCTCTTCGAGCGCTTCGAACTGCTCATGGCCCCGCTCCCTTGGACAGGTGTCCAGACCGGATCAGGGTAGCGCCGCGGCCGTTGGCGGCGCCGGCCGGAAGCCATCGGCTCTAAACGGAGTGGATTTGGCGCAAGAAAACACCGACCATCGCGGCGATGGTCGGTGGCACGGGGGTTTGGTTGTCTGGCGGGGTTCGGTAGTTCGCTGCGGGTTAGACGCCGACGCCCAGGAGGGAGAGGGCGTTCTCGACGATGTGCTTGTGGGTCAGGCCCAGCATCTGGAGGATCTCGTCGGGCTCGCGGGCGGACTTGGGGATGTTGCGGACATACATCTGCTTGAGGGTGAAGGCGTCGCCGGACTCGGCGAGGGCGTCGGCGACGGCGGAGCCGAGCGCGGCGCCGTAGTTGTCCTCGATGGTGAGGACATAGCCGTTGTTCGCGTTGGCCAGGTCGAGCAGGGCCTCGGCGTCGAAGGGGATGGAGTAGGCGTCGACGAGGGTGGCGGTGACGCCGGCGCGGTCGAGGCCCTCGAGGGCCTTGTTGGCCTCGTGGACCATGTAGCCGGCGGCGACGATGAGGATGTCGCGGCCCTCGTTGAGGACCTCGAAGCCGCCGAGGTTGAAGACGACATCGTCGGAGTAGAGGAACTCGGTCTCGGGGCGGAGGGTCCGCATGTAGCAGAGGCCTTCGTACTCGGCCATGACGCCGGTGAGGGCGTAGGCGGCGTAGGCGTCGGCGGGCTGGAGGATGTAGCAGCCGGGGTTGCCGCGGTGGTCCTTGGTGGTGGACAGGGCGCGGAACCAGGCGACATCGGGGAGGGACATCTGCGAGGGCCCGTCGGCGGCGAGGGTGACGCCGGCGTGGGAGCCGACGACCTTGAGGTTGGCGCCGGAGTTCATGCCCATCTCGATCTGGTCGTACGCGCGGGTGACGAACTTGGCGAAGGTGGAGCAGAAGGGGATCTTGCCGCCGGCGGAGAGGCCGACGCCGACGGAGTACATGTTCTGCTCGGCGATGCGGCACTCGAAGAAGCGCTGGGCGAGGGCGGAGTCCTTGCGGAAGGCGTCGGCGAAGGTGGAGTTGGAGACATCGGCGTCGAGGACGACGACGCGGTCGTTGACATGGCCGAGGGCCTTGAGCGCGACGCCGTAGGCCTTGCGGGTGGCCATGCGACCGGCGTGGAGGACGGACTCCATGTCCAGGCGCTTCATGGTCTGGGTGAAGGGGGGGAGTTCGCCGATGCGGAACTCCTTGACGGGCGCCTGGGGCGGGGTCTGGATGGTGAAGCGGTCGGTGGTGACGAGGGCGGAGGTGAGCTCGATGCGGCGCTCGTCGAGTTCGCGCTTGGCCTTCTCGAGGGCTTCGCCGGTGGCGGGCTTGCCGTGCCAGCCGGCGCCCTGCATGGCGGTGGAGCCCCAGCCCTTGACGGTGCGGGCGACGATGGCCATGGGCTTCTCGGCGCTCTCGGGCATGGTGCGGAAGGCCTCGAGGGCGGCCTTGATCTCTTCGGGGGCGTGGCCGTCCACGAGGCGGACGGTGAAGCCGGCGGCTTCGAGCTTGGGGACCATGTGCTCGGGGGCCTGCTGATCGGAGACGCGGTCGGTCTGGCCGTAGCCGTTGCAGTTGAAGATGGGCAGGACCTTGGTGAGCTTGTGGTCCACGATGTAGTCGAGCGCCTCGGCGATCTGGCCCTCGCGGGACTCGCCGTCGCCGATGATGCAGTAGATGTGCTTGTCGTAGCCGTCGAGGCGGGCGGCCTCGGCCAGGCCCGCGGCGACGGAGAGACCCTGACCCAGCGAGCCGGTGGCGGCGTCGAAGAAGGGGAACCCCTCCATGGGGTTCGGGTGGCCGTCGATCTCGGAGTCGGCCTCGCGGAGCGACATGGCGTCATCGATGGTCATGGGGCGGCGGGCGGAGGGATCGCGCCCGATGCGGACGCCGAGCTTGGCGCACGCGGCGTAGACGATGGGGACGGCGTGGCCCTCGGAGAGGACAAGGCGGTCGGAGGTGGGGTAGTCCGGCTGATCGGGAGACCAGCGCATGGTGTGGAACATGAGCACCGTGACGATGTGCCCGAGGGACATCGCGGTGGAGGGGTGTCCGCTGCCTGCGGCGGCGGTCATGTCCAGGGCGAGCTGGTCGAGTTCGATGGCCTGGGCGTGGACAGCGGCTTCAAAGGACATGCGCGCACCTCGATTGAGGC
>CALKYH010000024.1 GCA_938003595.1 uncultured bacterium
CACGACCGAGGCCGACATCGCCCGCGCCGTCGCCGCCCTGCAGCGCGCCGCCGGCTGAGCGTCAGTCCTCGTCGCGCTCCTCGTGCCACAGCGCCTGGATCGTCTCCAGGATGCGCTCGTTCGCCGGATGGCCCGCCTGCGCCCGGAACCCCGGCAGCGCCGCGACCAGGTCGCGCAGCTTCGTGAACGAGACCGTCAGGGGGTCGATCTCCGGGTGATGAAACGCCAGCTCCTCCGCGATCCGCTCGACATCCAGCCAATGGAAGGTGTCCTCGGCCATCGTCGCGCTCCGCTCAGTGGGGAACTTCCTTGACCGCGTTGCGGTTCCACGACGGCACCCGCAGCACGATCGGGCCGGAGCCCTTCACCTCGCACTGGCAGGACAGCCGGCTGTTCCGCTGCAGGCCCGGCGCCTCCTCGACGCGGTCCTCCTCGGCCTCGGTCGCCTCGGACAGGTGCTCGGCGCCCTGCTCGATGTACACATGGCAGGTCGAGCAGGCGCAGACCCCGCCGCAGGCGTGCTCGATGTTGATGCCCGCGTCCATCGCGGCCTCCAGCAGCGACTCGCCCTGCGCCGCCATGATGTCCCACTCCGCCTTGTCCACGCCGGTCAGGCCCTCGGGGTCCTCGAGCAGAACCTTCACGGCCACCGTCTTGGGGCCGTGGTCGTGATCGTCGTGGCGCATGTGCATCGGGCTGGAACTCCGCGGAGTGGATCGAAGGCGGTCAGAGCCCGACTCTAGGCCGCCCCGTCGGCCTCGACCGCCCGACACCCCCGCCCGCCCTGCTTAGACTGTGCCCGATGGCCCAGCCGGCGGAGCGCCCCCCAGATCAATCGCCGGTACTTTCCGTCGTGGCCCCCGCGCACAACGAGAAGGACAATGTCGGCGCGCTGGTCGAGCAGGTCGAAGCGGCGATCGCGCCCTGGGCCGCGAAGCAGGGCCGCGCCTGGGAGTTCCTCGTCGTGGACGACGGCTCCACCGACGGCACGGGCGAGGCGCTCCGCGCCCTGCGGCCCGCCCGCCCCTGGCTGCGCGTCATCCGTATGACCCGCACCCCGCCGGGCAGGGGCGCGGGCCAGTCCGCCGCGTTCCACGCCGGCTTCCGCGCCGCGCGGGGCGAACTGATCGCCACCCTCGACGCCGACCTGCAGAACGACCCCGCCGAGATCCCCGCGCTCATCGAGGCCATGCGCGCCGAGCACGCCGACATGGCCCAGGGCGACCGCTCCCACGCCCGGCGCGACAGCCTCGTCCGGCGCGTCGGCTCCGTCGTCGGGCGCGTCTTCCGCCGGATGCTCCTGGGCGACTCCATCCGCGACACCGGCTGCTCGCTGCGCGTGATGAAGCGCGAGATCGCCCTGCTGCTCCCCCTCGAGTTCCGCGGCGTCCACCGCTTCATCCCCGTCTCCGCGCGCCGGATGGGGTTCAAGGTCATCGAACGCCCCGTGCAGCACCGCCCGCGCCACGCTGGCGAAACGAAATACGGCATGGGCATCGTCCAGCGCGCCCTGCCGGGGCTGGTGGACTGCTTCGCGATGCGCTGGATGTTCAACCGCCGGCGCTGGACCGACTGGTCCGAGGCGGCGCCGTGAAGCCCGGACCGATCGTCGCCATGGTCGCGCTGCTGGCGCTGGGCTTCTGGCTGGCCGCGGGGCCGTCGCTCATGACCGCGCGACACGGCTCCACGCCGGGCGCCATGGTCTCGACGCTGGACCTGGGCGCGCGCAAGGTCGTCTACGAACGATTCGACACGCCCGAGGGCTCGCGCTACCGGTTCCTGACCGGAGCGGACGAGCTCCCGCAGGAGCCCATGCCCGCCGCCCAGTTCTGGACGATCATCGACGCCGTCGAGCGCGACAGCGAACACCGGCACTGGCTGCTCCGCGCGTTCAACATCTCCTCGTGGTTCAACCTCTCCTGGATCGCGCTGGGCCTGGCCGGACAGACCGCCTTCTTCGGGCGCATGTTCATTCAATGGGTCGCCAGCGAGCGCGAGAAAAAGAGCGTCGTCCCCGCGGCGTTCTGGTGGCTCAGTCTCGCCGGGGGCCTGGCGCTGTTCTCCTACTTCGTCTGGCGGCGCGATGTCATCGGCGTGCTCGGCCAGAGCACGGGCGTGGTCATCTACGCCCGGAACCTGCGCCTGATCGCCAAGGCCAGCCGGCGCGCCCGGCGCGACCAGGCCTCCGCGGCGCTCGCCGGGGCCGGGGAAGACCCCGCGGGCGAGCCCGTCCTCTGACCAGCCGGCTCTGGGGGCGCCCCGCACGAGGGGGATCCGGTTTTTCGGACCGTTTGCAGGAAGCCCCCGGATCGACCGATGATGGGGGCATGCGCATGTTCCTCGACAACCGGCCTCTCGAGGCGGACGACACCTCCCTGTCCGCGGCGCTCGGGGCCGCACGGGCCGCCGCCGAGCGCGGGGGCCGCATCATCGTCGAGGTGCTCGCCGACGGCGTACCCGCGCCCGACAAGGACCTCCACCAGCCCGAGGCCGTGACCCGCCGCCCCTACGCGAGCGAGCTGCGCTTCGTCAGCGAATCACCCCGGGCCCTCGTCGGCGACGCCATGCTCAACGCCGCCGACGCCGTGGGCGCCATCCGCATCAAGCAGAACGAGGCCGCGGCGCTGCTGCACCGGGGCGACCCCGAGAGCGCCGTCGCCCTCCTGGGCGAGGCCGTGACGCTCTGGCAGATGGTCCGCCGCGCGCTGGAGGAGAGCAGCCAGCTGCTCGGCGCCTCGATGCTCGACGGGCCGGAGCTGGCCGGGCTCGGCGACGAACTGGCGCGCCGGCTGAACGCGGTCCGCAATGCGCTCGCCGGGCAGGACTGGTCGGCGCTGAGCGACGAACTCGACGAACAGATGGACGCCCACGCCGGGCGCTGGGCCGACGCCCTCGGAAAGCTGGCCGGCCAGGTCGCCGGCGGCGGTTGACGCGAGCCACGCCGCAGCGCGTGGAGAGGAGAGGACGCCGTCCGTGAGCCCCAACAAGACCAAGGCCGAGACCAAGCAGCAGAAGATCGACGAGAAGATGGAGCGCGCCAGCGCCGCGCTCGAGGCCACGCGCTACTTCGAGTGCGAGCGCCTCTGCGCCGAGGCGCTCCGCTCCGCCCACTCGCTGCACGATTTCGACCGCATGGCCCGCATCCTCATGCCGCTGGAGGAGTCGCGCCGGCAGAAGCGCCTGGCCGCGCTCGACGCCGACCGCATCGAGACGCTCAAGTCGATCTCGCCCGATTTCAAGCTCAAGCCCGGCTGCTACATGCTCGACCCGCCGAACTGCGTCGGCGTGGACGGCCGCGCCCTGCGCGAGATGGCCAACGCACAGGAGGTCCCGGCGCTGATCGTCGTCCGCGAGCCGCTCACCCAGGCGGGCCTCTGGCCGCTGGTCGCCGTCGGGCCCGTCACCGTCCGCGTGCGCACCAAGCCGAGCAAGGGCCTGACGCCCGAGTGGTTCGCCGATGCGCTCGAGGCGCTCGGCGATGTGTCGCTGGAGGCGGTGGACTGGACCGCGCCGGCCGAGATCGTCGTCGGCGAACTCGCCCAGCGCCTGGAAACCACGCCCGAGCACGACCTGATGCACCAGCGCCTGGCGGAAGCCTGCCGCGCCGCCCTGCGCGATCAGCTGGAGACCGGCGGCAAGCGCAAGGGGCGCAAGGCCAAGCCGCCCGTCGACCCCGCCGACGAGCTGGACGCGCCCAACGCCCGCAAGTGACGCGGGCGCGCATCAGCCTGATCCATCGCTCAGTGTCGCGCGATCACCAGCAGTAACCGCCGCGCCAGCGCGGGTACGAACGGTAATACCGCACGCCGCAGCCGCACGACGGCCCGCACACATGGCGCGGCCCGTACGAGCCGTAGTAGTAGGTGCGGAACACCACCGGCGGCGGAGGCGGCGCGTAGTACACGACCGGCGGCGGCGGAGCGCTGTAGACCACCACCTGCTGAGGCGGCGCCGTCACCACCGTCTGCTGCTGCGGAGGATCGGCGTACACCACCGACGGCGACGACGCCGCGCTCCGCGCGTACGAAGCGTTCCGCTGGTTCTGGTCGCCGACCACGCCGCCGAACAACGCCCCCGACACGGCGCCGATCGCGGCGCCGGCCCCGGCCTCGCCGAAGATCGAGCCGATGATCGCGCCGCCGCCGGCGCCCAGGCCGGCGCCGAAGAGCGCGCCCTCGCCCGCGTTGTTGCAGCCGGTCATGCCGATCGCGATCGCGCTGCTCGCCGCGATCACGCCGAGTGTTCCGATCCTGGTTCGTTGCGCAGCCGCCATGACGGTCTCCTGATTCGGGCGCACCCTGAGCGCCGTCCGCGGCGCCCGCGCCCGGATATTGGACCTTCCGCCGACGCGGGAGTTCCGCGCGTCCCACGGAATTCCCGCTCCGGCGGACTACGATGACCCCCATGGACCGACGCATCGGGCCAAGGCGGCCGGACGAGACCAGCGCCGAGGCGGCCTGCCGCCTGATGGAGGCATGGCTGACCTGGGCGCTGGAGCAGCCCGACCACGCCTTCCCCCGGATTCCCCTGCGGCCGGTCGCCGAGGGCGGTTTCGATGGGCTTCTGGCCCGACCGGAGGGCCGACGCCGGGCCGAGGGCTGGTGGGCCGGCGCCATGAGCCGCGTCGAGGCGTTCCCGCCGTGGTGGGGCTGAAATACCGACTCCGCACCCTCCCCAGCGAGCAGGAAAGGCCCCGGCGGGATACAACAATCGCGGATGTGAAGACACGACGACCGGCCGGCCCACGATCGAGGGCCGGGCGGCACAGGGCGGGGCCGCATCTGACCGATGCAGACGATCCCCCCAGACCGGAGCGAGCCGAATGACCGAGAACGCCAACACAGCCCCGACGCCCCCCGCCGACGCCGTCGGGACGCAGACGACCAAGCTCAACCGCACCTGGGTCGTCAAGACCTCGATCTATCTCGTGGTGCTGCTTGGACTTGGCATCTGGGGCCTGGTCGATGGCTTGATCGTCTACCCCGAGCGTGGGCGCAACGCCGCGTCGTTCCTGGAGAAGGAGTACCTCAGCCAGGCCGAGGAGGCCGGTCTCCTGCTCCGCGCCGGCGTGCAAGACCCCAGGGCGGAGTACGACCGCCTTCGCGCCGCCGAGACCGAGATCCGCCAGCGCATCGCCCAGGCGCAGTCCGAGCAGCGCTCCCCCGGTCAGAACGCCGTCGAGCTGACGCGTCTGGAGTGGCTCACCGCCCTGTCGCGCATCGGCGCGCTCGACGCCCAGCACACCGCGATCCCCGACCCCTCGGCGCGACTGACCGAGCTGCAGACCGAGTGGGCCTCGCGCAAGCCGCCCAAGCCTCTCTCGGCGTTCGACATCCCCTCGCAGTGGCTCATCGCCCTCGCCGGCCTGGGCCTGAGCGCGTGGATCGTCGTGCTCTTCGGAGCCGTGGCGCGCAAGAAGTTCCGCTACGAGCCCGCGACGATGCGCCTGACGCTGCCGGGCGGCAAGTCCTTCACGCCCGCCGACATCGCCGAACTGGACAAGCGCCAGTGGCACAAGTTCTTCGTCACTGTCCGCCTCAAGGACGGCAAGAACTACAAGCTCGACCTGCTGCGCTACACCCCGCTCGAGGCCTGGGTCCTCGAGATGGAGAAGCACACCGACGG
>CALKYH010000025.1 GCA_938003595.1 uncultured bacterium
ACTCCTGCCAGGCCAACCTCATGCGCCGCAAGGGCGTGCCCGAGGCCATGGCCGCCGCCTTCGAATCCACCGCCGATCTTCCCCTCGCCGAACGCCTCGTCGCCGCGCTCCGCGCCGCCGAGGGCGCCGGCGGCGATGTCCGGGGTCGTCAGTCCGCCGCGATCATCGTCGTGCGCGGCCAGGCGACCAACCGCCCCTGGTCCGACCGCCTCGTGGACCTGCGCGTCGAGGACAACACGGACCCCATCGCCGAGCTCGAACGCCTGCTCCGCCTGCACCGCGCCTACGAGCGCATGAACGCCGGCGATCTCGCGATGGAGAAGAACGACATCGAGGGCGCCGTCCGCGAGTACAACGCCGCCCGCGCCCTCGCGCCGGGCAACGCCGAGATGGCCTTCTGGGCCGCGGTCTCCCTGATCGGCGCGGGCCGCGTCGCCGAGGCCGAGCCGCTGCTCATCGAGGCCTACAAGGACACGAACGGCGACTGGCGCGAAACGCTGCGCCGTCTGCCCGCCAGCGGCCTGCTCCCCGATGACCAAGCGCTCATCGAGCGCCTCGCCTCGCTGTGAGGGTCTGCCCCCGGCGCCGCCCCGCCGACTGGAACCGCCGCCGTTTCCTGCCTACGGATGCCAATCTGAACCGCCTTCACGACCTCGGACGGGAGCCCTCGAGATCATGCAGAACGAGCAAAGCGCCAGCGCCAACGAGCAAGCCCCCAGCGCAGACGAGCAGGCCCCCAGCGCCATCGAGAAGGTCCTCAAGCCCGCCGACGGCGAGCCCGCGGTGACGACCCCCAAGGCCGCCGAGACCGTCGAGTCCGTCAAGCACTTCGCCGAGCAGCTCTTCGGCGAGGAGTCCTGGGCCGCGCAGCCCGTGATGGGCAACCCCGTCGCCGTCTGGATCGCCGCGATCGCGCTGGGCGTCGCGGTCTCCACCGTCTTCAGCGTCGTGCGCCGCGTCGCCCACGCCCGGTTCAAGAAGTGGTCCGCCAAGACCGCCAACCACTGGGACGACCTGGTCACCTCGCTCCTGGGCCGCTTCAAGGCCTTCTTCACGCTCGCCCTCGGCGTGTATGTCGGCGCGATGCTGCTGGCGCTGCCTGCCCAGGCGGACCACATCCTCCGCCTCATCCTCGTCCTCGCCTTCGCGATCCAGGCCGCGATCCTCGCCGGCGTCGTGGTCGAGTTCGCCATCGAGCGCATCCTCACCAAGGGCCGCGACGATTCCGATTCCGACGCCGGGCGCGAGGCGCTCAAGACCAGCGTCGGCGTCATGAAGTTCCTCGCCCTGCTGGTCGTCTACGCCGTCATCGCCCTCGTGGCGCTCGACAACATGGGCGTCGATGTCACCGCCATGGTCGCCAGCCTCGGCATCGGCGGCATCGCCATCGCGCTCGCCGTGCAGAGCGTCATCGGCGACCTCTTCGGCTCCATGACCATCGTGCTCGACAAACCCTTCGAGGTCGGCGACTTCATCATCGTCGGCGACAAGATGGGCACGGTCGAGAAGGTGGGCCTGAAGACCACCCGCATCCGCGCCCTGTCCGGCGAGCAGCTGGTCTTCTCCAACTCCGACCTGCTCTCCAGCCGCATCCAGAACTACAAGCGCATGCAGGAACGGCGCGCTCTGTTCACCATCGGCGTCACCTACGACACCGACTACGAGCAGCTCACCCAGATCGCCGACCTCATCAAGTCCATCATCGAGGCCGAGCCCAACGCCCGGCACGACCGCACCCACTTCGCCCGCTTCGCCAACTCCTGGCTCGAGTTCGAGTGCGTCTACTTCGTCAAGAAGCCCGATATGAATGTCTACCTCGACACCCAGCAGAGCATCAACCTCAAACTGGTCAAGGCCTTCCGCGAGCGCGGCGTCGAGTTCGCCTTCCCCACCCAGACCCTCTGGCACGAGGGCCTGCCCAAGGTGGTGGACGCCGAGGTCGAGTCCAAGCCCCGCCCCCAGAAGTCCGACGCCGAACCCAAGAAGGCCTGACCCCCTCCCCCGGGCCACCCTCGCTCGGTATGCTGCCGCCACCCCCCGCGCGCCCACCCGGAGACCCCGCGACGATGGTCCGACTCGCCTTCAGCACCGTGGCCTGCCCCGACTGGACGCTCGACCGCGCCCTCGACGCCGCCATCGACCACGGCTTCGAGGGCGTCGAGTTCCGCACCCTCGGCTACGGCGGCTCCGAGTTCGCCTGCGAGCCCGGCCTCACCGCCGGCGCCAAGGTCCGGCGCATGTTCGAAGACCGGGGCCTGGAGTGCGCCGGCCTCGCCACCGGCCTCCGCTACGACCACGATGTCTTCCCCCCCGTCATCGGCTACGCCACCAACGCCAACGACCGCTCCGTCCGCGACACCAAGCCCTTCATCGACCTCGCCATCGCCGTCGGCGCGCCGACCATCCGCATCTTCGGCCACACCATCCCAGAGAAGGCCCGCCTGGGCCGCCTCGCCAAGCGGCGCATGATCGACCGCCTCAAGTACGCCGCCGACGCCGCGCACCACACCGGCGTGCGCCTGCTCCTGGAGAACGGCGGCTCGTTCCCGCGCGGCGCCGATGTCGCCGAGATCCTCGAAGCCGTCGATTCCCGCGACCTGGCCGCGTGCTACTCCATCGCCCCCGCCGCCAACGCCGGCGAAGCGCCCGAAGTCGGCGTCGCTGCGCTCGGCCGACGCCTGGTCGCCGCCCGCGTGAAGGACCTGGCCAACGGCCGGCCCTGTGCGCTGGGCGATGGCGAGCTGCCCGTCGCCGCGTTCGTCGAGACCCTGCGCCGTTCGCCCGCGTCCTGGCTCGTCTACGAGTGGGACCGCGCCTGGCTCCCCGACATCGCCTCCGCCGACGAGGCGCTCCCCAAGGCCGCGAAGGCGCTCTACGCGCTCGTGAACAACGGCGTCGCCGCACGCTGACCGGCGCCGCGGACCCATCGACCGTGCAACCCCAATCGCCCCAGGACCGAGGCCGTGCCCTCACGCGCGAATGCCTCGACGCCGGCTTCGCGCTCGCCGGCGTCTGCGCCGCTCTGCCCTCCGGCCACGCCGAGTTCTTCCGGCGCTGGCTCGGCGAGAACAAGCACGCCGACATGGCCTGGCTCGCCCGCGACCCGGAGATGCGCCTCGACCCGCGCCGCCTCGTGCCCGGCGCCCGCGCGATCGTGATGGTCGCCGACCTCTACACCGCGCGCGGCGAGGGCGCCGGCGCCGAACCGACCTCGCCCGATCTCGGCAAGGTCGCCCGCTACGCCCGGGGAGAGGACTACCACGAGGTCATCAAGCGCCGCCTGCACGCGCTCTGCGACGCCTGGCGCCTGCGCTGGCCCGACGAACAGTTCAAGGCCTGCGTGGACACCGCGCCGCTCATGGAGCGCGAGCACGCCGCCCGCGCCGGGCTGGGCTGGGTCGCCAAGCACACCCTGCTCATCCACCCGCGCCTCGGCTCCTACCTGCTGCTCGGCGCCGTCGTCACCACGCTCGACGCGCTGCCGCCCGAGGAGCAGCCCACCATCACCGACCACTGCGGCGCCTGCACCCGCTGCATCGACGCCTGCCCGACCGGCGCCATCACCCCCTACAGCGTGGACGCCTCCCGCTGCATCTCCTACCTGACCATCGAGAAGCGCAGCGACCTCCCGCCCCAGTTCAAGGACGATCTCAACGGCTGGCTCTTCGGCTGCGACATCTGCCAGGAAGTCTGCCCCCACAACTCCCCGCGCCCGACGCCGAGCGAAACCGCCCCGCGCCCCGAGTACGCGCCGCGCTTCGTGGCGCTGAACCTCGACGAGGTCCGCCGATGGACGCCGGAGGACCGCGCACGGGCCCTCAAGGGTTCATCGATGAAGCGGGCGACGCTGGAGATGCTCAAGAGAAACGCCGAGGCGCTGCGATGATCACAGCCCCCGCGCCAGCGCGAACAGCTCGTCCACCATCGCCCAGTTCACGATGTTGAACCAGTTCTTCACATACTCCGCGCGCTTGTTCTGGTACTTCAGGTAATAGGCGTGCTCCCACACATCGATGCCCAGCAGCGGCGCCGCGCCCGTCATGTACAGGTTCTGCTGCTTCTCCATCTGCGTCACGATCAGCCGCCCGCTCACGAAGTCGTACATGAGCCACGCCCAGCCCGAGCCCTCCACGCCGTTGGCCGCGGCCTGGAACTGGGCCACGAACTTGTCGAACGAGCCGAAGTCGCGGTCGATGTGCGCCGCCAGGTCCAGCGAGGGCCCGCGCGCGCCCCGGTCCGCCGGCGCCATGCACAGCCAGAACAGCGAGTGGTTCACATGCCCGCCGCCGTTGAACGCCAGCTCGCGCGACCAGTGCTTGATCATGCCCGCGTCGGCGCCCGTGTCGCGCATCTTGGCCAGCTCGGCCATCGCCTTGTTGAGCCCGTTCACATAGCCCTGGTGGTGCTTGTCGTGATGGATCCGCATCGTCTCGGCGTCGATGTAGGGCTCCAGCGCCTCGTAGGGGTAACGCAGGGCCGGCAGCACATACTGGTTCGTCGCCGCGTCCCAGCCCAGCATCTCCGGCGTCAGGTGCCCGCGACCGCCGGTGGACAGCCCGGTCGGCGAGGGCTTCTGCGCCGCCTGGCCGAACGCGGACGAGGCCAGCGCGCCCAGGCCGATCGCCGACATCGCGGCGAGCGCGTCGCGCCGATCAATGGACGGGGTCGAGGGAACGACAGGGGGGTTGGTGCTCATGCCCTAAGCATAAGCCGGGCCGCCCATGCCCGTCCTGAAACAGGCTTAACGCAGGCGCAGCAGGTCCCGGCGCATCGTCTCCACATCGCGCGACAGCGACGACACCTGCCGCGCCAGGTCCGCGATGGTGCGCTCCAGGCTCCGCTGCAGGTCGTCCACGCGCCGGTCGAGGTTGGTCAGCGCCGAGTCGGCATTGCCCCGGTTGCTCGGCAGCGTGGTGTCCCGCTCCAGGCGCGCGACCTGCAGCGTGAGCGCGTCGAGCTTGGAGTCCAGGAACGCGAAGTCGCGCTCCAGATCGCCGCGCCCGAAGTCGGCCGGCGGGGACTGGATGATGATCGGCTGCTCCGGCGCCTCGGGCGGGCGGTCCGCCGGCTGCTCGCCGGGCGCCGCGGCCCATCTCGGCGGGGGCGGGGGCTCGATGCCGTTCCGCGCCAGCGCCGCGAGCACGGCGGGGTCGTTCGGGCGGATGTTCGCCGCGAGGATGATCATGCGCTTGGCCGCCTCCGCGCGACCCGCGGCCTCGTGGGCGCTGGCCTCGTGCAGCAGGTTGCGTGCCCGCGCCTCGGCCAGCGGCTCGACCAGCCGCTCGTCGCGCGTCGCGGCCCGAACGGCGCCGAGCAATTCCACCGCCTGCCCCGGCTCATCCTGCGCCAGCAGCGCCTCGGCCTGCGCGATCGCCGCGGGGACCGCGTCGGGCGAGAGCCGCTCCAGCGCGGCCCGCAGCTCCGCATTGTCCGGAGACATGAGCAGCGCCTGCCCGACCGCGATCACCGCGACTACCGGATCGCCAGAGGCCACGCTCTCGAAAGCCCGCGCCTTGGCCGCGGCCCGCGTCTGCTCCGCAGCGGACCAGGCCTCGGGCTGCGCGATCACGGACGGAGCCAGCGCCATCGCGCCGGCGACGATCAGGGGGAGGATTCGCATGTGTCATTCAAGGCGCGCGGCTGCCCCCTCTCCCGCGGCGCTCTGGCCGTGGGAGAGGTTGGGAGAGGGCTACGGTTCGAGCTACTGACTCTCCGAGCCTCGCTTCGCCCGATCGTGGATCGTCCGAAGAACGCTGTTCAGGTCCTTCGACACTTCCGACGCGGTGATCCGGAGGACCGAGACGCCGCGCTCGCGCATCCATGCGTCGCGGCGGGCATCCTCCGCGCCTCGCCCGTTGTGCGTCTCGCCGTCGATCTCGACGACGAGCTGCACCTCGTCGCAATAGAAGTCCGCGACGAAGGGCCCCATCGGATGCTGTCGGCGGAACTTGAAGCCGCCGAGCCTGTGGGCCCGAAGCTCCGCCCAGAGGATGACCTCCGGCGGCGTCATGGATTGCCGGAGCCGCCGCGCCCGATCGGGAGGGGTCGCGGGCTCGGCGTGCGCTCGCGGATGGTCGTACGGGTCCATGGCTTGCTCCGGAATAGAAGGAGTAGAAGAGAGTAGCGAAGCCCGTAGCCCTCACCCGGCCTCTCCCACTCCGCTCGCGGACTCGCTGCGCGGGAGAGGGGGGCTAGGACTTCGCGCCGTCGAGGATCATGCGGCCGAGCCGGCGGAGCGCGGCGTCGGCTTCAGGGGGGTGGGGGCGCTGGGGCTCGACGAGGAAGTGGTGGACGAGGGAGCGCCAGAGGTCGTGGCGCAGGTTGTAATGCGAGAGCCCGAGCAGCCATTCGTCCGTATCCACGATGTCCGTCTCTCGGGCCGTCGACTCTGCGGCCTCAATGTGCTGCGTGAGGCGGACGAGCGCCTCCGGACGCAGTGACGGGAGGGGCTCGGCGAGCGAGCAGATGAGCACGCCGAGCAGAAAGAACGGGAGCTCGCTCGGCTCAATCTCCGGAGCCAGCGAGCAGCCGGCGAGGCAGCGTCTCGCCAGTTGGATGATGTGAGGACCGAGGATGATCGCGCTGCCGATGAGCACGGCGGCATCTGTGTTGATGAGTTGGTGGCCGGGCTGTGCGTCCGAGCTCAGGAGGACAGCGCAGCAGAATGCGCGTTGCCGATGGTTGCGGATCGAATGATTGTTCAGGTGCGTTGTCTGCCCCGGGTGATAGATCACAGGCCGGCTCCATCTCGTCAGTTCACAGACCTCCTTGGGCTGCCAGAATAGGTCGGGAGGCGCCTTGCGATCAGCGATCAGGAGGCGCAGCGCAGCCAGGTGCTCGGAGTGCCAGAGGCCTTCGGCTCCAGCGATCGCGAGGAGATCTCTCTCATCCAGGGCATCGCAGAGCACAGATAGGAGCGCATGAGCATCAGGCTCAAGCCCTGCCAACAATTGTTCAAGTTCGCTCGATGCCATTCGTTATCCCATCGAAGCAAGGCGCGACCAGCGCGTGCAGCCATCAGGCGCGGAGGTGCAATGAGCATAGAAGGATGGAGAGCGAAGCCCGTAGCCCTCACCCGGCCTCTCCCCTTCGCAGAGCCGAGCGGGAGAGGGGGCAGGAGCAGAGTTCTCGGAGGTCTCAGCTCGCGCCGATGGTGACGCCCAGGGGCATCGGGGCCACCTGGTGGGTCGGCTGGAGCGCGATCCGCAGCGGGGCGCGTTTGCCGCCGGTGGGGGGCAGGCCCTCTTCGTCCACGAAGCGCTGGATCGCCATGACGCCCTCGATGAGCATCTCGGGGCGCGGCGGGCAGCCGGGGACATAGACATCCACGGGGATGAACTGGTCCACGCCCTGCACCACGGCGTAGGTGTCGAACACGCCGCCGGTGCTGGCGCAGGCGCCCATGGAGATGACCCACTTGGGCTCGGTCATCTGCTGGTAGATGCGCTGCAGGACGGGCATGGTCTTGAT
>CALKYH010000026.1 GCA_938003595.1 uncultured bacterium
AACTTCAACGGCGCGTGGAGCGTGTACCCGTACTTCCCGAGCGGGAATGTGATCATCAGCGACATCGAGGGCGGGCTGTTCGTGGTGGATCCGACCCTCGCGTTGACGGGCGGCGCGCCGTTCGTGATCGCGCCGGACGAGGCGCCGACGACGCTGCCGCCGCAGGGCGCGTCGATCGAGGTGGTCATCACGCCGCAGAACGGGCAGGCGATCGACCCGCAATCGCCGCCGACGCTGTTCGTGAATGTGGGCGAGGGGTATTCGAGCTTCCCGATGACGGACGCGGGCGGGGGGCAGTGGACGGCGCAGTTCCCGCCGATGCCGTGCGAGGCGGAGGTGTCGTACTACTACTCGGCGACCTCGACGGAGGGCGTGACGATCTTCAATCCGCTGGGCGCGCCGGGCGTGGCGTACAGCGCGAGCGTGGCGAGCTTCGAGACGGTGACGATCGAGGACGCGCTGGAGGTGAGCAGCGGCTGGACGGTGGGCGCGCCGGGCGACAACGCGACGACGGGCGTGTGGCTGCGCGCCGACCCGGTGGGCACCTCGGCGCAGCCGGAGGACGATCACACGCCGGCGGGGACGCAGTGTTTCATCACGGGCAACGCCTCGCCGGGCTCGGGCGTGGGCACGAACGATGTGGACGGCGGCACGACGACGCTGACGAGCCCGAACCTCGACGCGGCGACGAGCCTCGAGGGCGGCGAGGCGTACATCGCGTACTGGCGGTGGTACTCGAACGATCAGGGGTCGGCGCCGGGCGAGGACTCGATGCCGGTCCAGATCTCCAACAACGGCGGCGCGACCTGGACCACGCTGGAGACGGTGAACGAGAACGCCGGCGTGTGGGTGCGGAAGTCGTTCCGCGTGGCGGACTTCGTGGCGCCGACGACGCAGGTGCGCCTGCGGTTCCAGGCGCGCGACCTGGGCTCGGGCTCGGTCGTCGAGGCCGGCGTGGACGATGTGCAGATCTACTTCCGCGGCTGCGACATCACGGTGGTGCCGGGCGACACGAACGGCGACGGCGTGGTGAACTTCGCGGACATCAACAATGTGCTGTCGAGCTACAACCAGGTGGGCCAGGGCCTGCTGGGCGATGTGGACGGCGACGGCGATGTCGATTTCCAGGACCTGAACATCGTGCTGGGCGCGTTCAACCAGGTCGGCTGAGCCAACCCTGGAACGATCGCGGCTAGAGGCGCAGGACGGCGTGCAGGAGCGAGGGGTCCGGCAGCGCCGCGCGCCCGTCGAGGGCGGTCAGTTCGATGAGGACGGTGACGCCGACGAGGACGCCGCCCAGGTGGGTGACCATGTCGAGGCAGGCGCCGAGGGTGCCGCCGGTGGCGATGAGGTCGTCCACGACGACGACGCGCTGGCCGGGCTTGATGGCGTCCTGATGGATCTCGAGGCGGTCGGCGCCGTATTCGAGGGCGTACTCGAACCCGTGGGTGGGGCGGGGGAGTTTGCCGGGCTTGCGGACGGGGATGAATCCAGCGGCGAGGGCCTGGGCGACGGCGATGCCGAAGATGAAGCCTCGGGACTCGGCGCCGATGACCAGGTCCACCTTCTTGCCTCGGAAGGGGTTGGCCATGAGTTCGACGGCGAGGGCGAGGCCGGGGGGATCGGCCAGGAGGGGCGTGATGTCCTTGAAGACAACGCCGGGCTTGGGGAAGTTCGGGACATCGCGGATGAGCGTGAGGAGTTGCTCCACGGCGCGGCTCCCTGAGTGGGGCTTGGGGTCGAGGGCGGGCGGATCCGGCCCGTCGGCGGGGAATCCCGGGGGGCGATCATAACGGGGAGGCGTCGGGCGCCCGGAAGGTTCCCTAAACTCTGGGCAGGAAGGTGTCATGGCGAAAGCGAACGACAAGCCCGCGGCGCGACTCGAGGTGGTGGAGCCGGTGGGCGCGCGCGTCCTGATCCGCAAGGATGAGGACAAGAAGCAGACCAAGTCGGGCATCCACCTGCCGGACAAGATCGAGATCCCGACGCTGACGGGGCGCGTGGTGGCGATCTCGGCGAAGGTGGCGGGGGACGAGGCGTACCCGATCAAGCAGTACGACCGCGTGCTGTTCAACCCCAAGCACGGCGTGCCGGTGGATTTCGAGGGCGACAACCGCCTGTTCGTGATCCCGATCGAGGACATCGTGGCCGTGTTCCGGCGCGAGACCGAGGCCGACTGAGCCCCTACCCGGAGGACCCCGACCGGCCATGGCGCTCGACGACTTTGCACGCCTGCTCTCGAGGCCGCTCGGGAGACTGCCCGATCCGCTGCCGCTGCGCCCGATCCCCGCTGGGGAGCGGTTCCGGCTGCGCGTGCGGCCGCCGGGTTCGAAGAGCCTGACGAACCGCGCGCTGCTGCTGGCGGCGCTGGCGGAGGGGGAGTCCACGATCGGCGGGGCGCTGATCGACGCCGAGGACGCCCAGGTGATGGGCGGGGCTCTGCGGGCGTTGGGCGTGCGGTTCAAGCTGGAGCAGGACGGGGGGCTCGTGCGCGTGCGCGGCGTGGGCGGGCGGTGGCGCGTGGGGCCCGAGGGGGCGACGCTGGCGCTGGAGAACGCGGGGACGGCGACGCGGTTTCTCGCGGCGTCGGCGGTCCTGGCGGACGGGCCGGTGACGATCGATGGATCGGCGCGGATGCGCGAGCGGCCGATCGGCGAGCTGGCCAGCGCGCTGACGGCGCTGGGCGCGCAGGTGGAGTTCCTCGGATCGCCGGGATGCCCGCCGCTGCGGATCACGCCGCCCGCGGAGCTGCCCAGGCGCGCCGAGGTGACGCTGCCGACGGTGGCGTCGGGGCAGTTCGTGTCGGCGCTGCTGATGCTGGGGCCGTGGCTGCCCAGGGGCGTGGGGGTGCGGATCGATGGCGAGGCGACGAGCGCGCCGTACATCCAGATGACGCTGCGGCTGCTGGATCGGCTGGGCGCGACGGGCGTGGAGAGTTCCGGCGACACACGGGCGCTGCGCGTGGGCGCGGGGGCGCTGGAGGCGTTCCACCTGGACATCGAGCCGGACGCGACGGGCGCGACCTATTTCTGGGGCGCGGCGGCGATGGTGCGGGGCTCGCAGATGGTCGTGCCGGGGCTTTCGATGGCGAGCCTGCAGGGCGATGTGCGGTTCGCGCGGGTGTTGGGCGAGATGCACGCGGGCGTGGAGGAGCGGCGGTCGCAGATCGGCGTGCGGGGGACGGGGCCGCTGTTCGGCGTGGATGTCGATTGCTCGGACATGCCGGACGCGGCGATGACGCTGGCGGCGGTGGCGTGCGCGGCGCGGAGCCCGTCGGTGATCCGTGGACTGCGGACGCTGCGCGTGAAGGAGACGGACCGGCTCGAGGCGCTCCGGACGGAGCTGAGCAAGATCGGCGCGGGGGTGCGGATCGACGGCGATGCGCTGCGGATCGCGCCGCCGATGCCGCGCGAGCTGGAGGACCCGGAGGCGCCGGCGGTGGTGTTCGAGACCTACAACGATCACCGGATGGCGATGTCGCTGGCGCTGATCGGGCTGGTGCGGACGAATGTGTTCGTGCGCGACCCGGGGTGCGTGGCGAAGACTTACCCGGGGTTCTGGGCCGATTGGGCGGCGCTGTACGGGGGGTCCACGGCGCGGGGCGGGCAGGGTCATGCGGCGCGCGGGGCCCGGGAGTAGGGTTACAGGCGTGAAGGCCAGTCAGGAGCCGAGTTCGAAGACGCCGGAGCCGTTCGGGCTGTTCGCGCGCCGGCTGCTGCGGTACCGGGGGCTGCTCACGGTGGCGGGGCTGGCGGCGCTGGTGTCGGCCGGCGGGCTGGGCGCGGGGCTGCTGGCGCTGGCGCCGGCGCTGAACAATGTGCTGGATGAGGATGCGAGGTCGCTGCCGGAGCTGGCGCGCGAGGGCGCGGCGAAGCTCTCGATTGTGGGGATCACGATCCCGGATTCCTGGTTCAACGCGCTGCCGACGGACCGGTTCGACGCGGTGATCTGGATCGTCGCCTCGCTCATCGTGCTGACGATCATCGGGGCGACGGCGAACTTCGTGCACTCGTTCCTGGCGCAGACTCTGGCGGAGCGCGTGGTGGCGGGGGTGCGTCGGGACGCGTTCCGGCGGGTGGTGCACATGCCGCTGCGGACGGTGCTGGAGGGCGGGCCTGCGGACCTGGTGGCGCGGATCGTCAACGATGCGCAGCGCCTGACGGGCGGGCTGCTGGCGCTGGTGGACAAGGGCCCGGCGCAGGTGACCAAGGGGTTCATCGCGCTGTGCGTGGCGATCGTGGTGGAGCGGCGGTCGCTGGCGGCGCTGCCGGTGGCGGCGCTGCTGGCGTGGATCATCCGCAAGCTGGGCAAGCGGGTGCGCCGGGCGTCGCGCGGGGCGATGGAGGCGCAGTCGGCGCTGCTGGCCT
Organism: uncultured bacterium; assembly: GCA_938003595.1. Taxonomy (GTDB): domain Bacteria; phylum Planctomycetota; class Phycisphaerae; order Phycisphaerales; family UBA1924; genus JACVCK01. Next base: position 4,368 of record CALKYH010000026.1, read on the forward strand.
CGACGACGGAGGCGCTGCAGGGGCTGCGGGTGGTGAAGACCAGCGCGGCGGAGCGCGTGGAGCTGGGGCGGTTCTCGCGGCACAACCGGGAGTACATGCGCCAGATCCTGCGGGCGCGGACGGCGCGGGCGCTGGCGAGCCCGCTCATCGAGACGATCTGCATCGTCGTGGTGGGGGTGTGGTTCCTGGTGTTCGCGAAGGAGATGATCGACCAGGGGATGAAGCCCTCGAAGTTCTTGACGGCGATGATCGCGCTGGGCGTGGCGGCGGGCTCGCTCAAGCCGCTGACCTCGATCGTGCAGGAGATCCAGGCGTCCAAGCCGGCGGCCAAGCGGCTGGCGGAGCTGGTGGACGCGGAGGTGGAGTTCGCGCCGGGGGCGAAGCGCGCGGCGCGGCTGGGGCGGCACGCGCGGACGATCGAGTTCGACGAGGTGTCGTTCACCTATCCCGGGGCGGAGCATCCGGCGCTGGACGGCGTGTCGCTGACGATCGAGCACGGGGAGACGGTGGCGTTCGTCGGGGGCAACGGCTCGGGCAAGACGACGCTGATCTCGCTGGTGCCGCGGCTGTTCGACCCGGCGGGCGGGCGTGTGCTGATCGACGGCCAGCCGCTGACGGGCGTGGACCTGCGGTCGCTGCGCCGGCAGATCGGCGTGGTGACGCAGGAGGTGGTGCTGTTCAAGGGGACGATCTCCTCGAACATCGCGTACGGGGCGGAGGGGGCGACGCCGGAGAAGATCCGGCAGGCGGCGCGCCTGGCGCGGGCGGAGGAGTTCATCCTCGGCAAGCCCGGCGGGTACGAGGCGCTGGTGGGGGAGCAGGGCGTGACGCTCTCGGGCGGGCAGCGCCAGCGGATCGCGATGGCGCGGGCGTTCCTGCGCGACCCGGCGATCCTGCTGCTGGACGAGGCGACGAGCATGGTGGACGCGGACAGCGAGCGGCAGATCGCCGCGGCGATCGCGGACTTTGCGCAGGGGCGCACCGTGCTGGTGGTGGCGCACCGGCTGAGCACGGTGATCAACGCGGACCGCATCGTGGTGATGGACGCGGGCCGGATCGTGGATGTGGGCCGGCACGAGGCGCTGCTGGAGCGGTGCGGGATCTACCGCACGCTCACGGCGAGCCAGATGCTGGCGGCGCCGACGGGGGCGACGGCCTGAGGCGGCGGGGCGTCAGCCCTTGGCCTTGTCCTCGCCGTGGTCTTTCTTGCCCTTGGGGTCGCGGGAGCGCTGCTCCTGGCTGAGCCGGGCGGCCTCGGGCTTGTGGACCTTGCGGGCGGCTTCCCGCTTGTCGGGCGGGCCGTCGAACTTGGCTTCGGACTTTTTCATGGTGGGGGCTCCGGTGTGGATCCGGGGTCATACTATCCCCCCCTATGTCTCTTATCCGCGTCGCGATCGTGGGGCGGCCCAATGTCGGCAAGTCCTCTCTGCTCAACATGCTCGCGCGTGCGAAGGTGTCCATTGTGGACCCCAAGCCGGGGGTGACGCGCGACCGGGTGTCGGTGGTGGCGGAGCTGGAAGGCCCGACGCCGAAGGACCCGCCCAAGCTCGTGGAGTTCACGGACACGGGCGGCTACGGCGTGTATGTGGCGGACGGCGCCCGGTACGACGATGTCGGCGAGGACCTGACCAGCCTGACGGCGGACATCGAGTCGCAGATCGGCCGGGCTGTCGCGACGGCGGATGTCGAGCTGTTCGTGATCGACGCGCAGGCGGGGGTGACGGCGGCGGACCGGGAGATCGCGACGCTGCTGCGCGAGGGGCGGTTCCTGCCTCAGGGCACGAAGCTGGGACGGGTGGCGATGGTGGCGAACAAGGTGGACGACTCGTCGTGGGAGGCGCACTCGGTGGAGGCGGCGGACCTGGGGTTCGGCGAGCCGCTGGTGATCTCGGCGTCCACGAACTACCGGCGGCGCGACTTCATCGAGCGGTTGTACGCGATCCTGCCCGAGCACGGCCGGGATGTGTCGGCCCCGGCGAGCGAGCCGGAGATGAGGGTCGCGATCGTCGGCAAGCGGAACGCCGGCAAGAGCACGATGGTCAACGCGCTGGCGGGCGAGCACCGGGTGATCGTCTCGGAGATCGCGGGCACCACGCGGGACTCGGTCGATGTGCGGTTCGAGCGCGACGGGCGGGCGTTCGTGGCGATCGACACGGCGGGCGTGCGGAAGCGCAAGAGCATGTCCGACCAGGTGGAGTGGTGGGCGTACGACCGGGCGCGGCGCTCGATCCTGCGGGCGGATGTGGTCGTGCTGCTCATCGACGCGACGGAGCCGATCT
>CALKYH010000027.1 GCA_938003595.1 uncultured bacterium
TGCGGGCGTAACTCAATGGTAGAGTGTCAGCCTTCCAAGCTGAATGTTGCGCGTTCGAGTCGCGTCGCCCGCTTTCCCGTCTCCGGAGGCCTCTCAGCATGGCCGACAAGGACACCGAGCCGAAACCGAAGCGGATGAAGGGCAAGGAGTATGCGAAGGAGCTTCGCAAGCTCCAGACCAGGCTCTGCATCCTGCAGGAGTGGGTGAAGCACAAGGGGCTCCGGGTCGTCATCGTCTTCGAGGGCCGCGACGGCGCCGGCAAGGGCGGCACGATTCGCGCCATCACCGAGCGCGTCAGCCCGCGCGTCTTCCGCGTGGTGGCCTTGCCGGCGCCCTCCGATCGGGAGAGGTCCCAGCTCTACATCCAGCGCTACCTGACGCACTTCCCCGCCGCGGGGGAGGTCGTGATCTTCGACCGAAGCTGGTACAACCGCGCCGGCGTCGAGCGCGTCATGGGCTTCTGCACCGACGAGCAGTACGAGCATTTTCTCCGCCTCGCGCCGCCGGTGGAGCGCCAGTTCGTCGAGAACGGCATCATCCTGCTCAAGTACTGGATGGAGGTCGGCAACGAGGAGCAGGAGCGCCGCTTCCAGGCCCGCATCGACGACCCGCTGCGCCAGTGGAAGCTCAGCCCCATCGACCTGCCCTCCCGGGAGCGCTGGTACGACTACTCCCGCGCCCGCGACCGCATGCTCGAGGCCACGGACACCGACGAGGTCCCCTGGTGGATCGTGCGTTCCGACGACAAGAAGCGGGCGCGCCTCAACTGCATCTCGCACCTGCTGAGCCAGATCCCCCACAAGAAGCTCGACCGCGACCCCATCGACCTGCCCAAGCGCTCGAAGAAGCACGCCTACGACGACCAGGCGTCCCTCGAGGGCCGGCGATTCGTGCCCGAGATCCACTGAACCCGCAGCGACGCCGGTCGCCCCGGAGCCCGACCATGCCCACGGAATCCACTCTCAAGAGCAAGCTGGAATCGGTGAAGGCCGAGTTCAACCAGTCCATCGAGAAACTGCGCGCCGACGCCGCGGCCAGCGCCAAGGACCTCGAGCAGCGCTACAAGCAGTACGCCAAGGCCCGCGAGGAGATCGCCGCGAAGGTGGTCCAGCCGCGCCTCGAGGAGCTGGCCGCGCAGATCCCCGGCATGCAGCACGAGCTGCAGCGCGACATCGACGGCGGCCGCCTGATCCTCCGCTTCCCCCGCACCCCCGAGCGCGCCGCCCTCATCGAGGTCGATCTGTCCATCGCCCACGACGACGCCTTCAAGAAGATCCTGTTCACCTACGAGCTCCGCATCATCCCCGTCTTCATGGAGTTCGACAAGTTCTCGCAGTTCTCCCAGCCGCTCGACAACCTCCAGCTGCCCGCCGTCGCCGACTGGCTCGACGAGCGCCTGCTCGCCTTCATGAAGACCTATCTGAACATGCAGTTCGTCGAGCAGTACGGCAAGGACAACATGGCCACCGACCCGGTCCTCAGCCGCCGCTTCCCGCGCAATCTCGCCGCAGGCGATGTCGAGCACAAGGGCGTCCGCTACTACTTCGTCACCAACGAGTCCATGGCCATGTTCAAGGCCAATCCGGACAGCTTCCTCGGCCGCAGCGGCGGCTGACCCCGGGGGCCGCCCGCGACCACCGCCCCGCCGCCCGACGCGCCCTGCGCCGGTCGGGCCGGGCCCGTCCATTCGAATCACGCTTGGAATCGCCCGCTGTTCGTTTAGTATGCCGATGGCGCGACCCGTCGGGTCGCGGTGCGCCTCAGCTGTGGACAGGGTTGCATGACGACGAGCCGCGACGATGCCGGAAGCGCTGCAGGAACGCTGACAGACCTCATCCGTCTCGCCTCGATCCCCTCCGGCGACGAGCGCGAACTCCACGACAGACTCATGCAGGAGGCGAGGGAGGTCGTCCGTCGGGCCAAGCGACGCTACACCGGCGCCCATGCGATCGGGACCACCGATCTCCTGCACCACGCCCTCGAGCGGACCATCCTGCTGCCCGCCGCCGCGCCCGGCCAGGATCGTGTCTGGGAGAGCCGCGAGCGCTTCTTCGCGGCCGTCGCCAAGGCCACCGTCGAATCGATCGTGGACGACCATCGGCGTCGAGCGGCGCAGAAACGCGGCGGCGACGCCTCTGTGGTGGACCTCGACGCCCGGCGCGACGCCCTCGCCAGGCGTCTCCGGGAATCAGCCGCCGCGAACGCCCTGTCCGAAGAGGACCGCGCGGCCGTGGCCGAGGCCCTTCGCTCGCTCGAACGACTCGATCCCCGCGCCGCGGCCGTGGTCACGCTTCGATTCTTCTACGGCCTGAGCATGCCCGAGATTGCCTCGGCGCTCGATCAATCGGAGCGCACCGTCAAGCGCGACTGGCGCGCGGCGCGCGCCTGGCTGTTTCGAGCGCTCGGGCCGATCGCCAGGCCCGACCCCTCCGATCTGCCCCCATCCCGGCCCGATTGACGCATCAGCCCATATGCAGGCCGAATCATCTCACAACGAGGACCTCTCGCCGCACGCCTGGGCCGCGCTCAAGTCGCGCTTCCTCGACATCGCCGACGGCGAACTCCGGCCCACCGACGACGATTCCGGCATCCTCCGCGAACTCCTCCACGCCGATCAATCCGCGGGCCGATTCCTCGGCGCCCTCGACGACACGAACGATCTCGCCGCCCCGAACTGGGACGAACTCACCGCGTCCCTCTCGCCCGGCGAGGTCTTCGCCGACTGCCGCATCGTCCGCCTCGCCGGCCGCGGCGGCATGAGCGAGGTCTACGAAGCCGAAGACCTGGGCCTGGGCGTCGGCCGCGACAACCAGCCCGCCGCGTCCCGGCGCATCGCCCTCAAGCTCCTGCCCGGCTCGATGGCCGACCACCGCCGACACGCCGCGCTCCGGCGCGACGCCGACGCCCTCTCCCGCCTCGCCCACCCCGGCGTCGCCCGCGTCTACCGCGGCGGGGTCGCGCCCCTGCCCGGCGGCCAGCCGCGGCCCTACCTCGCCCTCGAGTTCATCGAGGGCCCGACGATCGACCGCTTCGTCCGGGAGCAACTCCAGCGCGGCGCCAGGCGCGATCGCCTCGCCCTCGAGCTCGGCCTCCAGCTCGCCGATGCGGTCGCCTGCTCACACCGCAGCGGCGTCGTCCATCGCGACCTCAAGGCCGGCAACATCCTCGTGCGGCCCGACGGCTCTCCCGCCATCCTCGACTTCGGCATCGCACGCCTCCTCGACGACGCGCACCCCGGCGCCCCGTCCTCCACCGTGACCATGCAGCTCGAGGGCGTCGGCAGCCTCTCCTCCATCAGCCCCGAGCGCGCCCGGGGCGAGGACTCCGGCAAGCGGGAGGATGTCTGGGCGTTGGGCGTCCTCCTGTTCGACATCGCCGCCGGCCGTCCGCCCCACGACCTGACCGACCTCCCTGCCTTCGAAGCCGCCCAGCTCATCGGCCGCGTCCCCCCGCCGCGCCTCGTGCAGGTCGCCCCCCGCACCCCGCGCGATCTCGCCACCGTCATCGACCGCTGCCTCGCCTTCGACCCCGGCGACCGCTACGCCGACGCCGGCGAGGTCCTCGCCGAGCTGCAGCGCGTCCGCGACGGCGTGGCGCCGCGCGCCAGGGCCATCGGCCCCATCGGCCGCCTCTGGCGCTGGGCCAGACGCCATCGCGCCATCGCGGCGTCCCTGGCCGCCACGCTCGTCATCCTCACCGTCTCCTCCATCTCCCTGGCCATCCTCGCCACCAACGCCGCATCCGCCCGCCGCCTCGCCGAGGAACGGCGCGCTTCGAGCGAAGCAGTCGCCAATGGGCTGCTGTTCGAAGTGTCCGAAGCGCTCATCGGTGTGCCGGGCGCGAGCGAGGCCCGCGCGCGGCTGCTGGAGATCGGCCTCGAGTACGCCGAAGCCGCCCTGGCTCGCGAGGGTGAGCTCGATAGCGCCAGCCGCCTGGCCCTCGCCCGAGCCCTGGTCTCGCTCGGCTCCGCGAGATTCGTCCGAGGCGTCGCCGGTGAAGGCGCCCGCCGCGCCGGCGAGGCCTTCGAACGCGGCCGCGACCTTGCGATCGGCGTCGCCGACGAACGAGAGGCCGGCTCGCCCGAACAGGCCGAGGCTCTCGGCCTCGCCGCCATGGCCGCGCGCCTGGCCGCGTTCGCGGCGGACTCCATGGGCGCCGAGCATCTGGATGTCTCCGTCCTCCAACTGCCCAAGTCCCTCGCCGAGCGGGCGCTCGCGATCGATCCGACACAGCGCGAGGCGCTGCTCGCGCTCGCCTATGTCCACATCTGGCTGGGCGACGACGCCAGACAGCGGGGCGACTGGCGATCGGGCGTCGACCTCGCTCGACAGGCCGTCGATTGCCTGACGCCGCTGTGCGACGCGTCGCCCGACGACGGCGAGGCACACTCCATGCTCGCGCTCTCGTGGAGCGCGCTGGCGCAGCGCCTCTGCTGGGCCCGCATGGACGGTCAGCCCGTCGGGGCCATCGAGGAGGCCCGACGCGCCGTCGAGGTCGCCGAGGCCGCCGCACTGCTCGACCCCTACCCCCAGGCGCAGGCCCGGCGCTGGGGCTGCCGCATCATCCTCGCCCGGGCGATCCGGCTCGAGCGGCCCGACCAGACCGAAGACGCCGCCCGCGCCCTGCTTGAAGCCGTCGCCGGCGTCGAGGCCGTCGCGGCCCGCGACCCCGAGGACACACAGGTCGCCCGGGACATGACCGCCCTCTGCGGCCTTGCCGGCGAAGAGTTCGAGGCCCTCGCCCCGCTGGCCCCCACGCCGGAGGCCAGGACCGCGTATCTCGCCCAGGCGCTGCGCCTGACCGAGCGGAGTCTGGCCCTCATGATCGATCGGGCCGAACGCGGTCTGGCCCTCGCCCACGAGCGCGCCCTGCGCGAGCGGGCCCTGGCCGCGCTGGAGCGGCTCCGGGCCCAGCTCGGCGCAGCCCTTCCGGCCAACCCCTGAGCCGCCCAGAACTTGTCCCTGTCCGGATCCTGACTACGCAACTTCTCTCTGGAGAGGGGCTGCCCGGTTGGCCAATGGAGGCCGCCTCGGTCGGCTCCGGAGTCGGAATCCGCATGGGCGTCCCGCGCCTGTGCCGGACCCAGGAACGGAGAAGTCGAGGATGACCATTCGTTGCAATCGTCGGACGCCCTCCCTTGTCCTCTGCGCCGGAGTCGCGGCCGCGATGTCTTCCGCGGTCGCCCGCGCCGGCGTCGTCAACGCCTTCTGGCTCAATCCCGTCAGCGGCGCCTGGAATGTCGCCGCGAACTGGAGCACGAGCCCCGACTTCCCGAACAACGGCGCCGACGCCTACCACGCGATCATCGAAGCGACGGGCGCGGCGTACACGGTGACGCTGAACTCCTCGGTGACGCTCGATCAGCTCACGCTCAACTCGGCGGACGCGACGCTGAGCCACACGAGCGGCACGCTGACCGTCGCGAACGGTCTGATGCTGAACGCGGGCGTCTACCGGCTGGGCGGCGGCACGATCGCCAATACGGTGATCACCTCGACCGGAGGGACTGTCTCTGCGCAGGGCGCAAGCACACTGACCGGCGTGACGCTCAGCGCTCCACTCTCGATCACCGGCAACGCCGTCGTGACGGTCAGCAACGGGCTCACGCTCGACAACGGCTCCATTCAGCTGG
>CALKYH010000028.1 GCA_938003595.1 uncultured bacterium
CATCCACCATGGGCACGAAGACCTCGCGCTCGATGCGGCGCATCGCCGCGGCGTCCACCACCGTCGCCGGGCTGTAGGCGCCCATGCCGCCGGTGTTCGGCCCCGTGTCGCCCTCGCCCAGGCGCTTGTGGTCCTGGCAGGTCTCCAGCACGAGGATGCTCCGACCGTCGATCAAGGCCAGCACCGAGGCCTCCGGCCCCTTGAGCCGCTCCTCGATCACCACCTCGCGCCCGGCCTCGCCGAACTCCTTCTTGACCATGATCCGGTCGATCGCGTCCAGCGCCTCCTCCAGCGAGTCCGGCACGAACACGCCCTTGCCCGCCGCAAGCCCCGACGCCTTCACCACATGCGCCGACTCCCGCGACTCCAGGAACTGCTTCGCGTCCGCGGCGCTGGTGAACACCCGCGCCTCGGCCGTCGGCACCGAGGCCGACCGCATGATCCGCTTGCACCAGGACTTGCTCGCCTCCAGCTGCGCGCCCTCGCGCCCCGGGCCCACCACCGCGCGCCCCGGCGCCGCGAGCTTGTCCGCCAGCCCGTCCGCCAGCGGCGCCTCCGGGCCGATCACCACGAGGCCGATCTGGTTCGTCTCGCAAAAGCGCGGCAGTCGGTAGGTGTCGCGCGGGTCGTACGGGAAGCCAACCGACTCGCACAGCGCGTCGATGCCGGGGTTGCCGGGGTGGGTGGCGTAGATCTTGCGCACCCGGGGAGACTGCTTGAGCTTCCAGGCCAGCGCATGCTCGCGCCCGCCGGAGCCAACCAGCAACACATTCAATTGATCGGGGGGCTGACGCATCGGGCGGACTATATCGGCGCCGGGCTGCGACGCCCCGCCCGCCTCGACCGCACAGGAATCAGGGTGACTGGATTCGAACCAGCGGCCTCCTGGACCCAAACCAGGCGCTCTACCAAGCTGAGCTACACCCTGCCGCGAGGCCTCCGCAGGCCCCGGAATCCGCGCCGAGCCGCGATCGAACCTAAGATATGCCCGAGATCGTGAAACGCGCGGCGCCGGAGCCGGAATCAATCGTACACCGGCGCCGCCGGTGACGGTCCCCTCCGCGACGAAGGGTCCGGCGCGTCGATCGAGCACTCCGGATCATCGGGCGGCGGGCCACGGACCGGCCCCACGCAACCAGCAGCCGCCGCCCGGGTACTGTCCCGGACGGACATCGAACATTGGCATCGACACGAGGTGGATGTGGGCAAATTCTTCCGAATCATGAAGTGGGTCGTCGGCGCGACGCTCCTGGTCGTCCTCGTTCTGGGCGGCGCGGCGCTCATGCTCTTCCCGACGATCCAGAAGCGGATCCAGGAGGCCCGCAGCCAGGGCTCCGGCGCCATGGTCCGCCTCGAGCCCGTGGGCTCGGGCCGGCTCGTCCGCACCATCAGCGCCCCCGGCCTGATCGAGGCCACCCGGCGCGTGTCCATCTCCGCGCGCATCTCTGCGCAGATCATCGCGCTGCCCTTTGAGGAAGGCGATGTGGTCAAGCCCGGCGATGTCGTCGTCAAACTCGACGACCGGGACCTGCAGGCCCAGCTCTCCTCCGCCGAGGCGTCGCTCCGCGCCGAAGAGGCGCGCCTGCTCGGCGCCCGCGCGTCCTATGTCAACGCCGTCTCGGAATGGGAGCGCCAGCAGGCGCTGTTCCAGAGCGCCGATGTCTCCAAGTCCGCGATGGAGGCCGCCGAGGCCGAGAAGAACCGCGCCGAGTCCTCGCTCCGCGCCGCCGAGGCCGGCATCGAGATGGCCAAGGCCAACATCACCCGCGTCCGCGAGGACCTCCGCTACACCGAGATCCTCTCCCCGATCCACGGCACCATCACCCGCGTGAACGCCGAGGTCGGCGAGCTGGTCGTCACCGGCACGATGAACAACGCGGGCACCGTCATCCTCGAGATCGCCGACCTCGACGAGATGATCGTCGTCGCCGAGGTGGACGAGTCCGATGTCGCGCAGGTCCGCGTCGGGCAGAACGCCAAGATCTATGTCAACGCCTACTCCGACGATGTCTTCGACGGCCATGTGAAGAAGATCGCCCTCGAGCGGCGCAGCCCCGTCTCCCAGCGCCCGCGCGCCACCACCAACTCCGATGTCTTCGAGGTCGAGGTCCTGCTCGATCTCAACGGCCGACAGATCCTCTCCGGCCTCACCGCCAGCGTGGACATCGAGGTCGAGACGATCGAGGATGTCATGCTCGCGCCCAGCCAGGCGATCAAGGATGTCCGCATCGACGAGCTGCCGCTCGAGCTCACCCGCGACAACCCGCTGTTCAACCGCGAGAAGACCTTCGCCACCGTCGTCTTCACCATGGTCAACGGCGAGGCCGTCGCCACGCCCGTCGTCACCGGCGCCAGCGACCTCCGCACCACCGCCATCCGCCAGGGCATCGAGCCCGGCGCCAAGATCATCGTCGGCCCCTACAAGGCCCTCCTGAGCATGACGCACGGGACCAAGGTCCAGGACGAGGAGGTCGTCAAGGCCGAGGAGGAGGCGCGCAAGGCCGCCGCGACCGCCGCCAAGGACGAGAAGGACGAGGACGCCGCGCCGGAGGGCGAGACCGACACGAACGCCGACACGGACAACGCCGCCGCCGAGACCTCCGGCGCCTCCGGCTCCACGCAGACCGCCAGCGGGGGCGGGTCGGGCGCGTCATGACCATCACGATCCGACAGCTGCACAAGGTCTATCGCATCGGCGACGAGCGCGTCCACGCGCTCCGCGGCGTGGACATCGAGATCAAGAAGAACGAGTTCGTCGCCATCATGGGCGCCTCCGGCTCCGGCAAGTCCACGCTCATGAACATCCTGGGCTGCCTCGACAAGCCCACCCGCGGCGCCTACACGCTCAACGGCAAGCCCACCCACAAGATGGGCGCCGCCGAGCTCGCCGCCGTGCGCAACAAGGAAATCGGCTTCGTCTTCCAGTCCTTCGAGCTGCTGCCCCGCGCCACCGCGGTGCAGAATGTCATGCTCCCGCTCATCTACTCGAAGAAGGGCTGGCTCGGCGCCCGCCGGCGCGCGAAGAAGGCCCTCGAGCGCGTCGGCCTGGGCGACCGCATGGGCCACCGCCCGAGCCAGATGTCCGGCGGCCAGCGCCAGCGCGTCGCCGTCGCCCGCGCCCTGGTCAACGAGCCCAGCATCCTGCTCGCCGACGAGCCCACCGGCAACCTCGACTCCACCACCAGCGAGGAGATCCTCCGGCTCTTCAAGGCCCTCCACGACGACGGCCAGACCATCGTCATCGTGACCCATGAAGAGGACATCGCCGGCCACTCCGAGCGCATCATCCGCCTGCGCGACGGGCGCGTGATCTCCGACCTGCCCACCCACCAGGACCCCGTCCACCGCGAGTGGGTCCAGAAGGCCGCCGCGACCCTGCACACCATGGCCGCGCAGACCCGGTCCGTCGAGTCCAGCCAGACCGCCGGAGCCGGCGCGTGAGCATCCTGCGCGTCCTGTTCCAGACGGTCGGCCTCGCCCTGGCGCAGATCCGCGTCAACAAGTTCCGCGCCATCCTCACCGCCCTGGGCATCATCCTCGGCGTCTCCTCCGTCACCGCCGTCATCGCGGCGCTGACCGGCATGAAGGAGAGCGTCCTCAGCGAGGTCGAGTCCTTCGGCGCCCGCAAGATGTGGCTCTGGGGCGAGGTCCCCCGCGACAAGCGCGGGATCATCGCCTGGGAGGATGTCCGCATCAACGAGGAAGAGGCCGACGCCATCCGCGCGCACGCCCCCTCCATCGACTGCCTCACCCTCATCACCAACAGCTCCGCCAATGTGCAGTTCGGCATGGTCGAGCGCACCGCCGTGCCGATCACCGCGATCGAGCCCGCCTGGCACGAGATCGAGAACCGCTATGTGATCATGGGCCGGCCGCTGACCCTCGCCGACGGCGAGTTCGAGCGCCAGGTCTGCCTCATCAACGAGAAGGCCATCGACGACCTCAAGATGGACCGCGACCCCGTCGGCGACGCCATCTTCGTCGGCGGCCGGCGCTTCCAGATCGTCGGCGTCCTCGAGACCGTCTCCGTCAGCGCCATGTTCGGCGGCGGCGAGACCCAGATCGAGGTCTATGTCCCCTACCAGACCATGGAGAAGATCGAGCAGTTCTCCTTCCCCTACATGATGGCCCAGATCGTCTCCCCCGAGAAGGCCGACGAAGCCCGCGCCGAGATCCGCTTCGCCCTCCGCAACCTCCGCGGCCTGGGCCCCGACGACCAGGACACCTTCGGCATGCAGATCCTGCAGACCGAGATCGACCGCTTCAACGCCATGACCGGCGCCATCACCGCCGTCGCCGGCGGCGTGGTCAGCATCTCCCTGCTCGTCGGCGGCATCGGCATCATGAACATCATGCTCGTGTCCGTCAGCGAGCGCACCCGCGAGATCGGCCTCCGCAAGGCCGTCGGCGCGCGCCCCGCCGTCATCCTCATGCAGTTCCTCACCGAAGCGATCGTCCTGTGCATGGCCGGCGGCCTCATCGGCATCCTCGTCGGACAGATCATGACCCTCGGCATCCAGCGCATCCCCAACGCCGGCCTCGACGAGGCCGTCATCCCGCCGTGGGCCATCGGCCTCGCCTTCGCCTTCAGCGCCTTCGTCGGCGTCGTCTTCGGTATGTTCCCCGCCATCAAGGCCTCCCGGATGGACCCGATCGTCGCCCTCCGAAAAGACTGACTCCCCCGCCCTCCTAGCCAGGACACAGCCGGTGTTCGTCCTCCGATTCCTCCAGACCGTGTTGCTCGCGCTCTCGCAGCTCCGCGCCAACAAGGGACGCTCGTTCCTCACCGCGCTGGGCGTGATCATCGGCGTGGCGTCCGTCACCGCGGTCGTCGCGGCGCTGACCGGCATGAAGGAGTTCGTCCTCGGCGAGTTCGAGTCCGTCGGCGCCAAGTATGTCTACATCGACGGCACCGTCCCCCCCGAGATGGAGAACAAGGTCTCCTGGCTCGATGTCCAGCTCCAGCTCGACGAGATCGACGAGCTCGCCGAGTACGCCTCCTCCATCGAGCACATCAGCCCCCAGTGGCGCCTGACCGTCGATGTCGCCGTCAACGCCGAGCGCCTGCAGAATGTCCGCGCCCTGGGCATCCGCCCCGAGTGGCACGATGTCGAGACCCGCTCCGTCATCCTCGGCCGCCCCTTCAACGCCAACGACGACCAGGACCGCCTCAATGTCTGCCTCATCAACGACAAGGCCATCGAGGAGCTGAACCTCGACAAGGACCCCATCGGCGAATCCATCTTCATCGCCGGGCGCCACTTCCAGATCGTCGGCGTCGTCGAGACCAAGGCCGTCAGCGCCATGTTCGGCGGCGGCACGCCCCAGACCGAGGTCTTCGTTCCCTTCGGCACCGCCATGAAGCTCAACCCCCGCGGGTGGATCAACATGGCCGGCGGCATGATGAGGGACACCAGCGACGCCGAGAACACCAAGGCCGAGATCCGCTACATCCTCCGCAAGTCCCGCGGCCTCAAGCCCGACGAGCCCGACACCTTCGTCGTCGAGGTCCTCCAGACCTACATCGACCAGTTCAACAGCATCGCCGGCGGCATCACCGCCATCGCCGGCGGCGTCGTCAGCATCTCCCTGCTCGTCGGCGGCGTCGGCATCATGAACATCATGCTCGTCTCCGTCAGCGAGCGCACCCGCGAGATCGGACTCCGCAAGGCCGTCGGCGCCAGACCGGGCATCGTCCTCCTCCAGTTCCTCGTCGAGGCCGTCACCCTCTGCGTCGCCGGAGGATTCATCGGCCTCGTCGTCGGCCAGCTCCTCACGCTCGCCGTCCAGAGCATCCCCGGCGCGGCGCTCGACGGCGCCGTCATCCCCGGCTGGGCGATCGCCGTCGCTTTCATCTTCAGCGCCGGCACCGGCGTTCTCTTCGGCATGTTCCCGGCCATCAAGGCCGCGAGGCTGGACCCCATCGAGGCCCTTCGACATGAATAACGCCACCCTCGCCCGCAGCCTCCGCTCGGGCCTGCTCTCCGCCGCCGCCGTCGCCTCCCTCGCCGGCTGCGGCGGACCCTTCACCACGCGCCTCGAGGACTACGGCCCGCGCACGCCCTTCGAGCGCCTGCGCGACATCCAGCGCCTGCCCGCCGAGAACTACATCGCCGCCGACCCCGTCGTCGTCGAGGAGCCCACCGCCGACCCCTTCGCCGGCCTCGACCGCGTCGAGCTCACGCTCGAAGAGGCCCGCGCCTGGACGCTCCAGAACAACCTCAACCTCCGCGTCGCCCTCATCGACCCCGTCATCGCCAACGAAACCCTCAACTTCGAAGAGGGCCGCTTCGACTCCGTCTTCTTCGGCAACTTCCGCTACACCAACCTCAACCAGCCCACCTCCTCCACCCTCTCCGGGTCCGAGGTCGAGGCCTACGACTTCGACGCCGGCGTCCGCATCCCCATGCGCACCGGCGGACAGATCGTTGTCAACCTCCCCGGCAACTCCACCGAGACCAACAACCAGTTCTCCTTCCTCAACCCCGCCTACACCACCGACTACTCCATCTCCATCAGCCAGCCCCTGCTCCGCGGCGCCGGCCGACGCGCCAACACCAACGGCATCCGCGTCGCCGCCATCAACACGCAGATCAGCCAGGCCCGCACCAAGCTCGAGGTCATCCGCCAGCTCGCCGAGGTCGAGCGCGTCTACTGGCGCCTCTACGCCGCCACCGCCGCGCTGGAGGTCTCGCAGAAGCAGTACGAACTCGCCACCGAGCAGCTCGAGCGCGCCCGCCGCCTCGTCAAGGCCGGCAACGCCGCCGAGGTCGAGGTCATCCGCTCCGAGTCCGGCGTCGCCGACCGCCTCGAGGCCATCATCATCGCCGTCAACGCGATGCGCACCAGCCAGCGCGACCTCAAGCGCATCATGAACCAGGCCGGCCTCGAGATCTCGTCCCCCGTGCTCCTGGTCCCCTCCACCCCGCCCGACCCCGTGGACTACGAGTTCACCGGCGAGACCCTCGCCAAGCAGGCCGTGGACAACCGCATGGAGATGCTCGAGCTCGAACTGCAGCTCGCCCAGGACGCCAGCATCATCGACTTCGAACGCAACGCCGCGCTCCCCCTCTTCACCGTGGACTACACCTACCGCCTCAATGGCCTCGGCGATTCCTGGCGCAACGCCTTCGACTCCCTCTCCTCCACCGACTTCGGCGACCATGTCGTGTCCGTCGGCGGCGAGATCCCCCTGGGCAATGTCCAGGCCAAGGCCCGCGTGCAGCAGGCGATCCTGCGCCGCCTCCAGCGCCTCTCCACCAAGGAGGCGCGCGAGCAGGCCATCCGTCAGGAGGTCCTCAACGCCGTGGACAATGTCGAGTCCGACTGGCAGCGCATCCTCGCCGCCCGCCAGGCCTCGATCCTCAACGGCCGCACCCTCGCCGCCGAGCAGCGCCAGTTCGATGTCGGCGCCCGCACCAGCACCGATGTGCTCGACGCCGCCACGCGCCTGGCCGACTCCCAGCTGGCCGAAATCCGCGCCCTGGCCGAGCACCAGATCTCCCTGGTGGACCTCGCGTTCGCCACCGGCACCCTCCTCGGCGCCGCCCGCGTCTCGTGGGACCCGCTGGACCCGCGACCCGACGGCCCGACCATCCCCCCGGCGCCCTGGGGCGGCATCCAGTTCACCCGCGAGAACTCCGGCGAGCACGCCACCGAGTCCCCCACACCGGGCAATGTCCGGCCGGCGTACCTCGACGACTGATCCCGCCGCGTCGGTGTACACTCGGGCCCCCGCGGCGGATCACCCCGCCGCCCCGTCCCCACGGACTCCCGGAGACCCGGCCCGATGCCCGCGACGATCGCGACCGTTGATTTCTCGCAGTACGCCCCGCTGGGCATCCTCGTCCTCATGGCGATCGGCTTCGCCGTCGCGAACATCGTCCTGACCAAGATCATCGGCCCCTCCCGCCAGGGCGCCGTCAAGGGCATCACCTACGAGTCCGGCATGAACCCCGTGGGCACCGCCCGCAAGCGGTTCAATGTCCGCTTCTACATCATCGCCGTCACCTTCCTGGTCTTCGATGTCGAGATCATCTTCCTCTACCCCTGGGCCGCGACCTTCGCCCACCTCGAGCCCGGCTCGGCCCTGAGCGCCGAGTTCCTCGGCCGCGTCCTCTTCTTCCTCTTCACCACCGTCGTCGCCTACATCTACGCGTTCCGCAAGGGCGTCTTCCGGTTCGACTGATCGCTCGCCCCGCGCTCGTCGAGGACCCCTCCCCGTGACGAACCGCGCGCCTTCCCAACGACTCGCGCCCCTGCACCGCCTCGGCGCCGCCGCCGGGGCGATCGGCTGTCTCACGGTCCTGGTCATCGGCGCCTCGCTCCAGCCCCGCGCCGAGGGGCACGGCACCCACGAGGCCCTCGGACTGCCCGCCTGCGGCTGGGCACAGGCCTTCGACGCCCCCTGCGCGACCTGCGGCATGACCACCGCCGTCACCCAGGCCGCCCACAGCGACCTCCTCGGCGCCTTCCTGACCCAGCCCGCCGGCCTGCTGATCGCCCTCGGCGCCGCAGCGGCCTTCTGGATCTGCCTCCACAGCGCCCTGACCGGCTCCAGGGCCGTCCGGACGCTGGCCGGCCTGACCACCCCCCGCGGATTGATCACAATCGGCGTAGCCGTTGGCCTCGCGTGGGCGTATAAGGCGGTGACATGGGCATGACCTCTGGAGCCAACCGTTCCCGCCGACTCCGCTCGGCCGCGGCGATCTTCGCCGGCGCTGTCGCCTTGGTCGCCGGCTCCGGCTGCGAGATCGTCGGCCTCGCCAGCGTCATGGCGGAGTCCTACAAGCGCACCGGCACCCACGAAGTCGAGGCCGAGTACCGGGGCCTCGAGGGCAAGTCCTTCGCCGTCATCGTCGCCGCCGACCGCGCCCTGATGGCCGAGTACCCGCGCCTCCAGGCCGAGGTCACCACCGTCATCGCCCAGCGCCTGCGCATGGAGTCCGGCGCCTCCGGCTATGTGCCGCCCGATGTCATCCTCAAGTTCCAGACCGAAGAGCCCCGCTGGAAGGCGATGTCCGTCCAGGACCTGGCCGAGGAGCTCGGCGTCGAGCGTCTGGTCTTCGTCGAACTGACCGACTTCCGTCTCCGCGAGCAGGGCAACGCCTACCTCTGGTCGGGCGTCGCCTCCGCGCAGGTCGGCGTGCTGGAGGCCGACGGCGCCATCGACGACGAGTTCGTCTTCCGCAAGTCCGTCAAGGTGGACTTCCCGGACAAGGACGGCTTCGGCCCCCAGGATTACAGCGCCGACCATGTGACCATGCGCCTCCGCACCCGCATGTGCGACCGCATCGTGTGGCTCTTCCACGACCACCAGGAACCCTACTACCCGGACTATTGATCACGATGCGAGACCCCGCACCGCTCCTGTTCCGAGGGAAGACCGCGCGGCGCCTCGCGCGCGTCGGCGCCGCGCTGCTGCTCGGCGCTCTGGCCGCCGCCCCCGGCTGCAACTACGCCGCCGCCGCCGCTTATGTCATCGCCGGCCCCCCGAAGGTGGACGCCCGCTACAAGCTCGACAAGACCAAGAAGACCGTCGTCTTCATCGACGACCGCACGAATGTGGTCCCCCGGCGGAGCCTCCGCCTGGTCATGGGCGAGACCGTCGAGAGCGAGCTCATTCTCAACGCCGGCATGGACCCCGCGTTGCTGATCCCCGCCCAGTCCACGCTCCGCGCCACCTCCGCCGAGCGGCTCGGCACGCCGATGACCGTCGTCGACATCGGGCGCGTCGTCGGCGCCGAGATCATCATCTACGCGGTCGTGAAGAAGTTCGCCCTGACCCCCGACGGCGTCGTCTATTCCCCCTCCGGCGAGGCCGAGGTGAAGATCTTCGACGCGACCAACAACAGGCGCCTGTTCCCGCCCTCGGGCGACGGCCTCGCCGTGAACATGCTCCTGCCGATGACCGACAACATGCCCACCGGCATCGCCGAGAAGAACGCCGCCGAAGAGGCCGCCGCCCGAGCCCTGGGCGTGCAGATCGCGCGCACCTTCTACTCCTACGAGCGCGACGCCCTCTCCGGCAACCTCGACGACTGAGGCCCGTGCCCACCACGCTGCACATCATCGACCCGCGAGGCGACGGCGAGCCCATGCTCCCGGCGCTCGCTCGCCATCTGCGCCGCGGCGACGATGCGGTCGCCGTCATCGGCGCCGCCGCCGCGCCCGAAGCCCGCGCCGCCGGCCTCGCCCGCTTCCACCGCCTCAGCCCTGCGCTCGCCCGCGCCGAGTGCGCCGGCCCTGCGCTTCGCGCGCTCGCGCGTCGCCTCGGCGCCTCCACGCTTGTTGCCTGGTCGCCCGCCGCCGCCGTCGCCGCGAGCCTCGCCGCCGTCGGAACCCGCGCCGATGTCTGCGCCGTCGTCGCCGTCCGCCCGGACCGCTGCTCGCGCCTCGCGCGCGCCCGCGTGCGCGCCCTGGCGCGCCACGGGCGCATCGTCTTCGTCGGCCCATCCATGCGCGACCAGTGGCTCGCCGCCGACCACAACCCCGCCGTCCCCGAAGCGCCCTGCTGCCCGGGCCCCGTCGCGCCCCGCCGCGCCGCGACCCGCAGCGCCTGGGGCGTGGACCGAACCCCCGTCGTCGGCCTGCTCGACGCCGACGGCGCCGGCGGACCCGCCGTGGACGCCTTCTTCGCCGCTTTCATCGGCGGCATGCTCGAGATGACCGGGCGCGACATCGCCTTCGTCGCGCCCCGCGGCGCCCGCGGGCTCGAGCGCGGCAAGCGCCTGATGCAGCGACACGGCGGCCGCTGGTGCGTCCTCCCCGAGCGCCGGCCCGCGTGGTCCTGGCTCCCCGGCGTGGACGCCCTCTTCACCTTCGGCGCCGAAGGCCTCGCCCACGGCTGGGCCGCGCAGCTCGGCGTGCCCGTCGTCTCCATCGGCCCCGACCACGACCTCGACGAGTCCCGCCTCACCACCCGCCGCCCGCGCGAAGCCACCGCCCGCCTGCTCGAGATCCTCGACACGCTCGATCTGTCCGCATCCCCGGACACCCGCGACGCCCGCGGCGATCTCGACGCCGCGCTCCGCGTCGTCGGCGCACCCGGCCCGCTCAGGGCGTCGCCGCCGGCTCGGCCGGCGCTGTCGCCTTGATGTCGAACCGCAC
The DNA here is from genome assembly GCA_938003595.1 of uncultured bacterium. Lineage (GTDB taxonomy): Bacteria > Planctomycetota > Phycisphaerae > Phycisphaerales > UBA1924 > JACVCK01. The sequence continues at coordinate 11,110 of CALKYH010000028.1, forward strand.
CGTCGCGTTGTCCGCGCGGATCGTCAGCCCCTGCGGCGGCCCCACCACCTGCCCGTCGCGCAGCGCCCCGAACGACACCATCTTGGAGTCGATCGGCCGCTCCAGTTCGTCGCTGGTCAGCCACAGCAGCGCCACGATCCGCAGCTGACCCGAACGCACCTGCTCCACCAGCTCGCTCGGGCCCGACACCGTGATGTTCGAGATGAACGCGTCGTCCGCGTTGATGTCCACTCGGAACCGCCCCGACTCCGCCGGCGGCATGATCAGCTGCACCGGCGCCGACGGCAGCGTCGCCATCGCGCTGCGGCTCCGGATCGTGAACGACACCTCCGCCTCGCGCGGGACGATCTGGATCTGGTCCGAGGGCACCGGCTGCGGCGCCTCGAGCAGCGCCCGCACCCGCGTCGTCTGACCGTCCGACAGATTGCCCGAGGTGTCCGGGCGCACCCGCGCCGTCACATACGCCCCGCCCGACAGCGCCGCGAGCTGGTCCATCGCCGATCGAGGACCGCGCACCGTCGCGCGCCCGGGCTCCACCGTCGGCGGCGCCGCCGGCTCGATCCCCACCAGCTCCGGACGGATCGCCACATCCTGCAGCGTGATGACCGCCTCCAGGCGCAGTCGCACGCTCTGCGGCTCCACCTCCACCAGGTTCACACCCGCCCGCTGCAGCTCCCGGTTCGCACGCAGCGCCACACGAAGGTCCACCGTCTGCTCGCCCTCGATCCCCGGAAATCCGGGCGAACCCACCGGGATCTCCACGGCGCGCGGCGTCCGCGACAGCGCCGACTGCGCGCCCTCCACCCGGATCGTCGCCACCCCGCGCCACTCGTCGCCCACCGGGTTGATGAGCATCTCGCCCGTCGGCGACACGAAGCTGATCCGCACCTCCTGCTGGCTCGTCGTCAGGCTCTCGGCCTCCAGGTACAGCCAGATGAGCGCCGTCACCACGACCACCAGCACGATGTTCGCGATGCGCTCCTTCATGCCGCGCCCCCCGACTTGCGCGTGGGCTCAGAGCCCGTGCCATCCGCGGTCGTGGACAGGTCGTCCGCCGCTTCGATGAGCCCCCCGACCTCTTCCTCCGGCAGCGCCGCGCGCAGCCGGCGCTGCAGCTCGCTCGCCAGCGACTCCGGGCTCCGCCAGCGATCCAGCCGCCCGCGCTCCGCGATGCTGATCGCGCCGGTCTCTTCGCTGACCACCACCACCACCGCGTCCGACACGCGCGTCAGCCCCACCGCCGCGCGATGCCGCGCCCCCAGCGACGGGTCGCTCATGTCCTCCGGATCCGCCAGCGGGAACTGCACGCCCGCCGCCAGGATCTTGTTGCCCCGCACCACCACGCCCAGGTCGTGCAGCGGGTTGTTCGGCCAGAAGATCGACTGCAGCAGCTCCGGCGAGATGTCCGCGCTCAGCACCGTCGCCCCCACCAGCATCTCGCGCAGCCCCACCTGCCGCTCCACCGCGATGATCGCCCCGAACTTGTTCTTGCTCAGGAACTTCGCCGCCGCCACGATCGCGTCCACCACCTGCGACTGCTCGCCCGCGTCCGGCGTCGGTCGGAAGAACGGGCGCACCGCCGGCAGCTCGCCGATGCGGATCAGCGCCCGGCGCAGCTCCGGCTGGAAGATCACCACCAGCGCGATCGCCGAGAACCCCAGGATCCGCGTGTACAGCTGCGACAGCCGCGGGAAGATGTCCCGCTGGCTCGCCAGCCGCACCAGCACCGTCCCGATCACCAGCAGGATGATCAGCGCCCGCAGCGCCCCCGCGGCGCGCGTCCCCTTCACGAACCGCCACACCACATAGACGATCGCCCCGATCACCGCCAACTCCACAACCACCTGCCAGGGCGGGTACCCCTGCAGACGGCTCCAGAATTGGTTCAACCATTCGATGCCGGGCACGGTGCGGCCTTCGGGTTGCGGGCGAGCGATCGCCTCGGGTTCATTGCAGACGCTGTTCGAGTATACCGCCAGCCCACCCCCCACCCATCATCGCGCCCCCACACGCCGCGCTCCCCGGCGATGATGTACAACCTGCGCTCGGCATGACGCGATCCCCCGCTCATCCCGCCAGCGAAGCCGACCGAGGACCCTCCCCCCTCACGCGCGTCGGGCGCATCCTCGCGCCCGCCCTCGCCCTCGCCGTCTACTTCGCCATGCGCGCCGCCGGAGGACCCGACCTCGGGCCCGACGCCCACGCCGCCGCCGCCATCGGCGTCCTCATGGCCGTCCTCTGGATGACCGAGGCCCTCCCCCTCCCCG
>CALKYH010000029.1 GCA_938003595.1 uncultured bacterium
CGGGCCGCCGCCGCTGCGCGGCGGTGGAGGAATCGGTGCGCGCGGGGAACAAAGATCGCGACCGTGCAGGGCCACGGTCACGGGCACGGCTGAGCTGTGACCGCTCGCGGTCACTCCGGGTCAGGCGAGTTTGCGGCGGGCTCTGGCGTGGAGGATGGCGCCGGCGAGGGCGACGAGGGCGGCGGTCCATGCGAGGACGACGCCGAGCAGGGCCCAGAGGCCGGCGCGGATGAGGGCGGCCTTGTCACCTGCGGCGAGGGCGGCGATGGGTGTGATTTCGCCGGTGTCGGAGACGGCGTAGTCGAACGCCTCGCGGAGGTTGTCGGAGCGGAGGACGGTGAGGCGGCGGTGGCTCAGGCGCTGGCCGAGCGTGTACTCGGCTTCGCGGTCTTCACCGGCGGAGCGCGCGAGGGCGTCGTTGAGGTTGCCGATGAGCGGCGCCGCGGCGTCGGGCGGGAGGTCGATGCGCAGGAGGCGGCGCTGGACGGCGACCATGTTGTCGCCCTCGCCCCAGTGGACGACGCCGACGGGGTCGAGCCAGTCGGCGAGGGGGACGAGGATGGCGCGGTCCGGCACGCCGCGGCCTTCGACGCCGGCGGGGAACGCGGCGACGCGGAAGTGGACGGGCGCGGGGCCGTCGGCGGGGGTCCAGATGGTTTCGAGTTCGCGGTAGGCGCGCTGGACCTGCTTGGCGTAGAGAAGGAATCCCGCGCCGAGAGCGACGAGGATGAGGGCGGCGATGTAGAGGTTGCGGGCCGCGCGGGGCATGTCAGCGTGCGGCGTGCTGGAGGGCGAGCAGCGCGTAGGCGGTGATGAGGACCTGGTTGTCCTCCATCCAGCGATCGTCGATGGAGCGGAAGGAGCCGTCGGGATTCTGAAGTTCGGCGAGGGCGTCGATCAGGTCGTTGGCCCAGTCGCGGGTTTCGCCGGGATTCGGCGCGCCCTTGGGAGCGCGTTCGTTGGGGCGGGGACCGTCGACGAGGATGGCGGGGTCGCCCCAGGCGTCGAGGGCGCGGGCGAGGGTGACGAGGTAGTAGTAGTAGCCGTCGGTCCCGACATTGGGGTTTTCGGCCATGGTGTAGTGGCGGCGGAGCCAGTTGTACGCCGCGACGACGCGGGGATCGTCGTGGGAGAGGTCGGCGAAGAGCATGCTCTTGAAGCCGGCGTAGGACATGGAGCCGTAGCAGCGGAGGGTGGAGACGGTGCCTTCCTCGGACTGTTCGACGATGGTGGCGCTGTCTTCGGCGACCTGGTTCTGGCCGGAGCCGACCAGGTCCCTGTTCACGCTGGTGGCGTAGATGAAGCCGCCCTGCTCGGTGTGGTCGGCGTAGGGCATGTCGTTGACTTCGTCGAGCATCTGGACGCGCGAGAGGAAGACGAGGGCGCGCTGGTAGGCGGGGTCGGTGGCGGGGAGCCCGGAGTCTTCGAGTCCCTGGAGCATCCAGTTGAGGTTGGACAGGTCTGGCCGGCCGTGCCGGCCGTAGCCGATCCCGCCGTAGAAGGGATGGTCGCGATCGACGGGCTTGGACGCCTCGTCGCCGCCGACGGGCTGTGAGTCTTCGCTCCACTGGAGGGAGCGGAGGAAGTCCTGCGCGGGCTTGATGGCGGCCTGGGACTCGGGGTCGTCGATCATCGAGAGGGCGGAGAGGGCGATGGAGGTGTTGTACGAGGGGAGGATGCGGTCGTAGATGCCGCCGTCGGGCTGGACGAAGGACTTGAGGAAGGCGACGCCTGCGGCGATGGTCGGGTCGTTGGCGTCGAGGCCGGGCTGCATGGCCATGCCTTGAACAACGAGCGCGGTGATGGCGGGGAAGACGGGGGGCGCGGGCTCGTTGGGGTTGGCGGGCGGGGGCGGGACGGCCCAGCCGCCGGTGGCCGGATCCTGCTGTGTGCGCAGCCACGCGATGGAGTTGTCGATGAGCTGCTCGGCGCGCTGCTTGTGCGCGGCGTCGAGGGCGAGCGCGCTGGGCGCGAGGACGAGCGCGGCGGCGGCGAGGGCGGCGAGTCGGCGCATGGATGAATCTCCGGTGAGCATGGGATCGCGGACCAGCGGATGGTAAGCCGTGGGACGCCCGATCGCGCGGGAGGTTTCGTGGCGGCGCGTCAGGCGCCGTCGCGGCGCGGCTGCGCGGGCGCGGGGGGCGTCTGGGGCGCGGGGCGGTTGGTGCGGGGCTCGTTGAAGGGGAATCCGCGTTCGGCGGCCTTCTTGCGGGCGAGCGCCTGCATGTCGGCGACGGGGTCGTGCTCGCCGACGATCTCGCGGCCGAGGAGGGATTCGAGCACATCCTCGAGGGTGATGAGGCCGACGAAGAGGCCGAACTCGTCGAGGACGATGAACATGTGCTGTCGGCCGGCGAGGAACTGGAGGAGGGCCTCGTCGGCGCGGGCGGTGTCGCGGATGAAGCGCGCGGGGCGCATGACATCGGCGAGGGTCTTGTCGCCTTCGGTCTCGTGGACGAGGAGGTCGAAGACATCGCGCCGGTGCACGATGCCGCGGACTTCGTTGGGGTTGGCGTCGCGGACGACGGGGAGGCGCGAGTGGACCCAGTGCTCGGAGTGCTGCTCGAGTCGCTTGAGGGGGAGGGAGTCGGGGAGGGCGAAGACGACGGAGCGCGGCGTCATGATCTCGCGGACCTGGATGTCGTTGAGCTTGAGCGCGTTGGCGACGATCTGGGCCTCGTGGGGCGGGAGGACGCCGTGGCGCGCGGCGGAGCGCGTCATGGCGAGGATCTCGAACTCGCTGGGGGCGTTGATGGGGCGGTTGCGGTTGATCGCGCGGGTGGTGATCTCGCAGAGTCGGACGAGGGGGAAGGTGACGACGACCATGCCCTCGATGACCCAGGCGAGGCGCGGGGCGAGGGTGTCGGCGCGGGCGACGCCGATGGACTTGGGGATGATCTCGGAGCCGAAGAGGACGGCGAGGGTGAAGCAGGCGGAGAAGACGCCGAGCCAGGCGTCGCCGTAGAGGCGGGCGACGAGGGCGCCGGCGACGGCGGCGCCGACGGTGTTGGCGATGGTGTTGAAGGTGAGGATGCCGGCGATGGCGCGGTCCATGTTGGCGCGGAGGCGCGCGAGCATGACGGACCCGTGGACCTTCTGGTCGATCATGGCCTGGACGCGGGCGTCATTGACCGAGTAGAAGGCGGCCTCGCTCAGGGAGCAGAGGAACGAGCCGAGCAGGGAGATGGTGACGACCAGGATGATGACGATCATCGCGCGGCCTCTGTCCGTGCATCATCGGGCGCGTGGGGGCGCGTCGGCGGGCGGGAGGGCGGCTCGTTGTCTTCCTGGCTGGGTTCTTCGGTCATTGTGAACTGGTGGGCTGTCGGCGTCCCCGGCGATCGGCCTGGCGGCAGGCCCGCGGCCGCGGGGCTGGACTCCCGATTTCGGCGGTTGTCCGGCCCTTGTCCAGCCATTCTAGCAGGGTAGTTGTCAGGTGGCTGTTCGGACGGCCTTGGCGTCAGTCAGGAGGGCGTCGATATCGGCGGGGGCGTTGTCGAACGCGCACATGAGGCGGGCGAGGCGCCAGGCGGGGTCGCCGAACATATAGAAGCCGTGGCCGCGCTCGCGGAGGGCGGCTTCCTGGG
>CALKYH010000030.1 GCA_938003595.1 uncultured bacterium
ACCTCGGAGCGGTACTGGGCGATGAGGTTCGAGAGCGTCTGGTTGGTCGCGGTGAGCTGGTCGATCTTGGCCTGCACGCCGAGGCCCTCGGCCTGGGCGTTCTGCAGATCGGCCATGGTCCGCGAGTTCTCGCGCTGCAGGTTGTCGATCGTCGAGGTCAGCCCCGCGACCTGAGACTGCAGCGCGTCGTTCTCCGTGCGGAGGCGCATCTGCTCGGCGGTGTGGGCCGTCAGGTCGCGATTGGCGGCGTCCTGCGCCGCCTGGCGCAGGTCGCGCTCGGCCTGGAACTGCGAGCGGATGCGCTCGGCGTTGCCGGTGTAGGCGATGGTCAGCGCGGCCAGAGCGACGCTCAGAAGGGCCGCGAGAACGACAAGGACTTTGGTCAGAGGATGCACGATCCGCTTCTCCTGAGGACTCGCCTGGACCCCCGCCGACGCGTCGATGCGGCCACGGCGGGGTGAGGGGGGCAGAGTCTAGCAACTTCTCACGCGGCCCCGGCGTTCGCAACTTCGCCCGCCCGCTCATCCGGGGGACGGGGGCAGGATGAGGCCTGGCAGGCCCAAAATCCGCCTGTTTCCGTCGATGCGACCGCCTTCGCCGCTGGTCTTGGGGGCCCCGCTCTGTACGGGCGGTCCCCCCGCCCCGGTTGCCGCCGATCCGAGGGAATCCGATTTCCACAGGCGCTGCACACAGTCCGGGCCTGCGGAGGCCGTCGGCCGCCGGGTCCCGGGCCGGGCCTCAGCGACCCTGACGGGCGATGCGGTCCACCACCTTGATGATGGCCGCCGCCGCGGCGAGCTGCACCTGGGGATCCTGATCGTCCATCATCAGTTCGAGCCGGCCGAGGCCCTCGGGGCCGACGGTCTCGCCGAAGACATACGCCGCCTGGGCCCTCTGGGGGGCGAACTCGGAGCCGGAGTACTGCTCGGCGACATAGGCGCCGTCGCGGTAGCCCATCTTGGCCAGGGCGCCCGCGGCGGCGAGGCGCAGCTCGGGGGGCGTGCTGTAGTTCTGGTCGGCGCGCTCGTCGATCCGGGTGACCAGCTCGCGCACGGCGGCGCGGTCCTTCATCTCGCCCAGGATCTGGGCGGCCAGGACCGCGGCCTCGTACTCCTCGTCGGACCCCGGGTACAGCGCGGCGCGAACGGCCTGCAGCGCGTCGGTGTCGCCGAGCCGGGCCATGGCCTCCGCGATCTGGATCTGCAGCAGGCGGTGCTCGACGGGCAAGCCCACGCCGTCGCCCACCTTGACCGCCGCCTTGAGCATCGGGATCGCCGAGGGGTCGCCCATCTCGCCGAGCAGCACGGCGCCGATGGAGCGTTCGCGGGGGACGCTGGAGAACAGCAGCGCGGCCAGAGGCGAGGGGTCCGGGTCGGCGCCGCAGCGCTCGAGCGCGAGGATGGCCGCTCCGACGACGACGGGTTCGCGGTCGGCGAGCAGGGGGCGGACAAGCGGCGCGGACTCGCAGAGCTTGAGCTCGGCGATGGTCATGACGGCGGTGTAGCGGACGCCGAAGTTGGCGTCGGTCAGGGCGGCGCGGGCGATGGGTTCGACGCGGGTGGGCACGGGCTGAAGGGCCTCGATGCCGTTGGCGCGGAGCAGGGGGCTGTCGCTCTGGGTGGCCTCGACCACCAGGGCGATGGCGCGCTCGCGCAGGGCGGAGCGGGCCAGCGGCGTGGCGAAGACCTCCGCGCTGGTGGCGGGGTTGGCCACGCCCTTGGGGGGCGCCGTGGGGCCCTGCGCCGTGGAGACGGCCGTCAGCGCCGCGAGCGCGGCGCCGGCGAGCAGGGCGAGAAGGGCCGGGCGGTTTCGATCCGTGGTCATGGCGCGGTCGCTCCTTGGGCGCGGTCGTCGGGCGTGTCTTTCGTCGGCGCCCCGGGCGCTTCCTCAACAGTACGCGGGGGATTCGCCCCCGTTCGCCGGGGCAGGACGGCGCCGAGGAAGAGGCCTCCGGAGGCGGCGAGGCAGAGCCAGCCGACGAGGTCGCCGATGAGGGCGTAGAGGGGCTCGATCCTCGATGTCGAGGGCAGTGGAACGGCGTGCACAAGGGCGCCGGCGGTCATCGCCGGCAGCCGGGCGGTGACGCCGCCATCGGGGGTGATGACCGACGAAACGCCGGTGTTGGCGGCGCGGACCATCGAGGTGCGCAGCTCGGCGCAACGCCACCGGGCCGCGAGTTCGTGGTTGCGTCGCCCCGCCAGCGAGCCGCCGAACCAGCCGTCGTTGGTGAGATTGATCATGACATCCGCAGTGCGCTCGTCATTCCGGAAGACGAGGCGCCGGCACACGGCGGGCATCGTCGCCTCGAAGCAGATCGGGGCGGCGATCCGGAGCGTCCGCCATTCCGAATCATCCCCGCTCCGATGCAGCGTCAACTGCCGCGGTCCATGTCCGGCGTCGAGATCGAACGACATCCCCGCGGCGCCCAGCGCGAGGAGCTTCTCCTCCAGCCAGTCATTCCAGGAGATGTAGGGCATGAATTCGCCGAAGGGCGTCAGATGCAGCTTGTCGTAGCGTGTGTCCGAGACGGCGCCGTTGTCGATCAGGAATGCGCTGTTGTAGGTGGCGGCGGCGTGCAACTGCACACGCCCCTCACGGTCGATGTCGATGGACAACCCATCTCGCGCGATGGCGCCGACGAGCATCGGGACGCCGAGCTCGGCCTGCAGGCGCAGCAACTCGTCGTAGAAGGCGGTGGTCTGGAGCCCGCCCGGGTACACGATGCCCGCGTCGCGCTCGACCGCGACGGCGTCGGCGTTGAGCGTCAGACCTGGGAACATCGTCTCGGGCCAGATGATGAGGTCGGGCGAGGCCTGCGCCGCCTCGCGAGTCATGGCGGCGAAGGCGCGGAAGTCCTCGATCTTCTGATCGATCGACCAACCCACGCGGTTGCTCTGCGGCACGTTGGTCTGCACGACGGCGATCTCGGCTGTTTCCGCGAAGGCGCCAGGTCGCAGGCCGCCGCCCAGCAGCAGCGCGCCGACGATGAATGCGCCGAGGAGAGCGCTGACGATCGCGCGCCGCCCGCCGACCGGGCGCACAAACGCCAGTTCGAACGCTCGAACGCTGAAGAGCGCCACAAGCAGGCTCACGCCGTATGCGCCCACGAGCGAGGCCGCGGGATGGGTGAGGCTGATCGTCGGATGCCCCAGCAGGTACCACGGGTACCCGTGCCATACCACGGCGCCGCGCAGCATCTCGAGGCCGATCCACAGGACCGGCAGCGCGAGCCAGAACCTCCGCCCGTCCCCCACGCGCCGCCGCCAGCGTGCGGCGATCCAGACGAACAGGAAGGCGTACAGCGACAGGTACAGCCCCAGCACGGGGAAGCCCGCGGCGGTGACATCGATCATCCACCAGTGCAGCGCCAGCCACATCGGCAGGACGGCGATCCCGACCATGAGCGCCGAGCGCGCGGGCCTGGGCGTTTTCCAAGCAATGTAAAGCAGCGGCCAGAGCGACACGAACGCCAGCGGCCAGGCGAACACCGGCGGGAACGACAGCCAGAACAGCAGCGCGTGCAGGGCGCCGAGGGCGAGGGAACAGAGCGCGGGGCGCTCGGAGATTCGGAGGGATCGCATCGCGAGAGCAGTTTATCGGGGCCGCGGCCCCGGGCCGGATGGAGTCGATCCCGCGGATGATCGCCGCCGGAGGTTTTCATTGCATGGAGAGGATCGACCTGTATAGTTCGATGGTCCCCGTCCGCGGGCGCGGTTTACGGGTCGACAGGTCGCCGCCGCAGGAGAGAGCGAGATGCGTCAAAGAGATCCATCAGTCCTCGTCGCGGGTCTGTTGCTTATTTCCGGGTCCGCCATCGCCGGGGAGCCCTCCTGCGAGGGCGCCGGGGCTGTAGCGGGGGAGGTGAAGATCACCGAGGGCCAGGCCGGCTTCGGCGTCTTCCTGGACAATCTCGATCAGTTTGGCACGAGCGCCGCGATGCTCGGTGATGTGGACGGCGACGGCGTGGGCGATCTGGCCGTGGGCGTGATCGGCGACGACGACGGCGGATCCGGTCGAGGCGCCGTCTGGATCCTGTTTCTCAATGCCGATGGCACGGTGAGGGCCCAGCAGAAGATCTCCGACGCCGAGGGCGGCCTCGTCGGGGCGCTCGACGACGGCGATGCGTTCGGCAGGGCTGTCGCGGCGATCGGCGACCTGGACGGCGATGGCGTTCCCGATCTGGCCGTCGGCGCCGATAGCGACGACGACGGCGGGTCGGGCCGGGGCGCCGTGTGGATCCTGCTCCTCAACGCCAACGGCGCGGTGAAAGCGGAGCAGAAGATCTCCAGCGCCGCCGGCGGACTCGCGGGCCCCCTCGCGAACTTCATTGCTTTCGGCTGCGGCGTCTCATCGCTGGGCGACTTGGACGGCGACGGCGTCGCCGATCTGGCCGTCGGCGCCCGCAACTCGGCGTCGGGCGGTCTGGCCCGCGGCGCCGTGTGGGTTCTCTTCCTGAACGCCAACGGCACGGTGAAGGCCGAGCAGAAGATCTCGGATGTGGACGGAGGCTTCGGCGGGACGCTCCTGGACGAGGACAACTTCGGGCGCAGCGTGAGCGGCCTTGGCGATCTTGACGGCGACGGCGCGCCGGACCTGGCGGTCGGCGCACCTCTGGACAACGACGGCGGGCTCGACAGCGGGGCGGTGTGGATCGTGTTCTTGAACGCCGACGGCACGGTCAAGGGCGAGCAGAAGATCGCACAGTCCGCTGGCGGCTTCACGGGGGCGCTCGGCGCGGGGGACTATTTCGGCGAGTCGATCGCGGCGATCGGAGACCTGGACGGCGACGGCGTCACCGATCTGGCGGCGGGCGCCAGTGATGACGACGACGGCGGCTCCAACCGCGGCGCCGCGTGGCTGCTGCTGCTCAACGCCGACGGCACGGTGAAGGCGGAGCGGAAGATCTCCTCGACCTCCGGCGGGTTCACGGGGCCGATCGCGGACGGAAACAACTTCGGCGCCACGCTCGCGGCGCTGGGGGATCTCAACGGCGACGGTGTCCCCGACCTGGCGGTCGGAGACCCTCTTGATGACGAGGGCGGCGCCAATAGCGGCGCCGTGTGGATGCTCTTCCTGACGGGCTGCGCCGCGAGTTGCCCCGGGGACACCAACGGCGATCTCGTAGTGGACTTCGCCGACCTGAACACGGTCCTGGGCGACTACAACGAGGTTGGCGCGGGTCTGCCCGGCGATGTCGACGGCGACGGCGATGTGGACTTCGCCGATCTGAACATCGTCCTGGGCGCGTACAACACGGCGTGCGGGGCCTGAAGCCCGGCTTTACTTGCCCGCGTAGTCGATGACGCGCCCGATCTCGCTGCGGAGGTTGTGCCGGTGCACGACACGGTCCACCAGGCCCGCGTCCTGCAGGAACTCCGAGCGCTGGAAGCCCTCGGGCAACTCCTGGCGGATCGTCTGCTGGATGACGCGCGGCCCGGCGAAGCCGATCAGCGCCTTGGGCTCCGCGAAGATCAGGTCGCCCAGCATCGCGAACGACGCCGTCACGCCGCCGGTCGTCGGGTCGGTCAGGACGCTGATGAACAGCCCGCCGGCGTCGTCGAACCGCGCCAGCGCGGCGCTGGTCTTGGCCATCTGCATGAGCGATAGGCCGGATTCCTGCATCCGCGCTCCGCCGGAGCAGGACACGATCACCAGCGGCAGGTTCTCCGCCGTCGCCAGCTCGATGGTGCGGGTGATGGTCTCGCCGACCACGCTGCCCATGCTGCCCATCATGAAGGTCAGGTCCAGGCAGCACAGGGCGACGGGGCGGCCCTTGATGAAGCCGCGACCGGCCTTGATCGCCTCGTTCTGGCCGGTGCGCCGCTGCTCTTCGATGAGGCGGTCCTTGTAGGGCTTGCGGTCGACGAACTCGAGAGGGTCGCTGCAGCGCAGCTCGGTGAACATGGGCTCGAAGGAGTCCGGGTCGCAGAGCTGGCGGACGCGCTCATCGGCGCCGATGCGGAAGTGGTGCCCACACTCCGGGCAGACATGGAGGTTGGCCTCCATGGTCTTGCGGTAGATCATCTGCCCGCAGTCCTGCGCGGGGCAGCGCAGCCAGAGCCCCTCGGGGATGGGGTTGCTGCCCTGCTGCTTGAGGTCGCTCCAGGTGCGGACGCCGGCTTGGGACATGGGGTGTCGGTTCCTTGCGAGAGTCTTGGTGCCCGGCGGCCAGCTTAGGCGCCGGCGCGTTGTCCTGTACGCACGGAGTCGAGCCGGGAGCGCGGCGCCTCGAAAGTCTCGACCGGGCTGGACTCCTCGACGGCCTGCCACAACTCCGTCAGGGGGCGCTCCTGGATCCAGCACCGGACTAGCGCCAAGGCCAAGGGCCGCAGCACCACCGCGACCGGGCCCTTCCCGGCCTTGGCCGTGGCGCGGCTCAGGGCGCCGAGGATGCGCTCCTCGGCCTCGAGCAGGTTCTCGCCGTCCGGCGGCGTGATGGAGCCGGGGTCCTCGCGCCAGGTGCGGAAGAGCGTGGGGTGACGGTCCAGCAGTTCGGTCTGTCGGAGACCGGCCCAGAGGCCCAGGTCCATGTCCCGCAGGCCCGCGGACTCGCGCCGGCGACCGGCGCCACGATCGGCGATGGCCTGCGCCGTCTGGGCGCTGGCCTCGTCGGGGCCGTGGAGCACCGCCGTCAGGAGCTTGGCCTTGCCGTTGAGGGAGGCGTCCAGCGTGGCGAGCAGGGCTTCGCGTCCGGACTCGCTCAGGGGCAGGTCGGTCGCGCCCTGGAGTCGTCCGGCGTCGTCCCATTCCGTGGCGCCCGAGCGAACGAGCGTCAGCGTCACTGTTCCGGGTTTGGTCATAGGTCGTGGACCGATCGGGATCGTGGGCTTGGGGGCACGCGGGCTCCGCCGCGGCGAGGGTCCCGCCCTCTCTCTTCTTCGGATCGGCGAAGACGATAGCAGTCCACAATCTCGCCAACCACCGCCCGGAGCCGGTGGAGGGCTTGGTTTGTTCGGATTATTTTCGGATTATCCGGACCAATACCTATATATAGGTATTAGTGCGTCGAGCCACGCAACAGGTTGATGGCGTTGGCCCGGCGGCTACGGGGGTCGGGCGGGAGGCCGAAGATCGCCGAGGCCGCGACGAGCACATCGCACCCGGCCTGGCCGACCTTCTGTGCGTTCTCGGGTTTGAGGCCGCCGTCCATCTCGATGCGCGGTCGCGGCCCGAGCTTGGCGCGCAGGGCGCGGGTCTTGGCGAGGGTGTCCTCGATGAACGCCTGGCCGCTGTAGCCGGGGTTGACGCTCATGACGAGGATCAGGTCCACATCGTCGGGGTCGAGGGCGCTGGTGAGTCGTTCGAGGTCGGTGGGCGGGTTGATGGCGATCCCGGCGCTCATGCCGCGGGCGCGGATGCGTGCGGACAACTCGTGGATGGCGCCCCGCGTGGGGGCGACCTCGACATGGAAGGTCAGGTGGTTGGCGCCGGCTTGGGCGAAGGGCTCGATGAAGCTCGCCGGGTCGGTGACCATGAGGTGGACATCGAGGAAGGCGTCCGGGCAGGCGTGGCGCACGCCGCGGCACATGTCGGGGCCCATGGTCAGGTTCGGCACGAAGTGGCCGTCCATGACATCGAGGTGGAGCAGGTCGGCCCCGGCCTCGAGGACATTGCGGCACTCGGCGCCCATGTTGCCGAAGTCGGCCGAGAGGATCGACGGGGCGATGAGACGGTGCTTGGGGGGTCGGGTGAAGAGGTTCACGCCGGGACGATAGTCGCAAGTCAGGCCTGACGGGCCGCGGCGGCCTCGCGGGCTCGCTCGATCAGGGCGCGGAACAGCCCATCGGCCAGCTCATGCTCGCGGTCCGGCGCGCGCTCGGGGTGCCACTGCACGCCGAGGTAGAACGGGCGCGTGGGGTCGTCCACCGCTTCGATGACGCCGTCGTCGCTGCGGGCGACGACGCGCAGGCGGCCCGGCTCGCGCAGGGCCTGGTGGTGCCACGACGGCACGGCGCCCGGCGAGCGGATGACGGCGTGCTCGACGACCGGCGCGACGGGGTGGAGGTTGTCCTTCGTGTGGTCGGGGGCGGTGGCGAGGGCGTCGGGCATGTGCTGGTCGAGGCGCCCGCCGTTGACCAGGCCCATCATCTGCATGCCGAGGCACACGCCCAGCACGGGCGTCGCGCGCCGGGCGGGTTCGTCGAGGATGCGCAGCAGGGCGGTCTCGTAGGCCTGCCGGGCGGCGGACATGACCTTGGCCGCGGGGTGGGTGGGCTCGCCGAAGGGCTCGGTGGCAGGGTCGTCGCCGCCGGTGAAAACCACGGCGTCCACGGCGTCGGCGTGCCGGCGGGCGACGGCTTCGGCCAAGTCGGGGTCGGCGGGGGCGCAGAGCAGCAGGGGGACGCCTCCGGCGCGGAGGATGGCCTCGGCATAGGCGCGGCGGCAGACGAATGAACGATCGTCGATCTCGCTCGTCACACCCACGATGGGCCGCTGGTGCATGAGGGTGGTCCTGAGAGGGTGCGTCCGCGATACTGGGCCCCGAGGCGGGCCCGAGCCGGCGGACCGGAGGAGTCTACGGATGGCGTGTGCAGATCGTTCATCGACACGGCGGGGCCTGCGGCTGGCGTGCGCGCTGGTGATTCCGGCGCTGGCGGCGCTGGCCGGTTGCTCGCCGTACGAGTCCACGAAGGACCTGTACCAGCAGGTGTCGGCCGAGCAGTTCCCCCCGCTGCCGGAGCAGGCGGTGGTGCCGATCACGGACGAGATCCCCTTCCACCGGCCGTTCAAGGTCATCGGGACGATCTCGATGTCCACGACCAAGGGGCCGCAGTGGATGGAAGGGGCGCTGGAATGGAACGCCCGCCGGGTCGGCGCGGACGCGGTGGTGGTGACGCGTCGCGAGGCGACGGAGGAGCCGTACACGAGCTACTCCGGGTATTCGTCGGGGCCGCGGATCGGGGTGGGCGTGGGGTATGGATCGGGCTATCGGCGCGGCGGCTACGGCTACTACGGCGTGTCGTACGACTGGTGGGGGCCGTGGTACGAGTCCGGCTATGTGGAGACGAAGTACCGCACGCGCCTGAGCGTGGACGCGGACTTCGTGGCGCTGCTCGACAAGGAGACCTTCGGCTGGATCGGCCTGCGCCCGATCGAGGTGGGCAACTCCAGCGAGCTGGCGATCGACGCGCTGGAGCCCACCGGCCCGGCGGCCCGAGCGGGCCTGCGGACCGGCGACATCCTGGTGAGCGTGGACGGCTACGAGATGAACCGCGGCCTGCGCGATTTCCTGCAGAACGGCCCGTCGCCCCGGGTCGGGGTCCCGGTGGAGATCGTGATCCGGCGCGGCGCCGAGACGCAGCGGTTCGTGGTGACGCCCGAACGCGAGCCGAGGTGGTAGCGGGTCGGCCGCGATACGCTTGTGCGGTATGGGCCATGCCGCGGCCGCTGATTCGAGAACGGACGACGCGTCGGCGACGTTCCGCGCACGGGGGCTCACCAAGGTCTATCGCATGGGCGCGGTCGAGGTCCACGCGCTGCGCGGCGTGGACCTGGACCTCTATGCGGGCGAGTTCGTCGTGCTGCTGGGGCCGTCTGGCAGCGGCAAGAGCACGCTGCTCAATATCCTCGGCGGCCTCGACGCGCCGACGACAGGGACGGTGCGCTATCTCGACCATGACCTGACCAAGCTCGACGATGCGGCGCTGACGCGGTATCGGCGGGAGCATGTCGGGTTCGTGTTCCAGTTCTACAACCTCATTCCGAGTCTGACGGCGAGGGAGAATGTCGAACTCGTCTCGGACATCTCATCGAGGTCGATGCCAGCCGCCGAGGCGCTCGCGCTCGTGGGGTTGTCGGAGCGGGGCGATCACTTCCCGTCGCAGCTCTCGGGCGGCGAACAGCAGCGGGTCGCGATCGCCCGCGCCGTGGTCAAGCGCCCGGATGTGCTTCTGTGCGATGAGCCGACCGGCGCGCTCGACGTCAAGACCGGGGTCTCCGTGCTCTCGGCGCTCACCCGCATCAATACAGAGACCGGCGCGACGACCGCCGTCATCACGCATAACGTCGCCATCGCGGCGATCGCCGATCGGGTGATCTCGCTGTCCGGCGGCCGGATCGCGTCCGTGGTCCGCAACGAGTCGAAGGCGGACCCCGGGAGCGTCGCATGGTGAGCGCATGAGGGCCCTCCGACGGAAGCTCCTGCGCGATGTGCTGCGGATGTGGCCTCAGCTCCTGGCCGCAGCGGCGGTGATGTCCTGCGGCGTGGCGACGCTGGTCATGTCCATCAGCGCCATTCGCTCGCTTGAGACGGCGCGAGACGCCTACTACGAACGCTATCGGTTTCCCGATGTCTTTGCGCATCTGAAGCGGGCGCCGGACAGCCTCGGCGCGCGCATCGCCGAGATCGACGGCGTGGCGCGCGTGCGCACGCGGGTCGCCGTCGATGTCAATCTCGATGTGCCGGGCATGAGCGAGCCGGCCACCGGGCGGCTGGTGTCGATACCCGACAACGCCCCGTTCGGCCTGTCGGAGCTGCACCTGCGGCACGGGCGGATGCCCTCGCCCGATGCGCCGGGGGAAGCGCTTGCCAGCGAGCCATTCGCGGAGGCGCACGGGATGAGGCCCGGCGCGACGCTGCGCGCGGTGATCAATGGACGGCTCGACGAACTGACGGTCGTCGGCGTCGCGCTCTCGCCCGAGCATGTCTATCAGGTCCGTCCGGGCGAGGTCCTGCCCGACGATCGGCGCTACGGCGTGCTGTGGATGCCCGAGCGTCAGCTGGCGCCGGCGTTCGACATGGATGGCGCGTTCAACGATGTGATTCTCGCGCTGTCGCCCACAGCCAATGAGCCTGCGGTGATCGCGGCGCTCGACCGGATGACGGAGGAGTACGGCGGGGCGGGCGCGTACGGACGGCGCGACCAGGAGTCGGACCGGTTCCTCCGCAACGAGCTGGACGAGCTCCGCACCATGTCCGTCCTGCCGCCGTCGATCTTCCTCTCGGCGACGGCGTTCATTCTCGCGATCGTGTTCTCGCGCGTCGTGCGATCGCAGCGCGAGCAGGTCGCGACGCTCAGGGCGTTCGGCTACGGGCGGTGGACGATCGCGGGGCATTACCTCGGGATGGCGTTCGCCGTGGCGGTCGTCGGCTGCGTCGCCGGCGTCGCCATGGGGGCGGCGTTCGGCGCATCGGTGACGGACATGTACGCGCGGTTCTTCCGATTCCCTCGATTCGACTTCGTGCTCGATGGCCAGGGCGTTCTGATCGGCCTGATGGTCGGGTCGGGCGCGGCGGTGGCGGGGGTGATCGGCGCCGCGCTCCGGGCCGCGGCGCTGGCGCCGGCGGAGGCCATGCGCCCCGAGTCGCCGCCGGACTATCGCGCGACAATGCTCGAGCGGATTGGCGTGCATCGGCTGCTGGGCCCGGCCGGGCGCATGGCGCTCCGGCGCATCGAGCGTCAGCCGGTGCGATCGGCGCTCTCGTGCCTTGGCATCGGCCTCGCCGGCGCGGTGCTCATCGTCGGCGGCTTCGCGCAGGGCTCGGTCGACGAGATCATGCACTTCGCCTTCTCCGTCACGCAGCGTCAATCGGCGACCGTAACCTTCGTCGAGCCTGCTTCGCCCGACGCGGCCCACGAACTCAAGCGTCTACCCGGGGTCCTGCGCAGCGAACCTTTCCGCGCTGTGCCGGCTCGCCTGCGCGCGGGGCACCGCTCTCGGTTGCAGGGCGTCGTCGGTCTGCCGGCCGGGTCGGCGCTGGCCCGCGTCGTCGACCGGGACGAGCGGCCGATCCTGCTCCACGGCGATGGGCTCGTGGTGACGGAGATCCTCGCGGATCTGCTGGATGTGCGCGAAGGCGATCCGATCGTCATCGAGGTCCTTGAGGGCCAGCGCCCGGTCCTGGAGACGACGATCGCGCGCGTGGCGAAGGGCTATGTCGGCACGGAGGCGTATATGGAGATCGACGCGCTCCGACGACAGCTCGACGAGGGGGCCGTCGTGTCGGGCGCGCACCTGGACGTGGACGAGGCTCGAGAGGAGGAGCTGTACGCGTGGCTGAAGGGCGCACCGCGGATCGCGGGCGTCACGATCAAGGCCGCGGCGCTGGAGTCCTTCCATGACACGATCGCGGAGAACATCCTGCGGATGCGCCTGTTCAACATGATCTTTGCGACGGTGATCGCCTTCGGCGTGGTCTACAACACGGCTCGCGTGGCCTTCGCCGAGCGGGCCCATGAGTTGGCGACGCTGCGTGTGCTCGGGTTCACCCGCACCGAGGCGTCCGTCGTCCTTCTCGGAGAGCTCGCGGCGCTGACTGTTGTCGCGATCCCGGTCGGTCTGTTGATGGGGCGCGGGCTCGCGGCGTTCATCGCGTCGGCGCTCGGCGGCGAGACGATTCGCATGCCGGCCCAGGTGAATGCGTCGACCTATGTGTTCGCCGCTACAGTGGTGGCGTTCGCGACGGCCGTGTCGGGGCTCGTGGTGCGCCGGCGCGTGGACCGGCTCGATCTGGTCGAGGTGCTCAAGACGAAGGGGTAGCGAACGGTGACAAAGGCGGTGCGCCGAATTCTCCTGGCGGGCGCTCTGATCATCATCGGCGCCGCGGCCGTGTGGCTTGCGCGGCCGCGTCCGGTCGATGTGGAGGCGGCGCCGGTGTCCCGCGGGCCGCTGGTCGGGACGGTGGACGAGGACGGCCGGACGCGCATCAAGGAGCGGTACATCGTGTCGGCGCCGCTGGCCGGGCGACTGGCTCGCGTGACGCTGCGCGAGGGCGACGAGGTGATCGCCGACGAGACGGTGGTCGCCGTCATCGACCCGCCGGATCCATCGCTGCTGGACGCCCGCACCCGCGCCGAGATCGAAGCTCGTGCGCGCGCCGCCGAGGCCGCGATCGAACAGGCCGAGGCCGCCGTGCAGAAGGCGGAGTCGTGGGTTGAGCTGACGAAGACGGAGATGGATCGCACGCGAGCGGCGGCCGATCGGGGGGCCGCTGTCGAGCAGGAGCTCGATCGCGCGACGGCGGCCTGGTCGATGGCCCAGGGCGAGCATCGGGCGGCGACATTCGCGCGGGAGGTGGCGTTGTTCGAGCTGGAGCAGGCGCGTGCGGCGCTGACGCACACGACGGGCGAGTCGCGGAGCGCGGACTGGCGGTTCGAGATTCGCGCGCCGGTCAGCGGCCGTGTGCTGCGCGTGATCCAGGAGAGCGCCGCGGTGGTGGACGCCGGCAGCCCGCTCGTCGAGATCGGCGATCCCCGCGACATCGAACTGGTGGTGGATGTGCTGTCGAACGAGGCGGTGGCGATTCGCCCGGGAGCCCCGGTGGCGATCGAGCGGTGGGGCGGGAGCGGACCGCTCAGGGGCCTGGTCCGCCTCGTGGAGCCCGCGGCGTTCACCAAGGTCTCGGCGCTCGGCGTCGAGGAGCAGCGCGTGAATGTCATCATCGATTTCGCCGGCTCGCCCGAGGAGCGCGCGGGGCTCGGCGATGGATTTCGTGCGGACGCGCGCATCGTCGTGTGGCAGGTGGATGACGCGCTGCTGGTCCCGACCGGATCGCTGTTCCGGAATGTGCAGACCTGGTCGGTGTTCGTCATCGAGGACGGACGAGCGATCGAGCGTCAGGTCCGGCTCGGCCGGCTGGGCGCCGACGCCGCACAAGTTCTCGATGGACTCGCGGTGGGAGAACTCGTGATCGTTTATCCCAGCGACCGGGTGCGGGACGGCGCACGGGTGGCCGTGCGCGAGGACTGATCCCGGAGCCGGTCGAGCTACGGCCGAGCGTCTCGAATCCCGCGGCGTGTCGGGAGGCGCGGCGCGCCGCTCAATCGATCGCCGGGAGCGTGATCGCTTCGAATGTCGCGAACATCTCGTGCACCTCCTCGAGCGTGTCGAGGTTCACGAAGTCGCAGCACGCGGAGAAGCGCTCCCAGAGGGCCAGGACCTCGGGGGTGTGGTGGGCGCGGTCGATCGCGGCGTCGTTCACCCACTCGGAGACATCGACAATCACTCCGCTGCCGGCGCGAAAGGTGATGTTGGCGCGGTCGGTCGCCAGGCCCAGGCGGCGCAGCAGGGGGAGGCGCTCGGCGATGACCTTGAGCAGGTCGGCCTCCTTGCCGGGCTTGGGCTGGAACGAGGCGATGGTGATGCGGCCCATGATGGGTGATCCCTAGTCCGCCGGCGTGTACCGCCCGCGCGCCCAGGCGCGGAAGGCGTTCATGCGTTCGTGCTGCTGGACGCTCAGCGGTGGCGACGCCGCGAGCTGGTGGAGGAGGGCGGCGGTGTCGAGCGTGCGGCGCTCGGCGAAGGCCTCGTGCAGGGCGCTGAGGACGGCCTGCTCGATCTCGGCGCCGCTGTAGCCCTCGCTGGCGGCGACGAGCGCGCCCAGGTCGAAGGCGCCGGGGTCCTGGCGGCGCCGGCGCAGGTGGATCTCGAAGATGGCGCGCCGGGCGTCTTCGCCGGGCAGGTCCACGAAGAAGATCTCGTCGAAGCGGCCCTTGCGGAGCAGCTCCGGCGGGAGCGCGTCGATGTCGTTGGCGGTGGCGACGATGAACACCGAGGCGCGGTGCTCCTGCATCCAGGTCAGCAGGGCGCCGAACATGCGCTGCGACAGGCCGCCGTCCACGCTGCGGCTCGCGGCGGCGGCGAAGCCCTTCTCGATCTCGTCGATCCAGAGCACCGCGGGCGCCATGGCCTCGGCCTGGTGCAGGGCGTCGCGCAGGCGGCGCTCGCTCTCGCCGACATAGCGGTCGTAGAGGGCGCCGGGGTCCAGGCGCAGCAGCGGGCGGCGCCAGGCGCTGGCGATGGCCTTGGCCGCGAGCGACTTGCCGGAGCCCTGCACGCCCAGCAGCAGCACGCCGCGCGGCGGCGCGAGGCCCGCATCCGCGGCTTCCGGCGAGAAGGTCCGCGAGCGGTTGGTCACCCAGCGCTTGAGGCGCGTCAGGCCGCCGACCTCATCGAGCGTGGCCGGCGTGTCCACGGCGGCCAGGACGCCGAGCCCCGAGAGCAGCTCACGCTTGGCGCGGACGATGTCGTCGAGGTCTTCGATGGTGAGTTTGTGGTCCTGGGCGACGGCCTGGGCGATGAGGTGGCGGACCTGGCGGCGCGACAGGCCGCGCAGGTTCTCGACGAAGGCGCGGAACTCCGACGGCGAGATCGGCGTCTCGAGCGGCGCCTCGCGGTGCATCTCGCGGAGGGTGCGGCGGATGATGCCCTCGATCTCGTCGTCGCCGGGCAGGCGCGGGCGGACGATGGTGGACGCCGCGGCGATGGGCGCGGGGACATCGTCGCGGTGGTCGATCATGGCGATGTGGGCCGATTCCGGCGTGCCCAGGCGCTGCTCGAAGGCCTCGATGACCTCGCGCAGGGCGCGCGCGGCGATGGGCTCGCTCAGGTGGTCGGCCAGGTCCAGCGTGATGAGCATGACCCGTTCATGGGCGTGCAGGAGCGCGTAGTGCAGCGCCGCGGCGGCGTTGCGGGTGTCGGGCACGGGCTCGCCGGCGATCTCGCCGATGCGCAGGCCGACGGTGGCGGACCAGATCCAGGGGCGCAGGTCGAGCGACATGGCCGCGGAGAGCGCGGCGTCGCGGGCGTCGGCCTCTTCGGTGGTGACGATGCGGACGCAGGCGCGTCGCGCGGAGTAGAGGGCGTGGAGTTGGTCGGCGAGACTCGTCATTTCGCCCCCACGGCGGGAAGGTGGTTGATCAGAACTCCGCGCTGCCCGGCGTCCTCGGGAAGGGGATCACATCGCGGATGTTCGCCATGCCGGTGACGAACTGGATGACGCGCTCGAAGCCCAGGCCGAAGCCGGCGTGGGGGACGGTGCCGTAGCGGCGGAGGTCGCGGTACCACCAGTAGTCGGCCTTGTGCAGCTTCATCTCGTCGAGGCGGCTGTCGAGCACATCCAGGCGCTCCTCGCGCTGGGAGCCGCCGATGATCTCGCCGATCTTGGGCGCCAGGACATCCATCGCGGCGACGGTCTTGCCGTCGTCGTTCATGCGCATGTAGAACGCCTTGATGTCCTTGGGGTAGTTCATCAGGATCACGGGCTTCTTGACGATCTTCTCCGTCAGGCAGCGCTCGTGCTCGCTCTGGAGGTCCAGGCCCCACTTGACCGGGTACTCGAACTTCTCGCCGGACTTCTCGAGCAT
>CALKYH010000031.1 GCA_938003595.1 uncultured bacterium
GCCTTCTTCGCGGCGCGGTCCCAGCGGTAATAGGCGACGGGGCCGGTGTCGGTGATGTAGGCGACGATCCACTGCTTGTCGTCGAGCGAGCGGCTGATGAGCTGCAGGTCGCCCTCGCGGATCTTGCGGAGGGCCTCGAAGTCGCCGACGACGGACTTGTCGAGGATCTTCCAGCGCTCGCGGTCGTACTCGAAGGAGACGGCCTGGATCTCGTAGGTCGTGGGATGGATCATGAGGCCGCCGGCGTCGGCGAGGGGGTCCTCGGCCAGGAGCGTCTTCTCGCCGGTGGTCAGGTCCCAGGCGAAGACGGCGCCGGTGTCGCGGTTGCGGCTGTCGGTCATGTAGAGGACCTTGCCGGTCTTGTCGAAGCCCAGCGGGCCGCTGGAGAGCTGGTCCTCCATCGGGATGGTGACGAACTCGGTCCACTCGCCGCCCTCGCCGGGCTGCATGAGGGACATGGAGCCGTCGTCGGTGTTGAGGGTCGCGGCGAAGCGGACCTTGTAGTCGTTGTCGGTCACGAAGCCGTTGACCAGGCCGCGGCCCATCGTGCCCGGGTTCTCCTGGACGAGCGTCATCTCGCCGGTGGAGAGGTTGATGCGGTGGACATCGTGGAACTGGGGGTTGCGGTTGTTGAGGCCGACGAGGATCTCGCCGGGGATGCGCGGGCTGACGCTGGTGATCTGGGCCGCGACGCCGTCGAAGGGGGTGAGGTCGCGGATGTCGCGGGTGGCGACATTGGCGCTGTAGACGCGCCAGTTCTCGTCGCCGCCCTTGTCCTGGATGTAGACGATGTGCTGGTTGTCGAAGGCCCAGAAGTAGCTGCGGATGCCGCGGTTGGTGTCGCGGGTGACCGGCGCCGCGGCGGCGAGGTCGTCGACGGGGGCGACCCAGACATTCATGACGCCGTCGACGGGGGCGAGCCACGAGAGGCGCTGGCCGTCGGGGCTGATCCGCGCGCTGGCGCGGTCGGGATTGTCGAACAGGACGCGCCTGGGGATGAGCGGCACCTCGGCGCCGGGCGTCGCGGCGGACTTGCCGTCCTTGGGGCCGGCGGCGAGCGCGCCGGCCGCGAGGCCGAGCGCCGTGGAAGCCATCAGCACGCACTTGAGCAACGATCGCATCGGTTCAGATCTCCTGAGAAATACCCACCCGCGCGCCGGATCGCCCGGCGCGCTGCGTTAGCAATGTACCCGTGGCGGGCCCGGTTGTTGCGAGATGGGCCGGGGGGATCCTTGATCCGGGACGAGCGGCCCGGGTTTCAGAGGATTTCGACGACCTCGAAGCGCTTGACGCCCCGGGGGGCGTCCACGCGGACGACTTCGCCCACGCGGGCCTTGAACAGCGAGGCGCCCATGGGGCTGGTGACGGTGACCTCGACATGCTCGGCCAAGGGGTCGCCGGAGGACTCGCCGACGATCTTGAAGGTGTCCTCCTCCCCGGTGTCGGTGTCCCGGAGACGGACGATGGCGCCGAGGAAGACGACATCGTCGGGGACGGAGCCCTCCTCGACGACCTGGGCGTGGGCGAGGCGGTCTTCGAGGCGCTTGATCTCCGACTCGTCCATCGCCTGCTCTTCGCGGGCGGCGTGGTAGTCGCCGTTCTCCTTCAGGTCGCCCAGGGCGCGGGCCTCGGCGATGCGATTGGACACCTCCGGGCGTCGGGCCTTGAGCTGCTCGAGCCGCGAAGCGATCTGGTCGCGTTCCGCCTTGGTGAAGAATTCCATGGGATCTACCTCGTCGTCAAAGCCAAAAAAAGACGGGCGGCTGGGCCGCTCCGTGGTGAGGACCGAACTGCTGTCGGAGGCGGCAGTTTAGGCGCGATCGGCCTCCGGCGCCCCCGGCCCCGCCCCCGGAGCGGCCCCGGCGAGGGCGTGTGCGTCGCGGATGGCGGCGCCCGTCCAGCCGACCAGGCCCGCGCCGGCGAAGGCCGCGGCCCAGACCCAGAGATCGGGCGGGACGGCGGGCAGTCGTCCACCCGGCGAGGCGGTGACGACGAAGGGCGCGGTGACGGGCGAGGGCAGGAGGTAGCGCGGGTCGATGCCGCTGCCGACGCGTGCGGCGACAAGGCCCAGCGCCGGCGCGCCGATCGCGATGACGACGGCGCCGAGCATCCACCAGGAGCGGTCCGAGACACGGCGCGCGCCGGTCCCGAGGGCGACCAGGGCGCAGGCGAGGAAGGCCCAGGCGGAGTAATACGCGCTGAGCGCGAGGGTGATCTCCCAGCCCCAGCGTCCGATGAGCGTCAGGGGCCAGAGCACGGCCTGCACGGGGCAGAGCGCGACGAGCAGGTCCTGCAGGGCGGCGCGGGCGGGGCGCTCGGGGGACTGCTGGCTGAGCCGGATGAGCGGCCAGACGATCATCAGGCCGACGCCGATGACCACGAGCAGCGCGCGGGCGGGCGAGCGGGCGGCGTCGATCTCCATGCCGCGCACGGCGCCGGCGCGGAGCACGGTCAGCAGCGCGCCGCCGAGCAGGAAGATGGTCCAGAGAAAGGCGAAGGGGCGCGGCTCGGCGCGGCGGTGGGCCCAGCGGTCATGGCGCGGCGGGCGGGGCTCGGCGGCGGGCGTCGGGGGCGTTTCGGGCGCGGGGTCGGCGCTGTCGGGCGCCGGGTCCGTCACGGCGCCTCGCCCTGCGCGACGGCGCCGGGCGAGTGCGACCGATCGACATAGACATGCGCGCTGTAGATCTCGATCCAGCGCTCGCCGGCGTCGATGCGCTCGGTGGGGCCGTTGGCGAGATACACGAGGCGCGCGATCTTCTGGTCGGTGCTCTGCTCGCCGGGGGCGATCACGCCGGGGGGCGCGCCCCAGACGATGCGCGTGTCCTGGTCGGAGACGATCGCCAGGCGACCGTCGCGCTGGAACATCGCGGCGTCCACGCCGGTGATCTGGGGCCAGACGCGCGTGGCGCTGAAGGCGCGACGGAGCGCGTCGAGCAGATCCAGGCCGGCCTGGACCTCGCCGCCGGGCCACGCGGCGCCGTAGGCGGGGGAGCCATCGGCGCGGATGGGCGGGCGCTGCGAGACGCCGCGGATGACCTTGAGGCCCGGCCCCGCGCCGCCGGGGGCGTAGGACAGGGGCAGCAGGGCGCCGCCGGCGCCGACGACGATGTCGCGGTTGTCCTGGCGGACGACGGCGAGCGGCGTGCGCCAGTCGCCCTGGATCTCGATGAGGTTGCCCTCGAGGCGGCGGACGGCCTGGACGCGTTCGAACCAGCCGGTGGCCTCGAGCGCGGCGCGGGCGTCCTCGAGGGACTCGCGGTCGAAGACATCGGGCGAGATGCGCGAGAGGGCGGTCTGCTCGATCTCGCGCCGGACGCTCTCGGGCATCCAGGTGCGGGAGCGGTCGCCGGCGACGGTGGGCCAGGCGATGCGCAGGGAGACGGGCTCGGCGCGGGCGACGGCGACGCGCTGGCGGAGCGCGCCCTGACCGAAGACCCAGGCCAGGCCCAGGGCGACGATCACGGCGCAGAAGACGAGCGTGCTGGCGCGCGAGGCGACGACGCGCCAGGCCGTCTGCGCCTTGGTCTCACGGGCTTTGGACTTGGTTTTCCGTCGGCTCTTCGCCACGACGCATCCTTGCGGTTCGAGGGCGGTTCCGTTCGTTCGACGCTCGCGGCGCTACGAGGCGCGCCCGGCGTTCCTGATGATTGTCGCACACAGGGCCGGCATGTCCAGCCCGATCGCCCGCCCCGCCATGGGCACCAGCGAATGGTCCGTGAAGCCGGGCATCGTGTTCACTTCCAGCAGCATCGGCCCGCCCCCGGCCCTGGGCAGCATGAAATCGGCCCTTGCGAGGCCCCGGACGCCCATCGCGCGGCAGAGGCCCACGGCGCCGGAGGTGATCTGCGTGCTGGTCTCGCCGGGCAGATCGGGCCTGACGATGTATTTCGTGTCGTCCCGCGTGTATTTCGCTTCGTAGTCGTAGAGGCCGTCGGCGGGGATGATCTCGATGGCCGGCAGCGCCCGCAGGCGCCCGTCGATCTCCAGGACGCCGACCGTCAGCTCGCGCCCGGGGGTGTAGGGCTCGATCATGTAGGGGCGCTTGCTCGCGAGGGCTTCGGCGAAGGCGCTGGCCCACTGCTCGGGCGTGCGGCAGATGAACAGGCCGATCGTGGAGCCCTCGAAGATGGGCTTGAGCACCACGGGCAACGCCATCGGGCAGGCGCCGTCGCGCGGGTTCAGCACGGCGCAGGGCGCGGTGGGCACGCCGGCGCGGGCGGCGGCGAGCTTGGTGGCGACCTTGTCCATCGCGAGGCGCGCGGCGCGGGGCCGGCAGCCGACATAGGGGCGGCCGTCGGCCTCGAGCAGGTCCTGCATGGGGCCGCCCTCGCCGAAGGGGCCGTGGAGGACGGGCCAGACGATATCGCCGGGCAGGGCGCGGAGTTCGTCGCCGGTGATTGCGCCGACGACGCGGTGTTCGACGTTGAACTCGCCCGAGGCGCGGAGGGCTTCGGCGACGCACGCGGCGCTCTTGAGACTGACCTCGCGCTCGGCGTCGGGTCCGCCGGCGAGAACGAGCGCCGTTTGCGTCACGCCGCGATCTCCTCCCAGGTCAGGCCGGTGCGGGTCCAGATGGCGATCTCGGGCTCGAGCAGCACGCCGTGGTGGTCGAGCACCTGGCGGCGGATCTGCCCGATGAGTCGGATGACATCGCGGGCGCAGGCGCCCTGCCGGGTGACGAAGAAGTTGGCGTGGACGGGGCTGACCTGCGCGGCGCCACGGGCGACGCCCTTGAGGCCCGCCTTGTCGATGAGCATGCCGGCGCTGACGCGCTGGCCGTCGGGCATGGTGGGGTTCTTGAAGACGCAGCCGGCGCTGCGGTCGGCCATGGGCTGGGTGCCCTTCTTGTAGGCCATGATTTCCTTGAGGCGCTCGCGCAGCGCCGCGGGATCGTCGGCGGGCTTGAGGCGCAGGTCGGCGCCGGTGACGATGTAGCGTTCGAGGCCGGAGTGGCGGTAGCCGAAGTCGATGGCGGCGCGCGGGAGGGAGACGGGCTCGCCCTCGTGGGTGACGGCGAGCACATGCTCGACGCAGTCGGCCATCTGGCCGAAGGCGCCGCCGGCGTTCATGACCAGGGCGCCGCCGAGCGTGGCGGGGATGCCGGCGAGGGTCTCGAGGCCGGCGAGGCCGTCGCGCACGGTGTCGGCGATCAGGCGCATGAGGTTGGCGCCGGCGCCGACGCGCAGCAGGCCGGGGTCGCGCGGGTCGGGGCGCTCGACGCGTCCGAGGCGCTCGAGCGACAGGACCAGGCCGTCCACGCCGTCGTCGTCCACGAGCAGGTTGGCGCCGTCGCCGAGCACGCGCACGCGGTGGCCCTTGTCCGCGGCGTGGCGGACCATCTCGGTCAGCTCTTCGAGGTCGTTGGGCCGGGCGAGGCGGTCGGCGCGTCCGCCGACGCCGAACCAGGTCGGGATGGGTGCGTTGCTCTGCAAACTCTGTTGTGCCTGGGCCAGCATCGGTGCGGGGTCTCTCTCGATTGGTTCGCTCGGGCGCGCCGGCCCTTATCGCGCCGACGGAGCGGTTCGGAAGTATTCGTGCGCCACCTGCCACACGGGGCCGGCGCCCATCACCACCACCAGATCATTAGGACGGCAGAGGATCTCGAGGTGTTCCACGATGGCCTCGAACGGGTACAGGTGCATCGCCTGCACCCCCCTCTTTCGGAGGCGGTCCACGAGGTCGGCGGCGCTGACCTTGGATTTCTCGATCTCCGAGTCGCGCACGAAGTAGATGTGCGGGACAATGACCGCGTCGGCCTGGCTGAAGGCCTGGGCGAATTCTTCAAGAAGGAAGCGCGTGCGGCTGTGCTGGTGGGGCTGGAAGACGCAGATGAGCCGGCCGGGGGGCGAGAGCGTCTCGGGGCGCTCGAACTCGCGGAGCGCGCGGAGGGTGGCTTCGACCTCGGTGGGGTGGTGGCCGTAGTCGTCGTAGACCTTGACGGTCCCGCCGTCCACCTTGCGGTGGCCGAGCAGCTGCATGCGCCGCTCGACGCCGGTGAAGCCCTGCAGCGCGTCGGCGACGCGCGCCGGGTCGGCGCCGAGGGAGACGGCCAGCGCGCAGGCCATGGCGCTGTTGAACGCCATGTGCTCGCCGGGCAGGGGCAGCAGCCACGAGGCGACGGGGTCCTGGCGTCGGGAGAGGGTCACGCGGCGCTGGTCGTGGTTGAAGTCGATGTGCCAGTCGGCGCCGGGCGCGAAGCCGATGGTCTCGACGGCGCAGCGGACGCCCGCGGTGACCTCGCGCCGGTGGGCGTCGGTGTGGGCGATGATCAGGCGCCCGCCCTCGCTCTCGGGCGGCAACAGCAGCGCGAACTGGTGGAAGGCCTCCACGACGGCGTCGAGCGAGCCGTAGATGTCCAGGTGGTCGGCCTCGACCGAACTGATGGAGCCGACGGTCGGGTGCAGGTTGTGGAAGGAGCGGTTGAACTCGCAGGCCTCGGCCAGGAGCAGGCCGGGCTTGCCCTTGAGCTCGCCTCGCGGGATGGCGTCGGCGCCGAGGCGGAAGCCGGTGGGCGTGCGCCCGTCCGTGCTGAGCTGCGGGCAGGAGGCGCCGACGATCACGGTCGGGTCCAGCCCGGCGGCGGCGAGGGCGACGCCGAGCATCGCGGTGGTGGTGGACTTGCCGTGGGTGCCGGCCAGCGCGACGCCGGTGCGCCCGAGCATGCACCGGCCCAGCGCCTCCGCATAGGTGAACACCTGCAGCCCGCGGTTCATCGCGGCGGCGAGCTGGGGATTGTCGGGCTTGATCGCGGCGGAGACGATGACCAATTGAGCGTCGTCGGGGAGGACGCCGGAATGCTGGTCGAACTCAACGGGCACGCCCTCGAAACGGAGGCCCTCGGTGACGGGGGATGGGTAGGCGTCGGAACCGGAGACGATGGCGCCGCGGGCGCGGAGCATGCGCGCGAGGGCGGACATGCCGCAGCCGCCGATGCCCAGGAGGTAGCAGCGCTTGCCGGCGACCTCGAACGCGCGGTCGGCCGGCGCGGGTGTTGTCCGGCCGGCGGGGCCGGCGGGGATTCCGGGTTGGGGTTGGGTGGACGACATCAGGCCTTGCGCGGGGGTCATCGGATGGGGTTCATCGGCCGAATCTGCGCTGGCGGGGGAGAAAACGGCGATCGCGGGGTTTGCGGGGGGCGCCGGGCGGGGGACGCTATGCTCCCGGCCCATGTCCGGACCGCTGCCGTACAAGATCGCCGTGCTCTGCGACCTGCGCGATGCGCAGGGTCGGGTGCTGCTGATCCGGCGGGCCAAGGCGCCGAATTTCGGGCTGTGCTCGCCGATCGGGGGAAAGCTGGACATGGAGACGGGGGAGAGCCCGGCCCAGTGCGCCCGGCGGGAGATCCAGGAGGAGGCGGGGATCGATGTGCCGATCGAGCGGCTGCGGTTCGCGGGGATGATCAGCGAGTCGTCGTTCGAGGGGCAGGGGCACTGGCTGATCTTCTGGTACACGGTGATGGGCCCGGTGGAGGTGGAGGCCAAGACGATCCGGGAGGGCGCGCTGGAGTGGCACGAGCCCGAGTCGCTGGAGCGCCTGCCGCTGCCGGAGACGGACCGGAAGATCATCTGGCCGCTGGTGCGGAAGCATGTGCCGGACCAGAACGGCCCGCGCGGGTTCTTCGCGCTGCACATCGATTGTTCGGGGCCGGAGCTGGCCTGGGCGGTCGAGGAATCGTCGCTGCACCGCTGATTCCGAGGGCGCGGCGGGGGTTCGGGCGGTGTTCGCGCTTCTATACTTGGGACGCATGACGCGAACCCTCGGCACAAGGATGGGCTCGGCCCCGGGATGGCTCCGCTGGGCGGGCGCGCTCGCGGCGGTCCTGCTGCTGGCGCCGGCCCTGCTGCGGGGCGCCGAGACGGCCACGGCGACCGCCCCCGTGCTGGTGCCGGCGGCGCGGCAGGCGCAGGAGATCGTGGTCATCACGATCAAGGGCGGGATCGACCAGGTGACGGTCAAGAGCGTGGAGCGGCGCGTGCGCGATGCCGAGCGGCTGGGCGCGGGGGCGATGGTGTTCGAGATCGACTCGCCGGGCGGGCATGTCGGCGCGGTGCTGGAGATCTCCAAGATCATCAAGAACTCCACGATCAGCAACACGGTGGCGTGGATCCACAGCGACGCCTACTCCGGCGGGGCCATCGTGGCGATTGCGTGCGGCGAGATCGTGGTGTCGGAGCACGCGAGCTTCGGCGACGCGGCGCCGATCCAGATCGCGCCGGTCATGGGTCTGCGGTCGCTGCCGGAGACGGAGCGCCAGAAGATCCTCTCGCCGCTGATCGCGGAGGTGGTGAACTCGGCGCGCCGGAACGGCTACGACGAGAACCTCGTGCAGGCGATGCTGATGCTCGATGTGGAGCTGTGGCTCATCGAGAACCCGGCGACGGGCGAGCAGCGGTTCGTGACGGAGCGTGAGTGGCGGGCGGTGATGGACGGCGATCCACCGCGGGTGCGGGCGACGGTGTCCGCCGGGCCGGCCAAGGGCGGGAGCGATCAGGAGGAGCCCAGCGCGGCGCCGCAGAGGCGCGAGGGACGCGCGTCGGAGCGAGCCGAGACGGGCACGCTGCAGGGCGAGTACGAGCCGCCGAGCGACCGGGTGAGCCCGGAGACGGTGCGCGATGTGCTGATGGCGATCCAGGAGGCGCCGACGCGGGCGGCGCTGAGCGAGGCGGACCGGGGCCAGTGGCGCTTCGTGGAGTACGCGACGGACGGGCGCACGCTGCTGGTGCTGGGCACGGCGGAGATGCAGCGCTTCGGCCTGGCGACGGCGACGGTGCGGAACGACGATCAGCTGAAGGCGTATTTCGGGGCGAGTTCGCTGGTCCGGCTGAACGAGAACTGGTCGGAGAAGCTGGTGCGCTTGATGACGCACATGGTGGTGCGGGGCGTGCTGGTGGTGGTGTTCCTGCTGGCGATGTTCATGGAGCTGGCCTCGCCGGGGCTGAGCATCCCGGGCGCGGTGGCGGGGGCGTGCCTGGTGGGGCTGCTGGCGCCGCCGCTGCTCATCGGCGCCGCGGGCTGGTGGACGGTGGTGGCGGTGGCGCTGGGCATCGCGCTGATCGTGCTGGAGATCTTCGTGCTGCCGGGCGTGGCGGTGGCGGGCCTGCTGGGGGTGGCGCTGCTGATCGCGGGGCTGGTGGGGAGCTTCATGGGCGGCGC
>CALKYH010000032.1 GCA_938003595.1 uncultured bacterium
CCCATCGCGGCCGCGCTTGCGCTCAGTGATCGGGTCGAGGACAACGAGGTCGGTCCCGACAGCACGCCCGCGCGCTCCGAGTGGGAATGGGCCGTGGACCGGATGCGCTTCTCGCCGCACGAGGCGCCCGACCCGCTCACCGGCAGGCCGGTCCGCGAGTGCGAGCACCTCTTCCTCGGCGTCGAGCCCTACCGGGGGTTCCCCGTCCTGCTCGACCGCGCCGCGCTCTCCGAGCACGTCTACATCACCGGCGAGAGCGGCTCGGGCAAGACGGCCCTGGGGATCTCGCCGCTGCTCATGCAGCTCATCCGCGCCCGCCGCGACCCCGCGTCCGAAGACGGGCGGACGCGCCCGCCGCCGCTGGTGATCCTCGACCTCAAGGGCGACGCGGCGCTCTTCAACACCGTGCGCCGGGAGTCCGAGCAGCGCCGCAGGGAGCTCGGCGTCGAGGACCCCGCCGACCCGCGATTCGCGTTCAAGTTCTTCACCCCCGAGCCCGGGCGCGCCTCGCACCGCTTCAACCCCTTCGCCAGCCTGCGGAGCGGCCAGCGCAGCACCGTCCAGCTGTGCGAGCTCATCCTCGACTCCCTGGCGCTCTCCCACGGCGAGGGGTACGGACGCAGCTACTACACGCGCCGCAGCCGCCACACGCTCCTGCGCGCGCTCGACGACCCCAGCCGGCCCGACTCCTTCGAGGCGCTGTACGCGGTGCTGACCGACCTGTGCCACGACGCCGAGCACGGCGTGGCGTTCGAGCTGCTCTCCGCGATCGAGGGCATCGCGCAGTACCCCAACATCGCCGCCGCCGACGGCGCGGGGCCGCCCGAGCATGCGATCCACATGCCCAGCGTGCTGGAGCACAGCCAGACCGTCTACTTCTGGCTGCCCGCGGCGCTGGAGAGCATCAGCGTGCGCGAGATCGGCAAGCTCGCGCTCTACTCGCTGCTCACCGCCGCGATCGACCGCCAGCGCGACGGCGGCGCCCACCGCCAGGCGTACCTTGTGATCGACGAGTTCCAGCGCATCGCGGGCGAGAACTTCCGCATCGTGCTGGAGCAGGCGCGCTCCTTCGGCGTCTCGGCGATCCTCGCCAACCAGACGCAGGCCGATCTGCGCACGCCCGACGCGGACCTGCGCCCCACCGTGCGCTCGAACACGCGCGTCAAGATGTTCTTCGCCGTCACCGACCCGGTCGAGGCGCGCCTGCTCAGCGAGCAGTCCGGCGAGGAGCTGTGCTACCTCCGCTCTTGGGGCGCCGAGCTCTTCCCGACGGCGACCGAGGGCGTGGTCTGGGGCATCAACCGGCAGACCGAGACCGAGCACCTCAAGCCGCGCGTCACCGTCGACGACGTGATGCGCACCACCGACGAGCCCAACGAGTTCTTCCTGCACGTGAGCCGCGGCAGCGGGCACACCCAGTTCGGCGGCGTGCCCCTCGCCGTGCGCTGCCCGTGGCCGCTGACCGAGGCCGACTACCGCGCCCGGGCCGCGGCGCCCTGGCCCCGGCTCGACGAGCTCCGGACGGCGGAGGCCGTCGTGCCGGAGGAGGAGCCGCAGGAGGTCGACCGCCGCACGCGTGAGCGCGGGATGGAGTTCGCGCAGCAGGCGATGCAGAAGCTCTGGGAGAAGTACGGTCCGATGACGCCCTTCGCGGCGCCCGAGACCGACGAGCCCGCGTCGCCGCAGGCCGCACCCGAGGAGCCCGCGCGGGGCAAGAAACGCAAGGCCAAGCCGGACGCCGCGCCGCCCGTGGTCGTGACGCGCCCGCTCGGCGAGCGGGCGCCCGCCGCGAGCGGCGGCGACGGAGAGGGAGCCGCGACGTGAGCGCCCCAAAAAAGACAAAAGAGCATCCGCTCCTTTGTCCCACCGGGACGGGGCACGGGAGTTCATCCGCGCCAGACCGTTGGTCGCCCTGCCCGAGCGCCTGTCCCCACTGGGGTCGGCGCTCAAGAGGCTTCCGACGGAGACCGTCCCGATCAATTGTCCGGGGCGCGCTTCGGCCGTACGGTCTCGATGACCTCGCGCCACTTCGCGTCCCGGCCCGCCTGCTTGACCTCCGGCGGGTGGAGAAGAGAAAACCGCTGCCCCGAACTCTAGCCGCCCCGCGGCGCGGGACCCACCGGCGAAGCGGAGAAGGAGGCAGTCCTGCCTCCCTCCCGCACGGTCAGAGCGTTCTCGCCAGGAACAGCGCGGTCAGCGCCGCGAGTGTTCCCCCGAGAAATCCGACGACCACGGGGTGGCCGATGCGATCGAGCCACCGCCGACCTTCGAGCTTGACGCCCAGCGTGCGCGTCTCGCTCCCTTGCCCTGTCGCCAGGGTCAAGATGCCCCTGAACCTGACCGTCTCGGTCTTCCCGTCCGGGTGCAGGACCTCCATCCGGTCAAAGTTCAGCACCCATACCCGTCCGTCATGCGCGAACGAGAGTTTGCCTCCGCTGCTCATGTGTGTTCCTCCGTTGTGCGGGGCCGGTTGCGCCGGCCCGGTTGCGCCAGCGGCCCGTGGGCCGCTCGAGCAACGACGGAGCGTCGGGAATGGGTGTCGCCGGGAAACCTCCCGGCTGCGAACGTGCCGTCCGGCACGCGAGAAAAAACGATTGGTGTGGACGAGTGCGCCCATCGGTCCGCTCTCACAAGGACACAGCTCATGGTACGCCTAGACATCGCTCGTGTTGCACGATTCACCGCGATTGCGCTGGTAGCGGCGCTCTGCGCGCCGCTGCGCACCGCTGAGGCGCAATCCAGGCGGAGTATCGACGAGATCTTTGCAAACATCCAACGCCAGAATGTCGCGCTGGTCGCCTTGGACATTGAGCGCCACCCCGAGCGGGTGAACAGTCGCAACGAGCGCGGCGAGACGCCGCTGCACGTGGCCGCGCGCTTCAATAACGCCGAGATCGTGGAGGCACTGCTCGCCCGCGGCGCCGAGGTGGATGCTCGCGACGAGCGGGGCGGCCGGACGCCGCTCTTCGCGTGGCTCCACGAGGAGCGCGAGGAGGACCGCTCGATCGAGGTCCCCCGGCTGCTCCTCGCGGCCGGCGCCGACATGTACGCGCTGGGCACGGTGCGCGGCAGCTCCAACTCTCCGCTGGAGCGCCCGCGCGAGCGGTTCCGCGCCGCCTGGTTCGACGATGAGAACCCCGCCCTCGGCGCCCTCCTCACGGCGTTCGACCTGCCGACGCACTTCTACCGTGCCGACCGCGACACCGAACTCGCGCTGGTCGAGCTCTTCCAGCAGCACGACGTGATCGGGCTGGCCCGCGGCGGCTCGACGAAGCAGCTCGCCGCGCTCGTCGAGCGTGTGCCCCGGGCGCTCACGCACCGCGACCGACTCGGACGATCGCCGCTGCTGGTCGCGGCCTACTACGGCCGCCAAGACGCCGCGGCGGTTCTGATCGAGCACGGCGCCGACCCCCGATCGGTCGATTCGAGCGGCGGGAACCTGCTCCGCACGAGCGCCTACTGGAATCACGCGTCGCTCGCTTCGTCGCTGCGCAAGCAACACGGCCTGGCGGACGATGTGTTCTCGACGGCGGCGTTCGGCACGGCGGCCGAGCTGGGCGCGTGGATCGACGCGCGACCGGAGGACCTCGCCGCCAAGGATGTGTTCGGCATGAGCCCGCTCCACTGGGCGGTCCGGCGGGGCGCCACCGACCTGCTTCAGCTGCTGCTCGCGCGGCGCGCGGACCCGCTCGCCAAGGACGCGGCGAACTGGACGGCGCTCGACCTGGCGGCGTGCTACGGCGACGCCGAGGCGTGCGTGTTGCTGGCGGACGCCGGCAAGCGGGCCGGGGCCGAAACGACGTACTTCGCTTCGGCGCTCAACCTGGCGGCCGTCGCGGCGGATGACGCGGCGTTCGAGGCGCTCCGGGCCGCGGCGCCGACGGAGGATGCGGGCCTTCGTGATGAGGCGCTGATCGCCGCCTGCCGCGCGAGCCGGGAGGACCTTGTACGCCGCATCCTCGATTCCACCAAGGAACCCCCGTCCACATCGGCGCTGACGGTGGCGGCGGCGCGCGGGAACGCCGAGCTGGTGGCGTTGCTGCTCGACCGCGGCGCCGCCATCCGCGGCCCCGACAAGTTCGGCCGGACGCCCCTCTACGCGGCCGCCGAGCGCGGGCGCGCGCACATCGTCCGCCTGCTGCTCGACCGGGGCGCGCCCGTTGACCAGCGGGCCTCGCAGAACGGTGCTACCCCGCTGCGCGCGGCGGTCGACCGCGACGACCCCATCATCGCGGACATGCTCCTCGCCGCGGGCGCCGACAGCCACGCGACGGACGCGCAGGGGCGCGCGCCGATCGAGCACTCGACCCCCGGCGAGCTCAAGCTCGTGCTCGCGAGGTGGGAGATGCAGAGGGCCCCCCCGCGCTGAAGCGCTCCCGCAGCGCTTGACTTCTGCGGTGGGTTGTGCCGAGATCGGGCGGCGCGGTTCGGGCGCGCCGATCTTTGAATGTTCATCCGGTGAGACGGCGCCACGCCGTCCCTCGCCGCGATGCGCTTGTTTGGGGGCGGGGACAATATGACG
>CALKYH010000033.1 GCA_938003595.1 uncultured bacterium
GGGCCTGTGGGACGAGCAGGACGGCTTCTACTACGACCAGATCCGGCTCCCCGGCCACGACGGCGGCCACGCATGGCCGCTGCGCGTGCGGTCGCTCGTCGGCATGGTGCCGCTGCTGGCGGTCGAGACGCTCGACAGCGAGGTGATCGACCGGCTGCCGGACTTCAAGCGGCGCATGGAGTGGTTCATGGAGCGCCGGCGCGACCTGCCCTGGGCGCAGACCTGCTCCTGCGCCCACGGGGGCATGGACGGCCGCCGACGCCTGCTGGCGATCCCCACGCGCGAGCGGCTCGAGCGCGTCGTGGCCTGTCTGATGGACGAGGAAGAGTTCCTCTCCCCCTTCGGCGTCCGGTCGCTCTCCCGGCGACACGAGCGCGAGCCCTACACGCTCGAACTCGGCGGCGAGCAGTGGCGCGTGGACTACCTGCCCGGCGAGTCCGACAGCGCGCTGTTCGGCGGCAACTCGAACTGGCGCGGCCCGGTCTGGTTCCCCTTGAACTTCCTGCTCATCGAGGCCCTGGAGCGCTACCACCTCTTCTACGGCGACGACCTGACGATCGAGTCCCCGAAGGGATCAGGCCGGCGGCTCACGCTGCAGCAGGCCGCGGACGAGATCCGAGCGCGACTCGCCAGGCTCTTCATCCCCGACGAAGCCGGACGCCGCCCCTGCCACGGCGAAGATCCCCGCTTCGCCGACGATCCCCACTGGCGCGACCTGGTCTACTTCTATGAGCACTTCCACGCCGACACGGGACGCGGCCTGGGCGCCTCCCACCAGACCGGTTGGACCGCGCTGATCAACCTGGCGCTCTGACGACTCACGGCCGACCCCGGCGCAGCCGAAGGACGCCCGCGGCTAGAATGCCGCCACGCCCCCTCGGAGCCGCGCCCGCCCATGGCCGTTGACGGCAAGCCCAACCCATCGCCGCGCGCGCCGTCGGGTGAATCACAGGAATCGCTCCTGGTGCAGACGGCGCGATGCCTCACGCGGCGCGCCGGTCAGGGCTCGCTCGGCGCCCTCCTCGCGGATCTGGCGGCGCTCTTGGACTTTCGAGACGCCGCGATCGTCGAGCGATCGCACGATGGCTCGACCAGCCTCGTTGCCCGGTGCGGCGACCAGGACGCGGGCTGGGCGCTCGCGCCGCCGAACGACCGTCCAGTCGCCTCAGACCGGGGCGTCCTGCGCGAGGAACTGCATGGCGAAGACGGACAGGTCATCGGCTGGCTGTGCCTGGCCGCCGGCGGCGCCGCGCCGCTGGACCCCGAACGGCTGGCCTCGCTGCGCCTCTTCGCGGCGCGTGCGGCGTCGGAACTGGCGCTGGCGCGGCTCAAGCGTGCGATGGACGACAACGCCGAGCGCCTCCGGGACCTCTTCGACGAGGCCCCCATCGCCTATGTGAACGAGGACCTGCAGTCGCGGTTCATCCGCGCCAACCGCGCCGCCCTGCGCATCCTCGGCCTCAAGCCCGAGCAGGTCGAGGGCATGGTCGGCATCTCGCTCGTGCCCGACACCCCCGACGCGCAGCGACGCGTCCGCGAGGCGTTCGAGTCGATCGGGCGCGGGACCGACACCAGCGGCGTCGTCCTCGAGCTTCGGCGCAAGGACAACGGCAAACCCGTGTGGATCCAGTGGTGGTCCAAGCCCGACCCCAGCGGGACCTACACCCGCACCATGTTCGTGGACATCACCGAGCGCGTGCTGATGGAGCAGGAGCAGGCGCGGCTCCAGGCGCAGAATGTGTACCTCCGCGAGGAGATCCAGTCGGTCCACAACTTCGAGGAGATCGTCGGTCGCAGCGCCGCCCTCGGCCGCGTCCTCGAGGATGTCCGGCGCGTCGCGGCCACCGACGCGTCGGTCCTGATCACCGGCGAGACCGGCGTCGGCAAGGAGCTCATCGCCCGCGCCATCCACTCCGCCAGCGCCCGCAGGGACAAGCCCCTCATCAAGCTCAACTGCGCCGCGCTGCCGACCAGCCTGGTCGAGTCCGAGCTCTTCGGCCACGAGAAGGGCGCCTTCAGCGGCGCCATCGCCAGGCGCACCGGCCGGTTCGAGCTGGCCCACGGCGGCACGATCTTCCTCGACGAGGTCGGCGAGATCCCTCCCGAGGTGCAGGTCAAGCTGCTGCGCGTCCTGCAGGAACGCGAGTTCGAGCGCGTCGGCGGCTCGTCTTCGATCCCGTGCGATGTCCGCGTCATCGCGGCGACCAACCGCGACCTCGTCCAGGCGATGGCCGACGGCCGCTTCCGCGAGGACCTCTTCTACCGCCTGAGCGTCTTCCCGGTCCGGCTGCCGCCCCTGCGCGAGCGCGCCGACGACATCCCGCTCCTGGCGGAGTTCTTCCTCGGGCGCTTCGCCTCGAGGATCGGCCGGAAGATCAGCGGCTTCACGCCCCAGACCCTCGAGCGCTTCCGGGCCTACCGCTGGCCCGGCAATGTGCGCGAGCTGGAGAACTTCATCGAGCGCGCCGTGATCCTCGCCGACGGCGAATGGATCGACGCCAGCCCCATGGCGCCCGCCGCGGGGCGCGAGCGGCCCGCCGAGCCCGCCCCCGGCGCGACCTTGGAGGCCGTCGAGCGCGAGCACATCCTCGACACCCTGCGCCGCGCCGGGTGGGTCATCGAGGGCCCCTCCGGCGCCGCGAAGGCGCTGGGCCTGCACCCCAACACCCTCCGCAGCCGCATGAAGAAGCTCGGCGTCGCTCGCGGCGCCGAGGGCGCCCGCTGACCGCCCCACGATCCCTCGTGGCTCCCACCATGGGCCGTGGCCCAGACCCACGAACGCCCGTGGGGCATGCACCTCCACGGGCCTCAATCGGGCCTCGCGCCGCGGCACGGCTGTTGCAACCGCCTCTCCACCAGAGGAGGCCCCGTTGCTCAGGATGTCGCACACACCCGATGACCACACCGTCCGGCTGACGCTCGAAGGCAAGCTCGCCGGCCCGTGGGTCAGTGAACTCGAGTTCGCCCTCGAACAGGAGCTGAGCCGGGGGGAGACGCCCGCGCTGGATCTCGAACAGGTCCGCTTCGTTGACGCCGCAGGCCTGGACCTGCTTCGCCGGATGCGGGCGCGGGGCGTGGAGATCGTCAGCCAATCCGGGTTCGTCGCTGAGCTGCTTCGAACGGAGGACCGGCCATGAAGATCGAGCCCGACGCCGCCGCGCCCGCAACGCGCTCCGAAGAGACCGTGTTCCTCGACCTGGTCCGCGCCGGCGACCCCGCCGCCACCGAAGCGTTCGTCCGCCGACACGGCCCGCAGATGCTCGCCGTGGCCCGCCGATTCTTCCGCGCCGAGCAGGACGCCGAAGACGCCGTGCAGGACGCGTTCCTCTCGGCGTTCCGCTCCATCGGCGACTTCGCCGGACAGTCGCAGACCAGCACATGGCTGCACCGCATCGTGGTCAACGCCTGCCTCATGCGGCTCCGGACCGCCCGCCGCCGGCCCGCGCAGTCGCTCGACGCGCTGCTGCCCACCTTCGACGACACAGGGCACCAGCATCGTCCCACCCCCGCCTGGAATCCGCCGCCGACCGACGCCGCCGAGGTCTCCGAGCTCCGCCGCGCCGTTCGCGCGGCGATCGACGAACTGCCCGAGCCCTTCCGCGTCGTTCTCCTGCTCCGGGACATCGAGGAGCTCGACACCCAGGCGACGGCCGAGGCCCTGGGCCTGACCGTCGCGGCGGTCAAGACGCGTCTCCACCGGGCGCGACAGGCCCTGCGCACGCTCATCGAGCAGCGCATCGGGCCGGAGCTCGTCGTCGGCCCGTCAGTGGGCCGGGTCCCCGCAGAGTCCTGAGACCTGAATCCCCTGTCCCGCGGGCGGCATCCGATGGGCGGCGACGATTCGGATTCGCCCCGGCGGATTCGAGATTTCGCCTGCCGCCGACGGGGCTCGTCCCACGGCCGCCGCACGACCTCAACCCACGCGCCGCCAGCGACCCGCACCGGGCGCGCTGTCGGCGCGTCATCAGGAGATTCGGATGCAACGACAGCTCGCCACGGCCGTCCTCGCGACGGCCTTCCTCGGCCTCGTGGCCATACCCCTCGTCCGCGGCGCCTCGCCCGCCGTCGAGAGTCGGCCCGTCGGGACCGCCACCAAGCCCGTCCTCCTTCTGGACGACGCCAACCTCGTCATGGACGCGGCGCTCGCCAAGGCGCGGTCGCTCGGCGCCGGCGGCGCCATCGCCATCGTGGACGACGGCGGACACCTCATCGCGCTCCAGCGCATCGACGGCACCTTCGCCGCCGGCGCGGAGGTCTCGATCGGCAAGGCGCGCACCGCCGCGATCTTCAAGAAGCCCACGAAGGCGTTCGAGGACGCCATCCACGACGGCCGCATCGCCCTCGCCGCGGTCGACGCCATGACCCCACTGCAGGGCGGCGTCCCCATCCTCATCAACGGCCAGGTCGTCGGCGGCGTGGGGGTCAGCGGCGCCCACAGCCAGTCCGAGGACGAGGTCATCGCCATCGCCGGCGCCGCGGCGCTGACGCCAGCAGCCGACTCCCGCTGAACTCCGACCAACGCCCATCGCACAACAGGACTCCAGAACCATGCACACCATGACGAACCCCGTCACGCGCCTCGCCGTCATCGCCACCTTCGGATCCCTCGCCATCCTCCCCGCCTGCGCTGCCGCGCCCGGTCGATGTGTCGGCGTCGAGCAGGTCTCGGCCGCGGACCCCGACGGCAAGATCCTCGTCAACCTCGACAAGGACGGCGTCGCGCTGTCCGGCTACGACGCCGTCGCGTACTTTGTCGACGGCAAGCCACTCAAGGGCAGCGCCTCTCATCGCAGCGTCTACGCCGGCGCCATCTACTACTTCGCATCCGCCGAGCACAAGGCCGTCTTCGAGACCGATCCTTCCCGCTACATCCCTGCCTACGGCGGCTGGTGCGCCTACGCCGCGTCGATCAACAAGCTCTCGCCCGTCGACCCCGAGCGCTGGGAGATCGTCGACGGCCGGCTCATCCTCCAGCACAACCAGAAGGCCTGGGACCTCTGGCACGAGGACGCCTCCGGCAATCTCGTCAAGGCCGACCACAACTGGCCCGGCCTCGTGGACAAGAACGGCGCCCCTGCGCGCACGCTCCTGAACATCGACAAGAGCGGCCTCGCGCTGCAGGGCTACGACCCGACCGCCTACTTCATCGACGGCCGGCCGCGCAAGGGCGATCCCGCGCTGGCCCGGACCTACCAGGGGGCCACCTACTACTTCGTCGACGCCGACCACAAGAACGCCTTCGAGGAAGACCCCGCCAAGTATGTCCCCGCGTTCGGCGGCTTCTGCGGCTACGCCGCCTCGATCAACAAGGTCTCCGAGATCAACCCGACGCTCTGGCAGATCATCGACGGCCGCCTCGTGCTCCAGCACACCGACGAGGCGTACAAGCTCTTCAACAAGGACGCCGCCGGCAACCTCGTGAAGGCCGACCAGAACTGGCCCGGCCTTGTCCATCGCCGCTGCGCCAAGTGAGCAGTCATCGGAGCGCCCCGCTCCACTCTTCTCCTCCTCCTGGCCCGTGCGCCGCCAACCGCGGCGCGGGGCTTTTCCCAAGTCGATCCATCCGCCGCAGTCACCCAAGGACGACCACGCCCATGCGCATCGCCCACCTCGTTCCGCTGGCCCTGTGCCTCTTCGCGGCCTCCGCCGGCGCCCAGCCCTCGCCCCCCGTCCCGAGCGCCGTCATCGACCTGCGCTCCCCCGCGGGCGTGGAGTCGCTCCACGCACAGTGGCGCTACACCGACGCGGAGATCGTTCAGATCGAGTTCCCCCGCGCCGGCGCCGACCGCAAGCCCTCCGGGGCCGCCGGCGTCACGCACGACATCCAACCGCGGATCGACTCGGCGGACTTCGACCGGGCCGACTGGTCGCCCGTCGCCGCCGACGATCTCGAGACGCGCCGCTCAGGAGGTCGGCTCTCCTTCGGCTGGTACCGGCTCGACCTGGTGGTCCCCGAGCGCGTCGGGTCGTTCGATGTCGCCGGCTCGGACATCGTCCTCGAGGTCGTCGTGGACGACTACGCCGAGGTCTGGGTCAACCGCCGCGCGCCCTTCACGCTCGGTCAATCCGCAGGCCCGCTCATCGCCGGCTGGAATACGCCGATGCGCGTGAACCTGGCCAGAAACGCACAGCCCGGCGCGCGCATCGAGGTCGCCATCTTCGCCGCCAACGGACCCCTCTCGCAGCCGCCCGCCAACTACATCTGGATCCGATCGGCGACGCTCGACTTCTACAAGCCCGGCGTCGTCGCCGCCCACGCCGCGGCGCCCACTGTCATCACCCGGCTCGATCCGGCTCTGGACGAGATCATCTCCCCCGGCGCGCAGGCCGAGAAGCTCGCCGATGGACTTGGCTTCGGCGAGGGCCCCGTGTGGATCCCGTCGAAGAGCGCCGACTCCGCCGGATCGCTCCTGTTCAGCGACCCCAACCAGAATGTCATCCACCGCTGGGACCCTCTCACCGACGCCCTGACCATCTTCCGCACGAAGAGCGGCTACTCCGGCGTCGGCGGCGCCGACATCGGCGCGTACCACCAGCCCGGGTCCAACGGCCTCGCCCTCGATCCGCACGGCCGCCTCACGATCTGCGAGCATGGCAACCGCCGCGTCACCCGCCTCGAGCCCAACGGCGATCTCACGGTCCTCGCCGAACGCTTCGAGGGCCGGCGCCTGAACAGCCCCAACGACCTCGTCTACCGCTCCGACGGCGCCCTGTTCTTCACCGATCCTCCCTTCGGCCTCCCCCGGGTGTTCGACGACCCCGCCAAGGAGCTGCCCCACAGCGGCGTGTACTGTCTGCTCGACGGCCGGCTCCGCCTGGTGAGCGCCGAGTTGACCGGTCCGAACGGCTTGGCGTTCTCGCCTGACGAGTCCGTCCTCTATGTCGACAACTGGGACGAGCGCCGCAAGGTCGTCATGCGCTACGAAGTCGCGCCGGACGGCTCGCTCTCGAACGGCTCGGTCTTCGTCGACCTCACCTCGGAGCCCGGCGAGATCTGCTTCGACGGCCTGAAGGTCGATCGCCGCGGCAATGTCTTCGTCTCCGCCCCCGGCGGCGTCCGCATCTTCGCGCCGGACGGCCGACCCCTGGGGATCATCAGCCCGCCCGAGTTGCCCGCCAACTTCGCCTTCGGCGACGACGACCGCCAGACCCTCTATATGACCGCCCGCGCCGGCCTCTACCGGATCCGACTCAACACCCCCGGCCCCGCCCGCTGACCCGACCCGACCACGGATGGCCGCCCCCGGGGCGCTCGCAAAGGCCCCCGGGAAGGGCCCGAAGCCCCTCCGGACCGCGCCGGATTCGCTGCGACTGAGTCTCAGGGACGCTATCATGCCGCTCCCCCTCCCCGGGGTTCTGACCACCCGGGGACGCCAGGAGCCGCTCGCTTGGTCCAGCCCGCCGCAGCCCATGACCCCAGCGGCCCG
>CALKYH010000034.1 GCA_938003595.1 uncultured bacterium
GGTTCAGACCCTTGCCGGTGGTCACCTTGCCGCCGGTCACCACGCGGCAGCGCAGTTCGTTCTCCGTCGGGATCGCCTCCACGGCGAGCATGCGGATGTTGCCGTCGTCGATGAGCACGCGCTGCCCGGCGACCACC
Source organism: uncultured bacterium (assembly GCA_938003595.1). GTDB lineage: Bacteria > Planctomycetota > Phycisphaerae > Phycisphaerales > UBA1924 > JACVCK01. The sequence continues at coordinate 138 of CALKYH010000034.1, forward strand.
TCGCGCGCCAGCGGCTCGTACGAGCACGACAGCAGCGGCACTTCGCCGTCGCAGGATTCCGCGACGCCCGGCCGGACCACGACATCCTGCCCCGCCGACAGCATGATGCCCCCGGCCGGGACCTTGCCCACGCGGATCTTCGGGCCGCAGAGGTCCCCCATGATCGCCAGCGGCCGGCCCAGGTCGGCGGAGGCCTGCCGGACGAGCAGCAGCCGCTCGCGATGGGCGTGGAGGTCGCCGTGGGAGAAATTCAGCCGGAAGACGCTCACGCCGTGGGCGACGAGCTTCTGGAGGGTCTCCACGCTGTCGGTCGCGGGGCCCAGGGTCGCCACGATCTTCGTGAGCGGGGGTTTCTCGATGTGTATGGTCAAGGGCTCATCCGATGGGCGGTGTGCGGCGAAGTCCGTCGAGTGTAGCGGCGAGCCCCCCGCCGACGCGGCCGACCGGCGCCCGGGCGAAGGTCGGACTGTTCCTGTCAGGAAGCGACGGAGCCAACTTCTATGAACGCATCGCCTCGGATCGCCATCGTGACGGGCGCCGGAACGGGCATCGGGCGGGCGACGGCCCGGCTGCTGGGCGCCCGGGGGTTCGAGCTCGTCCTCGCGGGCCGGACGGCGGCGACGCTGCACGAGGCCGCGGCGGAGGTCCGCGCCGAGGGCGGGAGCGCGTCGGTTGTGGAATGCGACATGGCCGTCCCGGCGCAGGCCCGGGCGCTGGTGCATGACGCCGTGGAACGACACGGGAGAATCGACCTGCTGGTGAACAACGCCGGCTTCGCCTCGCAGGCGCCGATCGACCGAACGGACGACGCGCTGCTGGCCAAGGCGTTCGCCGTCAATGCGATCGGCCCCGGCGCCGCGATCTCCGCCGCGTGGCGGTCGTTCAGGACTCAGAAATCCGGCTGCGTCGTCAATGTCTCGACGCTCGGGACGGCGGAGCCGTTCGCCGGGTTCTTCGCCTACGCCGCGGCCAAGTCGGCGCTGGATTCGTTCACGCGTTCGTGTTCGATCGAGGGCAGAGCCATCGGGGTGCGGGCGTTCTCGGTGGCGCCGGGCGCCGTGGAGACCGCGATGCTGCGATCGATGTTCGACGAGAGAGCGATCCCGCGTGGCGCCCCGTTGGAGCCGCTGGAGGTCGCCCGCGTCATCGTCGCCTGCGCCATGGGCGAGCGGGACGGGGACAACGGCAAGGTCATCTATCTGCGGCCGAAGGGCTGAATCCCGCCCGGCCGGGGGCCCAGGCGCCGCCGCCAGCGGGCTTGGCGGTATCCTCGGGGCGGCGCCGATCGTGGCGACCGACCCAACGGAGGCCCCCGAATGCGAATGCTGACCTCTCTCTGTGCCGCGGCTCTGTTCGCCTCGCTCGCGCTGACCGGCGCGGCGGCGGCGAGCCCCGAGGCCCCCACCATCGCGCAGTTCCTCTCGATCCGAACCCCGGGAAGCGTGTCCATCGCGCCCGACGGCGCGGTGTATTTCCGCGACTGGCCGGACGGCGTGAACCAGCTCTACCGACGCGCCCCCGGCGCCGCGCTCGACGCCCCCGCCAAGCGCCTGACCGACTACCAGGACGGGCTGTCCAGCTACTCGCTCTCGCCGGACGGCAAGTGGATCACGCTGTCCGCGGCGGTCGGCGGCAACGAGGACACCAATGTCTGGCTGCTCGACACCTCGACCGACGCCATCAAGCCCATCCTGCAGAACCCCGCCGTGCGCTACGGCGTGAACACCTGGCTGCACGATTCCTCCGGGTTCCTGTACACCGCGAACGACGCCAGCCCGAACGACTTCCACATCTACCGCTACGACATCGCCAGCGGCCAGTCGCACAAACTGCTCGCGGAGGAGGGCTCCTGGGGCGCCGGCGATGTGACGCACGACGGCTCTCGCGCCCTGGTGAGCCGCTACAAGTCCATCTCCGACTCGCGGATCTACGAGCTGGACACCAAGACCGGCAAGCTCACCGATCTGAGCGCGACCGACGAGAGCAGTCCCTCCTCCAACGGCCTGGTCGGCTACCTGCCCGGCGAGACCGCCATCCTCTTCGAATCCGACTTCAGGGACGGCCTGGTCCGCCTGTACAGGCGCGACGCCAAGACCGGCAGCGCGATCACCGAGGTCCTGCCGGCGCTGTCGGCGTTCGAGGTGGACGGCGCCGGCGTCAACCGCGAGCGCACGATCATGGCCGTCAGCCACAACGAGGACGGCTACTCCCGCATGCGCGTCTTCCGACTGCCCTCCATGACCGAGGTCGCGATGCCCGCGATCGAGGAGGGCATGGTGTTCCCCTCCGACCTGCGCGGCAACCTGCTCGCCTGGTCGGTGACCAACGCCCGCACGCCCGGCATCACCTACGCGTGCGAGATCCCCGCCGACGGCCCCGCCGGCAAGGCCCGAGCCATCACGGCGCGCGTGGACAGCGAGCCGATCAATCTCGACACCTTCCTGCTGCCCAAGCTGGTGAAGTACCGCTCCTTCGACGGCCTCGAGATCCCCGCGTTCATGTACCTGCCCGAGAACTACACCCCCGGCACGCCCATCCCCTTCGTCGTGAACTTCCACGGCGGCCCCGAGGGCCAGAGCCGACCCGGATTCGACCGCACCTCGCAGTACCTGGTCTCGCAGGGCTACGGCGTGCTGCTGCCCAATGTCCGCGGCTCCGTCGGCTACGGGCGCGACTACCACATGATGGACAACTACAAGAAGCGCTGGGACAGCGTGAAGGACGGCGCCGAGGCCGCACGCTGGCTCGTGAAGGAGGGCTACGCCAAGCCGCACAAGATCGCGGCGTACGGCGGGTCCTACGGCGGGTTCATGTCCGTCGCCACCGTCATCGAGGGCGCCGATGTCTTCGGCGCCTCCGTCAATGTCGTGGGCATCACCAACATGCGCACCTTCCTCGAGCAGACCCGCGGCTACCGGCGCGCCCTGCGCGAGGCCGAGTACGGCCCGCTCAGCGACCCCGAGTTCCTCGACTCCGTCTCGCCCATCCATCGCGCCGACGAGATCCTCTGCCCCATGATGATCGCCCACGGCCTCAACGACCCGCGCGTCCCCGTCGGCGAGGCCATGCAGCTGGCCGTCGCCCTGCAGAAGCGCGGCCTCAACCCCGAGCTGCTCTACTTCCCCGACGAGGGCCACGGCTTCGCCAAGCTCGACAACCGCATCCTCTTCAACGAGCGCATGGTC
>CALKYH010000035.1 GCA_938003595.1 uncultured bacterium
CGGGCCGCGGCCTCGGGCGAGTCGCTGCCGTGGATCAGGTTGAACGAGTTCGACACGCCGAAGTCGCCGCGGATCGTGCCGGGCTCGGCCTTGCTGCCAAAGGTCGCGCCCATCATCTTGCGGGCGACCGCGATCGCGCCCAGGCCGCGCACCGCCATGACCATCACGGGAGCGCTCGTCATGAAGCCGACGAGGCCGGGGTAGAAGGGCTTGCCCTTGTGGTCCTTGTAGTGCGTCTCGGCCAGCGACATCGGGATCTGCATGAGCTTGCAGCCGACGATCTGCAGGCCCTTCTCCTCGAAGCGGCTGATGATGCGGCCCATGAGGCCGCGCTGCACGGCGTCGGGCTTCAGAATGATCAGGGTGGTTTCCATCGGACGGGTCCTTTCTGCTCTCGTTCGGGGGGTCGAGAGGATAGCGCCCTCGACCCGGGAAATGGCGGCAAGGGCGTTTTGGAAAAGGCGGGCTGACGGTAAATTCGTTCCGACCGCGGGCCCGGTCCTGGCCCGCCGAAGGAGGAGCCGCATGCCGATCTTCCGTGCGTTCGCGTTTCCGCTGGCGGCCGCCGCCGTCATCATCCCCGTCGCCCGGGCGGGCAGCGCCTGCGGATGGGCGACCGGCGCCACAGGACCCAGCTCGGCATTTGGCTTCGGATTCGCCTACGACCAGGCCTCTCAGGAGGCGGTGCTGTTCGGCGGACGCAATGCCGGCGGCGTCTGGCAGGACGAGACCTGGACCTACGGCGCCGCCGGATGGACGCAGCGCATGGTCAGCGGCCCGCCGGCGCTCGTGATCCCCACCATGACCTACGACGGCGCGCGCGAGGAGTGCGTCCTGTTCGGCGGCTATGAATCGGGCGCGATCCTCCCCTACGACGGCACATGGACATGGGACGGGAGCGCATGGACTCAGCGCAACGGGCCGGGCCCGACGCCGCGCGCCTGGCATGCGATGGCCTGTGATGCGGCGCGGAGCGAGGTCGTGCTCTTCGGCGGCTGGGACGACAAGAACGACCTCAACGACACCTGGATCTGGAACGGAGCGAACTGGACCCAGCGCAACCCCGCCTTCCGGCCGTCGCCCCGCGACGGTGCGGCGATGGTGTACCACGAGGGCATCCAGCAGATCATGATGTTCGGCGGCTTCGGCTTCCCCACGCCCAATGCGCCGCTGGATGAGACATGGCTCTGGGACGGCGCCAACTGGAGTCGGCTCGAGATCCCGGGGCCGCCGGCCCGCGCGTATCACCAGATGTCGTACGACGCCGACCGGGACCTGATCCTCCTCTGGGGCGGCTATGCCCCGAACGGCTCGTACCTCGACGACACCTGGCAGTTCGACGGCGCCCAGTGGACGCAGCTCAACGCCCCCGGCGCCGGTCCGATCAACGCGGAATACGGCCTCGTCTACGACTCGGCCCGCCGCCGCCATGTCCTGCGCGGCCGCTCGCCCGCCGGCGCAGCGCTGTGGGAGCTGTCGTTCGATGAGGTTGAGGTCACGAGCGCGCCTCAACCGACCATCGTCGCCGAGGGCGCACCGGCCATGCTGACCGTGGGCGTGGCGAACGCCGCCGGCCTGGCGTTCCAATGGCTGCGCGACGGCGCGCCGCTCGCCGATGCGCCCGGCGTGTCCGGCTCGCAGACGCCGTCGCTCACGCTTGCCGCCGCGGCCCGCGCCGACACCGGCCACTACACCGTGCGCATCTCGGACGCCTGCGGCACGGTCGCGCTCAGCGCCGTCCTCGCCGTGCTCTGTCCCGGCGACGCCAACGGCGACATTCAGTCCAACTTCGCCGACCTGAACCTGGTCATCAGCAACTTCAACACGAGCTGCGCGCCCTGAGCCCAGTGACCGAGGCGCCCCCGCCCGGGCGTGACTCCGCCGGGCCCGTGCCATGGCGCGGGGCTGGCGCGGTGAGGGTTGGGGGTTTCTCAGGCTCGCCGACGGGCCGGATTCCTCTTGGAGACCTCTCGATCCCGTGGTACCGTGGCCCGGCCGAGCGCCGCGGTCGCGGCCCTGCGCCCATCGCGGTCGAGGAGATCCCATGCGTTCAATGTCGTGCGGCGTGTTCGCGTCCCTTCTGGCGGTCGCCAGCGCGGGAGCGGGCGTTGTGCATCTGCCCTACTTCCCGATCAACGGCGATTCGGCCGGCGACCGGTTCGGCCTCTCCGTGAGCGGCGCGGGGGATGTGAACGGCGACGGCTTCGACGACCTGATCGT
>CALKYH010000036.1 GCA_938003595.1 uncultured bacterium
AGAGCCGCGGCGCCACGATCTCGATGAACAGGTACATCCCCAGCCCGATCCCCACCACCCCGAGGATGATCTGCGCCGTCATCGCAAAGACCCGCGGCAGGAAGTGGCCCACGAACGGCTCCACGCTCGCCAGGCGCACCGCCTTGTAGGACCAGGCGATCAGGAACGCCAAGGGAACCAGCAGCAGCCACCAGTACTCGTGCATCGCGCTCGGCAGCGGGTCCAGGAACGGGCGCCACGCGAGCGTCGTCATCGGCAGGTGGGTCGCGAGGGCGCTCATCGGGCGCCTCCCTTGCGCCGGCGCGGCGTGTGCCAGCCGGCGTCGATGATCGCGATCACATTCAGCAGCCCCGCCAGCGTCGCGAACAGCGCGCCCAGTTCGTTGAGCCGCCCGAGAGACTTCTGGGCCTTGGGGTTCTCATCCGGCCACGCCGAGCGCCGGCCGCCGGGGGCGGATTCGTCCTCGACCTTGATGAGGTTCTGGTGGGCCCAGTCCACGCCGAAGGCCACCGGACCCACGCCGGCCTGACCGACAAACCACCAGAAGTCCTCGCGCCGGTCGATGGCGTCGATGCCGCCGACGAGCATGCCCCCGAAGAAGAGACTGAGGATGCCCACGCCGATCAGCAGGCCCCGTCTGGGCTCGCCGAGGACCACATGACCCAGACCGGGGAGCGCCGCGGCCGCGATGGCGGCGACGGGCTGGAGCGACTCGGGCTGGCCGGGGGTTCCAGGGTTGTTCGCGTAGGGCTGAGGGTCGTTGGGATCGGGCATGCCTGGCGAGTTCTCCGGGAGGGTCCCGAGGGCGGCGCGGCGACGGGCCGCGGATGTTCCAGCGCTGGTCGCTCGCCGCCCGGGGAGGGCGTCGCGTCGATCCATCCGATTCGGCCGAAATGTTCCGGCGAGAACCGTTTGACACCCGGACGAGCGGCTGTAGTGTACCGGCCAGCCGCCGGGCGGTGGGGCTCGGAGAGCACAGACACGCATGGACCCAAGAGGCCTTTATGAGCCAGATCCTCGCCAGTTTCGATGACCTGAATGACACGGACCTTCTCGGCTGGAACCCCGGCGGCGGCGTCGCCGTGCTCGAGGCCGACGACGACGATGTGCTCGCCGGCGAGGTTCTCGCCCTGTTCGACGGGGCCGCGGCGCCGTTGATGAAGGACGAGGAGGAGGACGAGGACGAGAACTGGGTCGACGACGATGATGAGGACTGGGTCGACGACGAGGAGGACGAGTTCCTCGACGACGACGAGTTCGAGGACGACGACGAGTTCGACGACGACGACGAGGACGAGGAAGACTTCGACGAGGACGACGAGCTCTGACACCCGACGGCGCGCCCCGCGCGGCGGGGCGCACGGGCCGGACCCTCAAGTCCGACCCTCCGGTCGCCGACAATCCTCGGTTCAGGCCGTCGCGAGGCGAGCCCCCACAGGGGAGACGGACCCATGACCGAGCACGACAAGGAAACCAAGTCCGAGAACCAGCGGGGCCCGACCCGGCGCGAGAGCGTTGTGGACCGGCGCAGCGGCGTGGACCGGCGTGACGACCCCAACGCCCCGGAGGTCACCGGCCTGGAGCGTCGGCGCGGGCCCGGGCGGCGCCTGTCGGACTTCATGCGCGCCGCGGAAGAGGGCGAACTCAACCGCGAGCAGTTCCTCTTTGTGCAGGCCATCGAGGCCTTCAAGCGGGTCAACAGCAAGACCTTCCCCGCCTGGACGGATGTTCTCGAGGTCATCCGGCTGCTCGGTTATCGCAAGACCATGCCCTCGGAGCTGAACCTCCCCGCCGCGGAGGACTGGTCCGAGCGCCCCGACGCCCCCGCCAATGTGAAGTCCTCCCGGCGCGAACGCACCGACGAGGAGCTCATGGGCGGCGACGACGATCAGGACTGACCGCGCGGCCCGGGCCGGCGAAGGCTCCGGGGTGGGCGAGGTCTGGGACCGGCGGGCTCAGCCCGTGTAGTGGTCCCGGTTGATCTGCACATACTTCTTCCACTCGGCCGGCAGGTCTTCCTCGGGGAAGATGGCCTTGACCGGGCACTCGTCCACGCACAGGCCGCAGTCGATGCAGGTGTCCGGGTCGATGAAGAGCTGCTCGTGCTTCTCGAAGTCGGCGGTCTCGGCCTTGGTGGGGTGGATGCAGTCGACGGGGCAGACATCGACGCAGGAGACATCTTTGGTGCCGATGCAGGGTTCTGCGATCACGTGGGGCATTCGGGGCCTCGCGCGGGAGGGGGGCCTGGGAACTGACCGTCCGGCGGGCCCGGCCGCGTGCCGGGGTGCGGCGGGCGGTCGGGGGTGGTCCCGGGACGACGAATCGGACTGTACGCGGCGAATCGCCGACCGGCAAAACGACCGCGGGGCCGACCAGTCGGTCGGCCCCGCAGGAAGTCGGTGGCGCTGAAGACCTCGGGCGACTCGCCCGGGTCACTTGCTGCAGACGAACTCAGAACATGGGGGGCATCATCGCTGACGCCTTCTTCTTGGCGCGGCGCTTCTTCTTGCCGGCCTTCTTCTTGCCGCCCTTCTTGGCGGCCTTCTTCTTGGCCTTCTTCTTGCCGGCCTTCTTCTTGGAGGCCCGCTTCTTAGTGGCCTTCTTCTTCGAGGACTTCTTGGCAGCCTTCTTGCGGCCGCCCTTCTTGGCGGCCTTCTTCTTGCCGCCCTTCTTCTTCGTGGCACGCTTCTTCTTAGCCATAATTCAGACTCCTCTATCGACGTCGGAGCAAGGCAGAGGAACCCATCTCGGCGAGCAGCGCCACTTCGCAGCCCTCGCCATTGGAGATCGAGTCTACCGCGATCATCGGCACATTTCATCTCAAGTCTCCACACAACCCCCAAACCTTCCCCGGCGCGCCCCCCGAGCGCCGGCGTCTCGACGGGTTCGGACGGCCTCCGGCGCGGCGCTCGAGAGGGCGCTCCGAGCGTCGTCGGCGCCGCGTTCGGCGCGGCGCGAGAGGTCGCGTGTGGCGTCCGATCAACACGGCGCGGAGCGAGCGCGCCGCCGGCGCGCGCCGGGCGATCGGCCGGGCGCAGCCGCCCGACCGACGGCGCGGCGCCGCCCGCCGACGCCCGCCGCGACCTCGTCGTAAACCCGCACCGCAGGCCGGATTCCGCGTTCACGATCCGCCCCGGAGGCAATTCCGTTCTCCCGCGCGCACCGGCGCCCGCCCGGCTCCGTACACTCGCGGCTCGCCATGGTCACCACACGATCTCGGAGCCGTTCATGAGCCGCATCGAAGTCCGCATGTTGTCCTGCGGCCTCACGCTGATCGTCGAGCACATCCCCTCGGTCCGATCCGTCGGACTGCTCTGGGCGCTGCCCGCCGGGTCGGCGACCGATCCCGAAAAATTTCAGGGCCGCAGCACGATGTGGGAGCACCTGCTGCTCCGCGGCGCCGGGGACCTGGACTCCAAAGCCCAGGCCGACGCCTTCGACGCGCTGGGCGCCTCCAAGGGCACCGAGACCTACACCTTCAACCTGGCGCTGTCCTCCACCATGCTCGGCGCCCGGCTGGGCGAGGCGCTGCCCCTGATCGCCGACATGGTCCTCCGGCCCCGCTTCGAGGAGGCGTCCATCGAGCCCGTGCGGGACCTGTGCATCCAGTCCATCGAGTCCCTCGCGGACGATCCGCAGGAGCGCGTGTCGATCCTGCTCAAGCAGAAGCACGCCCCGGCGCCGCTGAACCGCTCCGGCCTGGGCACGATCGAGGGGCTGGAGGCGCTCGACCGCGACATGCTCGTCGAGGGCTGGCGCGAACAGGCCAGGCCCGAGGGCGCCGTGCTGGCGATCGCCGGCGCCGCGACGATGGACGAGGTCGCGCCGCAGCTCGAGAAACTGCTCAAGGGCTGGAAAGGCAAGGCGCCGGATGTCGCCCGGCCCGCCAAGCCCGAGCGCGGCGCGCACCACGAGACCGACGAGACCAACCAGGTCCACATCGCGCTCGCCTACGACGGCCCGGCCGAGCCAAGCCCCGACGCCCGGCTGGAGCGCATCGTCAACGCCGTGCTCTCCGGCGGCATGTCCGGACGCCTCTTCACCGAGGTCCGCGAGAAGCGCTCGCTGTGCTACTCCGTCTACGCCTCCTACGCGACGGAGCGCGATTTCGGGCGCGTCGTCGCCTACGCCGGCACCACGCCGGAGCGCGCCCAGCAGACCCTCGATGTCATGCTCGGCGAGTTGCGCCGGATCTGCGGCCACGCGAGCGCCGGCGGCGGCGTCGACAAGGGTGAGTTCGAGCGCGCCGTCACCGGGCTCAAGAGCCGCATCGTCATGTCCGGCGAGTCCACCGACGCCCGGGCCGCGGCGCTGGCGGCGGACTGGCGACGCCTGGGTCGCGCCCGTTCCCTGACCGACCTGACGGCCGAGATCGAGGCGGTCACCCCCGAGATGGTCAACGACTACCTCGCCCGGCGGACGCTGGGCACGATGACGCTGGCCACCATCGGCCCCGCGCCGCTGACCTCCGACATCTGAATCCGACCGGCATGGAATCCGCGGAACCGCCCGGGGCGGCGCCGCGTCCATTTCCCGTCGGGCGTCGCCGGGAACGACTGGACGGTTCCGGCGCAGCGCCCGAGCGGACAGAAGGAGCCACGCCATGCGCAACGCCGCTCGCTACTCCACACTCGCCCTGCTCGCCGGCTCGATCCTCGCCCCCGCGTCGCTCGCGGACGGCTTCCGGATCGTCATCTCCACCGGCGCCCCCGTCGGCTACCCCGGCGCCGTTTACGCCTCCGGCTGCGGCCCGCGCGACACGCCCGCTCCCCGGCACAACGCCCCGCGCTACGACTCCCGCCCCGGCGGATGGTCGTGGGGCGTCGAGCATCGCCAGCGGGAGTCCTACGAGCAGCGCCTCTGCCGCGCGTGGGACCTGCTCGCGGGCGAATGCGCCTACGAGGCCCAGCGCCTGTTCGCGGACCTGACCCGCGAGCGCTGCGAGGACGCGGCGCCCTGGTTCGGACTGTCGCTGTCGTTCGCCGTACTGGAGGACCACGCCTCGGCCGTGCGCGCCATGCGCACGGCGTTCGAGCTGGCGCCCCGCGGCTTCTGCCTGCCGGATGTCCGCGACCTGGATGATGTCGTGGAGTGCGTCGCGGACCGCTACGACGACATCGCCGACCACTACCGGCGCGACCCGGACGCGCACTTCATGCTCGCCGCGGCCCATTACCTCGACGGGCGCGAGCTCAAGGCACGGCGCGCGATCGAGGACGCCATCGAGCTGGGCGACTGCTCCCGCGCCGCCGAGACCCTGGCGTGCCTGGTCGAGGCCCACCCCCGTCGGCACTACAGCCGACGCTGACGAACCCACTCTGGCCCGGCGGCGCGCCCATGCGAGCCGCCGGGCTTTTTCGTTGGAACGCGCCGGAGCATCCGCCTCACGGGCACGGCTGGTTGTACGAGCCCAGCACGATGTTCAGGTCGTCGAAGGTCACGGCGCCGT
>CALKYH010000037.1 GCA_938003595.1 uncultured bacterium
TCCGCCACCGCGACGAGCGCCAGCTGGCCTACGAGTTCGGCGGCGACCCCGTGGAGCTGGTGGTCTGCACCGGCGAGATCGTCAAGCCGGACGCCGGATCATGAACTCGGCGTGCCCCGCCGATCGACCGTCTATCATCCCGCCCTCATGATCCCGAAGGTCACCAGCGCCGAGGCGGACCTCGCACGAGAGGCCGCGCACAAAGTCGTCCAGACGCACGAGCGCCTGGTGGATTTCCTGCGCGTCGGCCAGACCCTGGCGCAGATCGACGCATTCGTCGCCAGAACGCTCGACGACCTGGGCTGCCGCTCCGCGTTCCTGGGCTACCGCGTGCCCGGCTCGCCCGCGTACCCATGCCACGCGTGCCTGTCCGTCAATGAGTGCGTCGTTCACGGCACCGTCGGCTTCTACTCGGCGCCCATGAAGCCCGGCGACATCCTCAAGATCGACATCGGCGTGTTCTACAAAGGCTGGGTCGGCGACGCCGCGTGGTCCTACGCGTTCAAGGAGGCCTCGCCCCTGGCGCGCCGCCTCATGGACTGCGGCAGGGAGACGCTCAAGCGCGGCGTGCAGACGCTCCGCCCCGGCAACTCCTACATCGAATGGGCCCGCGTGGTGCAGGGCTACGCCGAGGGCGAGTGCGGCTTCCATCTCGTGCGCGGCCTCGGCGGACACGGCTACGGCCGCAAGCTGCACGCGCGCCCCTATGTCTCCAACACGCTGCCCATATCGCCCGGTGAGTGGGCCGACGCGCACACGCCCTGCACGCCCGGCACGCTCGTCGCGGTGGAGCCCATGATCGCGGTCGGCACGGGCGAGACCTCCCAGAAGCGCCTGGGCTTCGGCGGGCACGACTGGCCCATCGTCACCGCCGACAGGTCCCTCTCCGTCCACCACGAGCACGATGTCCTGATCACCGGAGACGGCCCCGAGGTCCTCACAGCGGGCCTGGAGCGGCTCCCGGACATCGTCGGCTGAGAGCCCCGCTGGCGTCCGGCGCGGTCCCGGCGCATACTTTCCGCAGCCGTCCGCTCATCGACGACGGCGTGGGTAGTTGCCGGCGAGCCAGCCCCGGACCAGGAGGCCGCCCGGCCGGCGGGAGGCGCGACATGCGGATCCGTCTGCTCGACTTTGCCGACAGGAAGCCCCACTCGGCGGCGCCCCAGTGGGCGCAGTCCGACCTCGACGATCCCAAACCCCAGAAGATCGCCGAAACCTTCTTCATCGAGACGCAGGTCCGCGAGGACGGCTCCGCCACGCTGCACTACGGCGGCCGACACTCCACGCCCGAGTTTCCCTGGCACCACCAGGCGCACGACGGCCCCGGCGAGTACTCCGACGAAGAGGTCGCGATGACCATGCGCATCTGGATGCTCGAGACCTTCGGCGACGCGTTCCCCATTACACGAGGCCTGGTCGAGGACGCCATGCCCATGCTCGCGGCGCTCACCATCCGGCACGACCGCCAGCGCCACGCCAAGCCGGCGGCGGGCGGTCATGCCTAGGGGTTCCCGCCCCTTCACCGACAGCGCCCGGCGATCCCGATAACGCAATCTCGAGATTTCTATTGGCGGCGCGAATGGATGCACTACATTGTGAGTGCTTGCTCGGGACACGGCCCGGTCGTTCGACCAGCGGTCTGAACGACCGTCCCCTGCACTGAAGAAGGGCAGACACCCCCCATGCCGCAATCGATTCGCCTCGCCCCGCTGCGGGCTCTCATTCGTTGCCTCCCCCTGGCGGTCCTTGCGAGCGCGAGCGCCGCCGGCCAGCCCGCCGCGGAGGTGGAGCTGTTCGAATGGCTTCCGGCGTTCAACCCCGCCTTCGTCGGCAACTTCGTCATGAACAACCACGGCGACTTCGCGGGCCGCACCACCGCCGGCGTTGCGATCTGGGTCAACGGCCAGGTCTCGCCGTCCTTCGGCGCGGTCACCAGCTCCATCCTGCCTTCGACCCTCGACATGAACGACAGCCCCACCGCCGTCGGCATCCGGCCGGCGGGCGGGTCCCTGCAGGCCAGCGGCTTCCGCCTCGACGGGCCCGCCTCCTTCATGCTCGGCACGAGCGGCGCCGAATGGACCGGCATCAACAACGCGGGCACGATCGTCGGACGCTACTTCGCCAACTCCTCCGTGCACCCCGGGCACGCCTTCCGCATCAGTAGCGCTGGCGACATGACGATCCTCGAGCAGGACTTCCGCCCGCGCGGGATCGACGCCGAGGGCCGCATCTACGGCCTCAACAACGCCGGCAACACGGGTTTCTTCATGAAGAACGGCGCCGAGCCGATCGTCAACCTCGGCTCGTTCGGCGGCGATTTCTTCCAGATCCACTTCGTCTCCGAGCAGGGCGATTTCGCCGGTGAGGTCCTGAACGATCAGGGCGCCAGCAGCAAGGCGTTCGCCTACATCGACGGCGAGGGCCATGTGTATCCGCGCGATCCGGACGCCCTCACCGCCGTCGCGCGATCCGTCACGCGCGCCGGCCAGGTGGTCGGCATGGATTTCACCAACCAGCTCCCCCGCCCCGTCTGGGTGCAGCGGGGCGAGACGCGCTCCATGCTCCGAGACCTGGCGGCGCCCGTCCTGGGCTACACGCCCAACATCGAGTTCGTCGTCGCCGGCAGCGAGCGCGGATGGATCCTCGGCCTGGGCATCGACCCGAGCGTGAACGAACTCCGCCTGTTCCGCTGCAAGCTCCGCGATGAGGATCCCGACCGCGACGGCGACGGCCTCCCCAACGACTGGGAGATCAACGGCGTCCCCTTCACCGACGCCAAGGGCGTGGAGCGGCGATACATGCTCCCTGGAGCTGATCCTGATCGAAAGGACCTCTATGTCGAGGTGGACTCCGGCATCATCCCGTTCCCCCAGGAATCGGCGGCGCTGGTTGTCGCCGCGTTCGCGCAGGCGCCGGTGTCGTATCCGGACGGAACGTCGGGGATCACGCTCCATGTTCTGCTGGACGAGACCAACATCGCTCTTAACGCCGATGCCCCGACGAACGACTTCCCGAGCGACTTCTACGCAGTGAGGGAGGATCACTTCGGCACGGTCCTGGAGCGTGGGGACCCCGACGCCGGCGCCCTGCTGGAAGCCAAGGCGAAAGCGTTCCGCTACTGCGTGGCGTACGACGGACTGGCGTTCCCGAACAATAGCGGAGGGTATCTAGGCATCGCCGATCTTCACGGTGCGAACTTTGTCATCGATATGGCGGCGGCGAACGCCAAGTCCCCCATCGAGGATGCCGCGGCGACCTTCATGCACGAACTCGGCCACACGCTCGACCTGGACCACGGCGGCTACGACGGCGTCCAGGGCAAGCCGAACTATGTCAGCATCATGAACTACACGATGGCGAACCGGCTGCCGTACAACTCGCCATACTGGCGGCTGGACTTCAGCCGCGAGGAGTTGCCCACGATCAACGAGGTGGCTCTGGACGAGGCCGCGGGCATCCAATCCTCGCTGTACCGGTCGACATACATGCCCTACGGCGTCGGACCTGAGGAGAGTCGCTCGTTCCGCCTCGTCAAACTGAGCGGAACGCCCACTGATTTCGATTACTCCGGCGAGGTGTTCGGCCTCACGATCCAGGACCTGAACTTCATCGGGCCGGACGCGATGATCAGCGGCGTCGGGAACCCGTCGCCCGAGGAGGAACTCTTCGGGTACAACGACTGGGCGAATCTCCGATACGAAATACCCCGGGCCACCCTGCGTCGGATCGCTCTGGGCTGCCCCAGCCCCGAGTCGATCCTGTTTCTCGAGCAGAATGTTCCGCAGCCCTGCGTGGCCGACATCAACGGCGACACCTTCGTCGGCTTCGCGGACCTCAACGAGGTCGTCAGTCGCTTCAACACCACAGCCGGCGAGGCCCTGTTCGACGCCGCCGTCGACATCGACTACGACGGCCAGATCGGCTTCTCCGACCTGAACATGGTGGTGAGCCAGTTCAACACCGTCTGCCCCGGCGGCATGAAGCCGTGCAAGGAGCCGGAACCGACCCTCGGCGGCGATCCCTGCGGCGAGCCGACGCTGCGGAGCCGTTGATTCAGAGAATGGCCCCGGTGGGAGTCGAACCCACACGCCCCTCGCGGGGCCGCGGATTTTAAGTCCGCTGCGTATCCCATTCCGCCACGGGGCCGATCCGGGCCCAGCATATCGCCGCCCCGGAACCGATCGGACCGGAAGACACCCCAGAATCGGCGGTTTTTGCTTGCGGCAGGGCCCGGATTGGCTTAGTTTCTGGCCGCGGCCACGCACAGCGCCGCGACGCCAACCGGCCGAGTCAGTGTTCCATTCCGCAAGAGGAGAGGTTGTGATGCCTTACCCCACCCGCACCTACGGCGCTTCGCGCTACCGGTCCGCCCTCGCTCCCCGACTCCTCCTCGCCGCCGCGGGCCTCGGCGTCGGCGCCGGCGCGGCCGCGACGGACTACACCTGGAACACCGCCGCCAGCGGCGTGTTCTCCAACACCACCCTCTGGACGCCCACCGGCGCCCCCAGCGCCGCCGACGACACCGCCCTGATCGACCTGGCCGGCGTCTACACCGTGACGATGGATGTCGATCTCGCGATCGACGCCCTCACCCTCGACGCCGCCGATGCGATGCTGTTCGCGCAGAGCCGCATGATCGATCTCGGCTCCATGCTCGCGATCACGGCGGGCGCCATGGAATCGCGCAGCTCGACGGTCGGCGGCGCCGGCGTGCTCGAGATCGGCGCGGCGGGCATGCTCCAGGCCCGGGGATTGACGACGCTCAACGCCGACAGCGACAACCACGGACTGCTATGGGTGGCAGGCTCCAGCGCTGGCGGGCACGCCACGATGACGGTCAACAGCTTTCTCTCCAACGAGGGCACGCTGCGCATGGAGGCGGTCACCTCCGGATGGAACTCCAACATCACGATCGGCGCCGGCGGCGTGATCGACAACGCCGCCTCGGGCGTTCTCGAGGTCAACGCCAACGGCGGCTCCCGCACCATCTCGGGCGGCTCCCTCATCAACCGGGGCGACATCGTGACCAACGCCTTCGTCGTGCTCACCGGCGTGAACTTCGACGCCGCCGGCGGCCAGATCGGCGACCAGCACCGGTTCCTCAACTCGACGATCTCCGTCTCGGCCTCCGCCGGCGGCGGCGCGACGCTGCACCTGGAGGGCGCCGGCAACACGCTGGTCACCGACAACCTGGCGAGCACCACGCTCTGGGCGCGCGGCGCCTCGGCCGGCGGCCACATGACGCTCATGCTCGACGACGGCCTCTCGAACCACGGCGTGGTGCGCATGGAGTCCATCAACTCGGGCTGGAATGTCACGCTCAACGGGTCCGGGGGCATGTTCCACAACGCCGCGGACGGCCTGTTCGAAGTGAACGCCGGCACGGGCGGCACGCGCAGTTTCGTCGGCTCGTTCCGCAACGAGGGCGCGCTGTCGATCGGCGCCGGGACTCGCCTGACCGTCTCCGACACGACGCCCTACTCCTTCGAGCAGCAGGCCGGCTCGATCAACGCCACGGGCGAGCTGCGCCTCCTCGGCGCCGACTTCTCCTTCACCGGCGGCACGATCGACGGCGTGGTCCGCGTGGACGACGGCGTCATCGACATCGTCTCCACCGCGGGCGCCGGCGTCGTGCAGGCCACCTCCGCCACGACCATCACCAACAACTCCTCCACGCTCACCACCATCTGGGTGCAGGGCAACAGCGACACCGACCACGCCGACATCGGCCTCACCGCCGACGCCGAGAACCGCGGCGTCATCCGCATGGAGTCCATCAACTCCGGCTGGCGCTCGCGCATCAACACCGGCGCGTTCACCCTCACCAACCAGGACGGGGCCGTCATCGAAGCCAATATCGGCACGGGCGGGGAGCGTTCGTTCCGCGGCGCCATGGTCAACCGGGGCCAGGTCGTCGTCGGCGCCGGCGCCTTCCTCAACATCGTCGCCGATTACACCGCCGACGGCGGCGACATCTCGGGCAATCACGCGTTCTCCGAGAACTCGGTCCTCCGCACCATCGCCTCGCCCACGCTCCGCGGCGACCTTTCGACCATGGTCGCCGTTGGGAGCCTGATCCAGTTCGAGGGCGACCTGCTCTCCGGGTACGAGCTGTGGGTCCGGGGCGGCGGCTTCGGCAACAACGCCGTCACCACCATGACCACCGACGACGCGACCAACCGGGGCGTCATCCGGCTCGAGTCCATCGACAGCGCCTGGAATGTCACGCTCACCATGGGCGCCTCCACCTACACCAACGGCACGACCGGCCTGCTCGATGTCCGCGTCGGATCCGGCGGCGGCCGCACCATCACCGGCGACGCGTACACCTTCACCAACCGGGGCGACATCAATATCGAGGTCGGCCAGACGCTGAGCTTCACCTCGGTCGGCGGCCACACGCTCCGCCAGGCCCAGGGCGAGATCAACGCCGACGGCCTGCTCGATGTCGTGAACGGCTACTTCAACTACACCGGCGGCGATGTGGACGGCTCGGTCCGCGTGTCCAACGGCGATATCCGCGTCACCGCGGGCGTGACCAGCGAGGGCGAGGTCATCGCCGCGGGCGTCACGGACCTGCGCGACAACCTCTCGCCCCAGACCACCGTCTGGGTCCAGGGCAGCGGCGCCCGGGGCAGCGCCACGCTGCTCGCGTCCAATCCCGACGGCGACGCCGTGACGAACCTGGGCACGATCCGCATGGAGTCGATCAACTCCGCCTGGGACTCCAACATCGGCGCCGGTCCGGACGAGCTGGTCAACGGCTCGACCGGCGTGGTCAGCGTCGGCCTCGGTTCGGGCGGGCTGCGCGACATCGCCGCGATCTTCCGCAACCAGGGGCTGGTCCAGGTGGACGACGGCGCGTCGATGCGCTTCAACGGCGCGTCGTACACCGGCGACGGCGGCGCGGTGTTCGGCAGCCACCGGTTCCTCAACAGCACGCTCGCGTTCACCGCGGACGCCGGCCTGCAGCACACCCTGATCATCGACGGCGCCGCCAATGTCCTGACCACCGACATCACCGCCGGACACGAGCTCTGGGTGCGCGGCGGCGGATCCAGCGCGGCGACGCTCGCGCTGCCCGACGCAGGCCAGAACCATGGCGTCCTCCGGTTCGAATCGATCAACAGCGCCTGGCAGTCCGGAGCGAGCGTCGCCGGCAACGGCCGCTACACAAACGCTGCCGACGGACAGTTCCTGGTCGAACTGGGCAGCGCCGGGCCGCGCGACATGGGGCTGCTGTTTGAGAACGCGGGCGAGGCTGTCTTCAACACCGGCGCGACCTTCACCGGCGACGCCGACGTGGGCTCGGTCCTGAACTCCGGTCAGTGGACGATGAACACCACCGGCACGGTCACGCTCAACAGCAGCGTCGCCACGCGCACGACCTTTGAGAACAGCGGCGTGCTCTCCGGGGTGGGCACGATCCGGATCGACAGCGGCGACGGCCTGTTCATCAACTCCGGGACCCTGAGCCCCGGCATGTCCACCGGCCTGCTGGCCTTCGACAGCCACTTCGAGCAGACCTCGACCGGCGTGCTCGAGATCGAGCTCGCCGCCCACGGCACGGCCAACGGCGACCGCCTGACCATCACCGAGACCGCCTCGCTCGACGGCGCGCTCGAGGTCACCCTGCTCGACAGCTACACGCCCGACTGGGGCGATCGCTGGTCCATCCTCACCTACGACTCCGCCACCGGCGACCTCGACCTCACGGCCCCGGCGCTGGCCGATCCGCTGCTGCTGTGGTGGACGGAGGTCACGCCCGATTCGTTCGACCTGGGCGTGCGCCACATCGCCGATGTGAACCACGACGACGCCGTGGACTTCGCCGACCTGAACCTGGTCGTCTCGTTCTTCAACATGTTCGGCGACGATCTGCCCGGCGACGCGAACGAGGACGGCGCCGTGGACTTCGCCGACCTGAACCTGGTCGTGTCCTTCTTCAACACCCAGGCCCCGGCCAATGTCCCTGCGCCCGCAGGCGGCGCGCTCGCGATCCTCGCCCTCGCCTCCGCCGGCCGCCGGCGGCGCTGACCCCCTTCCCGCTCACCGCTCCGGCGGCGCCCACGCGGCGTCGAACCGCATGACTTCTCCCCCGATCTCACGCCGCAGGGACTCCGCGCCCTGCGCCGTGCCGAACGCCGCCATCCCCGACGCCATCGGCGTTCGCAGCGCCGGCGACCGCACGAAGTACGCCTGCTCGGTCGTGATCCACGCCGAGCTCGAATGATCGTGAGACCACCTCGCCACGACCGTCTCGCCGGATTGCTCGGCCTCGTAGTTCCTCTGGCAGTTGAAGTCGTCAAACAACCGCGCCTCCGGACCACGCGGCCCCTCGAACACGCTCGCGGTCGCGAACCGCTCGTCGCTGATGATCATGCCGCACTGCGCGCACGGCGTCTCGCCCAGCCGCACGGTCGGCGGCCCGCTCTCCACGCCCCTCCCGCAGCCCGACAGTCCCGCCGCCGCGAGCGCGCAGAGCCAAACGCGATGGTTCATACCGATCCCCTCCTCGCGAACGCCCCCACCGCGACCGCCAACGGCACGATCGTCCACGCGCCGATCACGCTCCCGAGCAGCCACGGCAGACCCTCTCCGAACGCCTGCGACGCGTACACGCCCGCCGGGCCCAGCACATCCAGCGACGCGTTCATGCTCACGATCACCGACATCTTGAACGCCTGCAGCGGATTCAGCGCGCCCAGTCCGAACACCTCCTGCACGCGCAGCTTGAACAGGATCGAGCCCGCCATCAGCCCCAGGTCGCTCAGGAACACCAGCGCGAGCCACACGAACAGCGCCACGCCCGTGGCCACGCCCGTCCGGCGCGACATCGCCGAGACGAGCGTGCCGACCGCCAGCATCGCCAGCGCCAGGGCGCAGGTCATGCCCACGAGCGTCGCGTACGACCCCAGCCCCACGCCGCCCGCCCGCCACGCCAGCGCCCCCGCGCTTACGCCGAACCCGATGCACAGCGAGCACACCAGCGCCAGCGCCAGGCCCAGGTACTTGCCCAGGATCACCTGCGTCCTCGAGACCGGCTGCGCGAGCAGGTACAGCAGCGTGCCGCGTTCCCGCTCGCCCGCGATCGTTCCAGCGCCCGCGATCAGCGCCATCAGGGGAACGATGAGCATGATGAGGTTCAGCAGTCCCGCCGTTGTCCGGCCGAACCCGGCGAACCCCTGGCTCCCCGCCCCGCTCAGCGACATGAACGACACCGCCACCGCCAGCGCCGAGAAGGCCATCGTGTAGAGCAGGAACCACCGGCTCGACATCGCGTCGCGGAACTCCCGCCGCGCGAACGCCAGGGCCCCGCCCGCGTACGACCGTCGCCTCGGATTCGATTCGATCGCCACCGTCTGCGGAACAGCGCTCATGATTCGGCCTCCGGCATGGTCACATCCTCCAGCACCTCCAGATCACGCACCTCGATATTCGCTCTCGCCAGCGCGTGGATCGGCGCCGCCTTCCGGTCCCGGGCCACGGCCACGCACAGACCGTGCCCGTTCAGGTGCACCGCGTGCCCCGCCTCCCGCAGCGCCTGCGCCGCGGCCTGCTCTGTCGCCATCGCCAGGTGAAGCCGCACCACCTGCACGCCCTTCGCGCTCGGCCACAACTCCGCCGGCGTTGTCCGGCGCTCCACGGCGCCCCGCTCCATCACCAGGACCTGATCCGCCAGCCCGATGACCTCGTCCGGCCGGTGCGAGGCGAACAGCAGCGTCTTGCCCTTCTTCCGCAGCCCGCGCAGCGCCTCGACGATCTCGCCGCGCCCCGCCGCGTCCAGATTGGAGGTCGGCTCGTCCAGCACGATGACCGGCGGGTCCGACAGCATCGCGATCGCCAGCGCCAGGCGCTGCTTCATCCCGCCCGACAGGTCCCGCACGCGCTTGTGCTCGTGCCCCCTCAGCCCCACCATCTCCAGAGACGCCGCCGCAGCGCCGGCTCCAGCCCGGCGCAGCCCCGCGAAGAACATCATCGAGGCCCCCAGCCGGGCATCGTCGTGGAACGCGAGTTCCTGCGGCACATAGCCCACCAGCGACCGCGCGGTCCGCCCGCAACGCCGCACATCGACCCCGCCGATCGCCGCCGCTCCTTGGAACCGCATCACCCCCAGCAGGCACCGGATGAGCGTCGTCTTGCCGGCGCCGTTGCTCCCCCACAGCGCCATCGAGCCGCCCTTGGCCAGCTCGAACGAGACGTCCCTCACCGCCGCGACGCGCCCGAAGCGCTTGGTTATGCCCTCTGCGCGGATCATGCGATCCTCCTCTCGCCAACATGCAGCCGCCCATCCCGGGTGAGCGCCAAGCACACCATCGCCGCCCCTCCGACCAGCGCGGCGCCCAGCGTTGCCATCGGCCACGCCGACCGCTCGCTCGTCCCCGTCGGCAGGTCAAGCGCAGGGCGTCGGGCCAGCGGCGCCGGATCCGTGAACATCGGCGACGGCCGCAACTCCGGCAGCGCCCGCGCCGTGAACTCCACCGCCTGCTGCGCCGGGCTGTGGACGAACAGCCGCAGGTTCGGCTGTGTCGCCATCAGCGAGCTGAACAGACTCCGCGGCTCGTACGCCAGATCGCCCCGCCCGTCGCCGTCCAGGTCGAAGCCGGCGTAGTCCGACCAGAAATTGCCCGCGCCGTCCGCCGAGAAGGTGTTCCTCGCCAGATCGCCGCGCCCGTTCGTCGCCGCCTGCTCCTCGTTCTCGACAAAGGCGTTGCCCGAGATGCGGTTGTCGTGCGTGTTCGGCGTCGCGAGGAAGCCGATCTCGTTGAACGCGATCAGATTCCGCACGATGACGCCCGCCGAGTCCACCGACGATGGACTGTTGTCGATGTACAACCCCACCCGGTTCGCCAGCAACGCGTTGCCCTCAAGCGTGATGTCGTCGCAGTCCTTCAGCCCGATGCCGTAGCCGCTGGCCCCGCGGTTGTTCGTCATGACGTTCCCGGTCAATCGGATCCTGTTGCTGTACATCAGGTACACGCCCACGCTGTTGCCCGTCAGCTCATTGCCGACAATCTCCGTGCTGTGGCTGTACATGAAGTGCAGGCCGTACCGGCTGCCCGTCACATGGTTGCGGGCCACCGTCAGGTCCTCCGAGTACCAGAACACCAGGTCCCGCGTCCGATCGACGCGGTTGTCCTCCACCACGCACCCGTGGCTCCACCACAGCCGCACGCCGTCGCCCCGCCGGCCCGGCTCCAGGTCCTTGCCCCGGATCGTGTTCCGCCGCACCACCGAGTTCGGCGCCTCGCGCAGGTCCACGCCGAACAGGGCGTCGTCGATCTGGTTGTCTTCGATCGTCGTTTCGCCGGCCAGGGCCCGGATCGCGGCCGGCTCGCTCGAGACATCCTTGCCCGTGCCCCGGATCCGCAGGCCCCGCACCGTCACCCCGGCGCACGCGATCTCGATCACATCGCCTTCCCCCCCGCCGTCGATCGTCGCACGGCCCTCGCCATCGAGCACGATCGGCTTGTCGATCCGCAGCCGCCCGTGATACTCCCCGGGCGGCACGACCACCGTCGTCCCTGCCGGCGCCGCGTCGATCAACGCGGCCAACTCCGACACAGCCCGCGGCGCCGCGCCGGCGACCAGCGCCAAACCCCCGGAAATCACGATGGCGAGGATCGCCCGCATCACGCCCCACCCGCCCCCTCGCGCGCGGCTCGGACCTGCCGCCGGACCAGCGGCAGGTACGCCCGCCGATGGAAGCAGAGCGAGAAGACCAGCACCACCGACGCGCACCCCGCCAAGATCAGGCCCGCTCCGGGCGTCGCGACCGTCTTGAACTGCCCGATGACGCCCGTGCCCAGGATCGGCGGCACGAACGGGTCGATCGCGTTCGACAGCGGCGCGTCCGGATCCAGGTTCATCCCGAAGTGGCTCATCCACAGGTGCAGATCGAGCAGGAACACGCCGGGGAACAGGATCACCGGCAGCGCCAGCAGCGCCGCCCAACGGCTGTGCAGGTACGCCGCCATCTCCAGCATGACGACGAAGAGAATCATCACATACACGCCGATCCGCCGCTCCACCTGCGCCGCCTCTCCGAGCGGCCGCATGCCGATGTAGTGGTTCAGGCCGTCGATCTCCACCACATCGCCGGCCAGATGATTGACATAGGCCGTCAGCGTCAGGTTCTGCGGGTACTGCGGCGCGTGCAGCTCCATGTGCCAGTAGGGCGCGAACAGCGACACGAGCAGCAGGACACGCGCCACGAGCAGCAGGAACCCCGGGGCGCCGTACCGCAGGCTGTGCGCCGAGCGCTCCTGCAGGCTGACCCGCGGGCCGATGATGCGATCCACAAGCGAGATGTTCAAGGCGAACTCCCTTCGGCCGTCCGGCCCGTGCCGGGTGTTGCGAGGCAAGCCGCCGCGACGCGTTCCCGCGGCGCGGCGGATCAGTGGACTCAGTTGGGCTCCACCATCAGATAGCCGACCATCTCCAGGTGCAGCGCGGAGCAGAACTCCGAGCAGTAGAAGGGGAAGGTGCCGGGCGTGTCCGCGACGAACTCGATCGTCGCCGTCTCGCCGGGCTCGAGACTCAGGTTGATGTTGTACTGCGGCACCGCGAAGCCGTGCGTCGCGTCCACCGCGCGCTCCAGGTTCGTGATCCGCCACACGACCGTGTCGCCCTGCTTCACGCGCACATGCTCGGGCGTGAAGTGGCTCCGGACCGCCGTCATCCGCACCTCGGCCGTGTCGCCGCTGCGCGTGACGCCCTCCATCTTGGCCTTCGGCGCCATCGGATCCAGCGACTGCGTCATCGGATCCCAGCCGATCTCCGGGTACACCGCCCACGGCTTGAGCTTGTCCGCCTTCACGATCTGCGCGTAGTGCGGCTCGCCCACGCCCATCGGCATGTCGTAGATCACCGGCATGTCCGCGCCCTGACCACTGATGTCGAGGAGCTGGAAGTTCTGCGGCAGCAGCGGCCCGGTCTGGTAGAAACGGTCCACCGACCACTTGTTGAACGCGATCAGGTACCTCCCGTCCGGACTCACCGTGTCGCCCTCGGCGACGCCGATGTGGCCCACGTTGTAGTGCACCGGCGTCTTGTGGACGAGCGTCCAGTCCGGCTCCGGAGTGCCCGCGCCGTAGGAGCCGCCCAG
This sequence comes from uncultured bacterium, assembly GCA_938003595.1. Lineage (GTDB taxonomy): Bacteria > Planctomycetota > Phycisphaerae > Phycisphaerales > UBA1924 > JACVCK01. Next base: position 13,109 of record CALKYH010000037.1, read on the forward strand.
CGTCCAGCGCGCCACCGCCGAGTCCAGGAACAGCGAGGTGTACGCGTACCCGTCGGGGCCGAACTGCGTGTGCAGCGGCCCGAGGCCCACTTCCACCTGCGCCTCGACGACCGAGTCAAAGTCCAGGATCGGCACGCCGAACTCGTCCTTGCCCGAGTACTTCTTGGACGCGATCGCGTTCCTGAGCTTCTCGAAGGAGTACACCGTCACATGCGGATCCAGCTTGCCGGAGACGACGATCAGGTCGCCCTTGGGCGCCACATCGACGCCGTGCGGGCTGCGCGGCTCGGGCGTCATGTGCAGGATGCCCTCCGCGATCGAGGTCTGCAGCGTGATGACCGGGAAGCCCTTGATCATCTCGGCCTTCCCCGCCTTGAACAGCGCCTCCGCCTTCTTCCAGTCGATGATGTGCAGGAAGTCCGTCGCGTTGCGGCTGACGCCCGCCTCGAAAGGCGGCTTCTTGTCCTCGATGCCGCCCGTGGCCATCTCGGTGTTGATCGAGTTCATGAA
>CALKYH010000038.1 GCA_938003595.1 uncultured bacterium
TAGAGGTTGCCGAAGAACTCGCCGAAGCCGTGGGCGGTGGTGAGCATCTCGTCGCGGTCGCCGAGGTGGTTCTTGCCGAACTGGCCCGTCGCGTAGCCGCGGTCGCGGAGGAGCGTGGCGATGGTCGGGTCTTCCTTTTTCATGCCCTCGGGGGCGCCGGGGAGCCCGACCTTGGTGGGGCCGGTGCGGATGGGCGACTGTCCGGTGATGAACGCCGCGCGACCGGCGGTGCAGGACTGCTGCCCGTACCAGTCGGTGAACAGCGCGCCCTCGCGGGCGACGCGGTCGATGTTGGGCGTGCGGTAGCCCATCATGCCGAGGTTGTACGCGCTGACATTGAACTGGCCGATGTCGTCGCCCCAGATCACGAGGATGTTGGGCTTCTTCGCGGCGGCCTGCTGAGCCAGGAGCGCGGAGGCGGGCGCCAGGAGCGCCGCGGCGGCGGCGAGGATGGTCGTCCATCGTTGAAGCATGGGGAAGATCTCCTTCACTTGGTGTTGGCGCGGGCGCTGGTCCCCGCGGAGGATTGTGCGACTACTCGTCGGGCGGATTCAGGGCGCCGGATCGTCCTTCACGCAGCGAAAGCCGACATGGCTCGCGGCGGAGTCCGGCGTGGTGGCCATGCGGGCGCTGGGGCGGTAGCTGGCGCAGTAGGAGTCGTGGCAGAGGAACGAGCCGCCGCGCTGCACGCGGCTCTCGGGGGCGTGGGGGTTGCGCGGGTCCAGGCTCTTGCCCGGCCCCTTGGGGTTCATGACGACGCCGCCCTCGGGCCCGAGGGCGAGCTTGTTCCGCGCGTAGGCGTCGGGACGGTACAGGTCCGAGCACCACTCCCACACATTGCCGGCCATGTCGTAGAGGCCGTAGCCGTTGGGGGGAAAACTCTTGACCGGCGCGGCGCCGGTGAAGCCGTCTTCGCCGGTGTTGGTCACGGGGAAGCGGCCCTGCCAGGTGTTGGCGCGGGTCGCGTCGATGGGCTCGTCGCCCCAGGCGTTGACCTTGCCCTCGAGCCCGCCTCGCGCGGCGAACTCCCACTCGGCCTCGGTGGGCAGGCGCTTGCCGGCCCAGGCGCAGTAGGCGAGCGCGTCTTCGAAGGCGATGTGCACGACGGGCCAGTTGTCCTTGCCGTCGATCGTGGTGTCGGGGCCGCCGGGGTGTCGCCAGTCGGCGCCGTGCGTCCACGACCACCAGGCGGAGGCGTCGGCCATGCTCACGGGGTGGTCCGGCGGCGTGAAGACGAGCGAGCCGGGGGCGAGGGCCTCGTCGGGCGGCCTGGGCGTGCCCTCGGGGACCTGCGCCTTGAGTTCCTCCCAATCGACGGGGCGCTCGGCGACGGTGACATAGCCGGTGGCCTCGACGAAGGCGCGGAACTGCGCGTTGGTGACCTCGGTGGCGTCGATCCAGAAGCCGTCGACATGCACGGTGAGGAGTGGAGACTCGTCGGGGCGCGCGAGCGGATCGACGCTGCCCATGGTGAACTCGCCGCCGGCGATCCAGACCATGCCCTCGGGCGCGGCGAGCGCGCCGATCGACAGCGCCAGCGCCGCGGCGGCGATCGACGACCTGCTGAGAATCCCGCCGCCCTGCATGACCCCGCCTCCCATCGTGCCCTCTGCCGATCTGTGCCGGCGCCCGGGCGACGAGGGTAGCGTCCCCGGAAGCGGGGCGTCAATGGAGGATCATGGGGGCCGCGAGCCGGGGTTCAGCAGGCGCTGTTGAACGCCGAGACCACGACATTCAGGTCTGCGAAGTCGACATCGCCGTCGGCGTCGAAGTCGGCGGCGGGGTTGTAATTGGGGTCGCCGCTGAGGGCGTTGAACGAGGAGACGACGGCGTTGAGGTCCTGGAAGTCGATCACATTGTCGCCGTTGGCGTCGCCGGGGCAGGGGCCCGCCGCGCCCGAGGCGATGGTGAACAGCCGGGCGCTAGGCCTGTTGTCCACGGCGGTGAACTCGCCGCCGACGAAGAGCGTTGAGACACCCTGCACTTCTTCGACGAGGAGCGACCGGACCGCCCCGTTGAGCGTCTGGAGCGGCTCCCATGCGCCGTTGCGGATTCGCGCAAAGCCCGTGACCGGCAGGGCGCCGACCATGGTGAAATCACCGCCGACATAGAGGGCCGGGCCCGCCCCGTCGTCGAACCAAGCGAGCGCCGAGACCGAGCCGACGATCGCGGGGAAGGTTGTCCAGGTTTCGCCGTCCCAGGCGGCGAGGCCCTTGGCGGTCTGGTTGCCGTTGACTTTCGTGAAGTCGCCGCCGATGTAGAGGACATCCTCGGC